>JBAPSB010000203.1:0-23573 GCA_049281435.1 Desulfobacterales bacterium
GGTCAAGGAGAACCAGACGCGGCTTCTGCTGGCGATGGCCTGCATGCTGGTGGAGGCCGCCGGCACCTCGACCGCCGCCTTTCTGGTCAAGCCGGTCCTCGACGACATCTTCATCAGTAAAAACGCGTCCATGCTCAAACTGATCCCACCGGGCATCGTCGGGATTTATCTCCTGCGCAGCGTGGCCCTGTATTACGGCGACTTCTTCATGAGCTACGTCGGGCAGAACATGATCCGCCGCTTGCGAAACCGCCTCTACGACCGCATCCAGGACCTGAACCTGGCCTTTTTCCACAAGGAGACGACCGGCGTCCTGATGTCGCGGATCATCAATGACGTCAACTTTGTCAGGGACATGCTCTCTTCCACCATCACCGGCTCCCTGCGCGATTGTTTCACCATTATCGGACTGGTCTTCGTCATTTTCTTTCAGATCTGGCACCTGGCGCTTTTTGCAGTCCTGGTGCTGCCGGCGGCTTTCATTCCGATCGTCATCTTCGGTCGCCGGGTGCGGCGCACCAGCACCGGCTGCCAGGAGGCCATGGCCGATATCAGCGCCTTCATGCACGAAACCTTCAGCGGCAATAAAATCGTCAAGGGCTTCGGCATGGAGACTTACGAGAAAAAGCGATTTTTCGACAAAACCGCCCGGCTCTTCAGTATGGAGATGCAGGAAACCAAGGCGCGGGTCATCACGAGCCCCATCAATTTGTTTCTCGGCGGGCTGGCGGCGGCGCTGATCATCTGGTACGGCGGGCTGAAGGTGGTCTCGGGCACCTACACGACCGGCACTTTTTTCTCCTTCCTGACGGCCGTGCTGCTGCTCTACAAGCCGGTCAAGGACCTGAGCAAATTCAACAACGCCATTCAACGGGGCCTCTCGGCCACCGACCGTATTTTCGATATCATCGAACAAGACACCGGCATCCCCGAAGACGCCAACCCGGTCGAGATCGAAACCCGCCCGCACCGGGTCGTATTTGAGCACGTTTATTTCAAATACGACGACGACCTGGTGCTGCAGGATGTCACCCTGGAAGTCGGTCCGGGTAAGGTGCTGGCCATCGTCGGCATGAGCGGCGGCGGCAAGACATCCCTGGTCAACCTGATTCCGCGCTTCTACGATGTCTCCGGCGGAGTGATTGCGATCGACGGCAGCGACATCCGCCGGCTTTCCCTGGCATCCCTGCGCCGCCAGATCGCCATCGTCACGCAGGAGCCGATTCTGTTCAACGACAGCGTCAGAAACAACATCGCCTACGGCCGCCAAGGCGCGGCTGAAGAAGAGATCCTGGCCGCCGCCCAAGCCGCTTTTGCCCATGATTTCATCCTGGGCTTTCCCAAACAATACGACACCAACATCGGGGAGCTGGGGGCGCGGCTGTCGGGGGGCGAAAAACAGCGGATCTGCATTGCGCGGGCGCTGCTCAAGGACGCGCCGATACTGATTCTCGATGAGGCGACGGCCTCACTGGACACGGGCGCGGAGAAAACGGTGCAAAAAGCGCTCGAAAATCTGATGCACGGCCGCACGACGTTTGTCATTGCGCACCGGCTCTCGACGATCCTGAGCGCCGATCACATCATCGTGCTCTCCGCCGGGCGGATCGTGGAACAGGGCAGCCACCAGGAATTGCTGGCGCTGCGCAGGGCCTATTTCCGGCTATATCAGATGCAGTTCAGCGACGAGCCCGCAGCCGGCGAACCGCACCCCAACCCGCCCGCTGCCAAATAACCGGCGGCAACCGTCAGGGCCACGAGCGTTCGGGCAGCCATGAAACTCAATACGCTTCTCAACCGCTACATTTTCACAGAACTCTTCGCGCCCTTTGCCGTCAACCTCGTTTTTTTCACCTTCGTCTTCCTGATGGCCCAGATACTTCAAATTACCGACATGATCGTCAATTACAGCGTCGGTCTTTTCACCATCCTCAAGATCCTGTTTTTCTCGACCCCGTTTTTTTTGAAGTATGTCATTCCCATGTCCGTCATGCTGGCCGTGCTGCTGACCTTTTTGCGGATGAGCGGCGACAACGAGATCATCGCCATGAAAACCGGCGGCATCAGCCTCTATAGCATGCTGCCACCGGTTCTTCTTTTTTGTCTGGGTGCCGCCGCTCTGACGTTTTACATGGCGGCCTTCGGCGCTCCGGCCAGCAAACAAGCTATTAAAGATCTCACCTTCGAGGTATTTTCACAAAATCTCGACATCGGACTCAAGGAGCGCACCTTCAATGACAGCTTCAAAGACGTGATGCTGTATGTGAACGAGGTCGACTCGAAGAACAAACTGTTGATCGATGTCTTCATCGAGGATCGGCGCGAGAAGAACATGGCCACCACGGTGGCGGCACCGCGCGGCAAACTGTTCAGGGAACCGGGCTCTCTGGTCTACTACCTGCGGCTCTACGACGGCAGAATCAATCAAGTCAATATCGAAAAGCGCTCGGCCCAGTCGATCACCTTCGACAGCTATGACATCCGGCTCGATCTGAACAAGGCCCTGCAGGCGGTTGACAATTCCGGCAACCAGTGGAAGGAGATGCCCTTCGACGAACTTTTCCGCCTCCTGCGGGAGTCGCCCGCTGACGATCCCTTTCTCGTCAAGCCCCGGATCAGGCTCCACGGCATTGTGGCGATGCCGTTTGCCTGCTTCACGCTCGGGATTCTGGCAATCCCGCTCGGCATTCAGTCAAGATCGACGCGGCGCTCGATCGGACTGGTGGTGGGCGTGTTCTTTTTTCTGCTTTACTACCTGTTGCTCTCGGCCGGCCACGTGTTCGGTGAAAGCGGCAGCCTGTCGCCAGCCCTGGCCATGTGGCTTCCGAATGTCGTCATGGGGATCCTGGGCGGTTTTTTGTTTCTGCAATCGGCGCGGGAACGCCCCGTGCGGTTCATGGTGCCGCTTCAGACCCTGGTGCGGGAAATGGGCCGTCTCGGGCACCGCCGGAGATGAGCGGCAGAAAGCCGCTGCCCCGCGGCCGCCCGCGGGGTTTATAACCGCCTGTCCATAAAAACCATAATTTCCGAAAGCCGGGCCGGTAAAAAAAAACCATGCCGGCCGGCCATCGATGCTATGCTGATTCTCGACCGCTATTTCAATCGCGAGGTCTTCAAATACCTGGCCCTCATCCTCTTGGCCGTGATCGGTATTTTCCTGGCGATCGATTTCTTCGAAAAGATCGATGACTTCATGGAAGCGGGTCTGCCGTTTCACCGGGCGGCGTATTTTTTCATGCTGCGGATTCCGTTTGTCATTGCCCAGATCTTTCCCCTGGCGCTGCTGCTGGCGGTGCTGGTCGTGCTGGGTTTGATGAACAAGCGCAATGAATTGCTCGCGCTGCGCAGCGGCGGCGTCGGCATGCTCTTTTTCTTAAAATCGATCGTGGCCCTGGGGGTGTTGTCCGCACTGCTGCTGTTTATAAACGCCGACATTCTCGTGCCCATCACCTTCAGCAAGGCCAACCGGTTGTATACGCGGGAAGTCGACAAGAAGGAAATTCTCGCATCCCGACAGAAGAACATCTGGATCAAGGGCAATCGGAGCATCACGCACATCACCTACTACAATCCGGCCAGTCAGACGATCTTCGGGATCACGCTTTATTTCTTCGACGAGAACTTCAGGCTGGTGCGGCAGGTGGATGCGGTCAAGGGGTCCTTTGCGGCAGGCGGCTGGCGCCTTTTTGACGTTCTCGAACAGGTCCTGGACCCCGCGACGGGCGAATACACGGTCACCTTTCATGAAGAGCGCGCCGAGTCGCTGGGCACCCGGCCCGATGATCTCAAGCGGGTGTCGAAGAAATCGACGGAGATGAACCTGATGGAACTGTTCGCCTACATTCAAAGCGTTGAAGCTGAAGGCTACGATGCCACCGGCTACCGGGTGGACTGGCAGGCCAAAATCGCCTTTCCTTTCGTCTGCCTCGTCTTGTGTATCCTGGCGCTGGGCATTGGCGTGAACAAGAAACTAAAGGAAAACCTGGCGCTCACCGTCGCGCTGGGCATCGGCGTGGCGCTGCTGTACTGGACACTTTACAGCTTTTGCCTGTCACTGGGCTATGGCGGCGTCCTGCCGCCGGTTGTGGCGGCCTGGACCACCAACATCGTTTTTCTCGGCGCCGGTGTGCTGAACCTGCTGTATGTCGAATGAGGTTCTTGTGCGCCGACACCGGATGGCCTGAAGATACGCCGGCGACCGGCTGCAGAACATTCACCGCAGAGATGAAAGAGATCGCAGAGCACCCCTTTTTTTGCTGCTGAAAGAAGCAGTCGAAAAAACCGAGCGTGTCTTCGTCGACGTCATTGGACTCAAATGAGGCTTCCGGCTGACATGGACCTGCTGAAACGACACATTAAACGGGTGATGGTTTCCGATACGCCTTTCAGACGCATGTCGCCGGTTTCCCTGTTGACCCTGGCCTCCGTGCTTTACGGGGCGGCCGTCAGTCTGAGAGCGCGCGCCTACCGCGCCGGCCGGCTGGCCGTTAGAAGGCTGCCCTGCAAGGTCATCTCCATCGGCAACATCACGGTGGGCGGTACCGGAAAAACACCTCTGGTCTATTACCTGGCCGAGCGCTTGCAGCAATCGGGACGGCGGTGCGCGGTCGTCAGCCGGGGGTACAAGGGCGGCGCCGAGAAGGTCGGCGGCATCGTCAGCGACGGGAGAAAAATCAGCCTGCCGGCCGCGGCCGCGGGGGACGAGCCCTTCCTGCTGGCGTCCAGGCTGCTCGCGGTCGCGGTGCCGGTCGTGGTGGGCCGAAATCGATATGCAGCCGGAATGCTGGCCGTTAACCGCTTCAAGCCGGAGGTGATCCTTCTCGACGACGCCTTTCAACACCGGCAACTATCGCGCGATATCGACCTGGTGCTGCTCGACGCCCGCCGGCCTTTCGGCAACGGGCATCTTCTTCCGCGCGGAATCCTGCGGGAGCCGGCGGCGGCGCTCGCGCGCGGCGACATCTTCATCCTGACCCGAACCGCCCCGGGTGCGGGCGACACCGCTTCCGTCCCCCGCCTGCGCCGCCTCTTGAATCGGCGGCCGCTCTATCGATCGGTTCACGTTCCGGAGCTGCTCGAGTGGACAGCGGCCGGGCGGCGCCGGGCCGCGCGTGATGTTACCCGGCAACCGGCGCTGGATATCGGGCGCCTGGCCGGCCGGCGGGTATTTGCTTTCGCCGGGATCGCCGACAACGGCGAATTTGCGAAAGCCATCCGCCGGCTGGCCTGCGATCTGAAGGGGTTTATGGAATTTGCGGACCACCACGCCTATACCAAGCGTGACGTGACGGCGCTGCTGCGGGCCGCCCGCCGGTCGGGCGCAGAGGTCGTGTGCACCACGGAAAAAGATGCCGTGCGGCTGGGTCACCAGCGCCAATGGCCCGTCGACCTGGCGGTGCTTGGCGTCCGGATCTCTTTCGGCGACGATGCGGCGGCCTTCGAGGCCGACATCATCAGGCGCCTGCGCGGTTAAACCGCAGGCAACGGTTCCAGGAACGGCTATAATGGTCTTTAGCTCCGTTATTTTCCTTTTTTTATTCCTGCCGGTAACCCTGGTTCTTTATGCCCTGGTCGGGTCGAAGCTCCGCAATGCGCTCTTGTTGCTTGCCAGCCTCGTTTTTTACGCCTGGGGTGAAGCAATTTACACGCTGATCATGCTCGCCTCCATTGCGGTCAATTATGGGGTCGGGATGGGTATCGATCATTTCAGAAGTCGCGCCGTATCTAAAATCTTCATCGTCGGCGGGATCGTTTTCAACGTCCTGCTATTGTCCGTGTTCAAATACACGAATTTTCTGGTCGATAACCTCAATGTCATATTGCAGGCCGTCGGTTTCGGTCCGTTGGAAGTTGCACCGGTTCATCTTCCCATCGGCATCTCCTTTTTCACTTTCCAGTGCCTGTCCTACATTATCGATGTCTGGCGGCGGGATGCCGAGGTCCAGGAAAACCCGATCAACATCGGATTGTATATTGCGCTGTTTCCCCAGCTGATCGCCGGTCCGATCGTGCGCTATCAGACCATCGCCCGGCAAATCGCACACCGTCGCATCCGGTTGCGGGATTTTGCCGAAGGGGTCGAACGATTTATCATCGGCATGGGAAAGAAGGTGCTGATTGCCAATCAGGTTGCCATTATCGCCGACAAAGCCTTCGCATTGCCGCCGGCTTCCCTGTCCCCCGCATATGCCTGGCTCGGGTCGCTGTGTTTCGTCCTACAGGTATATTTTGACTTTTCGGGCTATTCGGACATGGCCATCGGTCTGGGCCGGATGTTCGGCTTTCGGTTCCTGGAAAACTTCAATTACCCCTACATGTCAAAATCCATTACCGAATTCTGGACGCGCTGGCACATCTCGCTGTCGACCTGGTTCAGGGATTATCTCTACATTCCCCTCGGCGGCAACCGGCTCGGTCCCGTCAGGACCTATCTGAATCTGATCACGGTCTTTTTTCTGTGCGGCCTTTGGCACGGTGCCAAATGGAACTACGTTATCTGGGGGCTCTGCCACGGCGCCTTCATGGTGTTGGAGCGGCTCGGGTTGAACCGGGTGCTCAAAAAACAGCCTTTCCCCTTGCCCAACCTATATACATTGTATGTTTTTACGACGAGCCTGACAATTTTCCGGGCCGACACGGTGCCCCTGGCCATGGACTACCTGGCGGTCATGCACGGTTTCGGGTATGACGCCAACCCGGTGACCGCGGCATTGCTTCATCTGGACCAAGACATCCGTGCCGCCATCATCGCCGGCATCATCTTTTCGTTTCCCGTCTTGAACCCGTTGAAAAAACTTGTAACTTACTTGGCAGACACGTCCGGCCGACTTCTTTCAACCATCGTGGACGAATCGGCCAACCTGGTGAAAACCTCAGTGCTGGTCATTGTTTTCTACATGTCGATCATTTTTCTTTCGAGTGGCACGTATAATCCTTTTATCTACTATCGCTTTTAACGGGGTCTGCCGGTTGGATAAATCACAGTTGACCGCAATTGATCACGGTGCGATCGATGCCGTGGATCCGCCCGCACCGCAACCCTCTTCCTTCGGTGTCGATTCGCCCTCCACCGGATCCGGCGAACCGGCCGCCGCCGCAAACGGAAATAGCGCGCGCGATCGGCAGCGCCGGTTTCCCGGTCTCTCCGGTTTCGTCCTCGTCGGGGTTTTCATCGTGCTCATATTTGCACCACTGATCAAATCGATGACCACTGAAAGAATACTTTTTTCCTCGGCCGAAAAACGAAGACTTGCGGAACCGCCTCATATCAAACTCGATTGGGAAAACGCCAAGAAATTTATTCCTGAATTCGAAGCGTATTATAATGATCACTTTGGTTATAGGGAGAGATTTATTCGAAGTTATAACCGAATACTGCACAAATATTTCAATAAATCACCTGTGCCGGACGTTTTGTTCGGCAAGGAGGGGTGGCTTTTCCTTACCAGGAACAAAGTGATTGAAGATTACATGGGTTTCAATCCTTTTACGCCCGATGAGCTGAAGGTGATTGAAGAAAATGCAAGGAACAAACAGAAATGGCTGGCCGCCAGGGGCATCAAGTATCTTTTTATCGTCGTCCCCGGCAAGCAGACGGTTTATCCCGAATACCTTCCCGATTATATTTACACCCGGCGGGGGCAGACCCGTTTCGATCAATTGACGGCCCATTTTCAACTGCAACCCGACCTTAACTTCATTGAACTGCGGCCGGCACTGCTGGCCGCAAAAAACCGTCATCGCATTTACCATCTCACGGATAGCCACTGGAACATGCGCGGCGCCCAAGCCGGCTATCAAGAAATCATGGCGAAACTCCAACAGATGTTTCCGCAACGCAATCTGGCTGCAAGAAATTACCGTGAAACCGGAACCCGGCCCGAAAAGGGCGGCGACCTGGCCGTGATGATCAAAAAGGAAGAAACCATGCGGGAAATTACGCCGGTACTCGATATGGCCTCTCAATGTTCGAAATTAAATGAATTAAAGATCGGCGCCTGGGATACTTCCGGCATGTTGGAGAAGGCGTTTTTCACTGAATGTCCCGCCGGTCAATTGACGGCGATCATCTTCAGAGACTCCTTCACCTCCCTGCTCGTCCCATTTTTGGCCGAGCATTTCAAAAAAGCAGTTTTCTTGTGGAAGTACTATGACCAGGAAATAATGGAAGAATTGTTGACGACCTTCAAACCGGACATCGTCATCGAAGAAATGGGCGAAAGAAGATTATTCAGAGACGCAACCGGAAAACTTGCCATGGATTGACGAATCTGAACCGGAAATAGCCCGGGTTTAAAATGTGTAATCGAACCGTTCTATGTCCGGCCTGAATCGTCCGGCGACCAATTCAGCCGCGGCATCGCTGTAGTAGCGGCGATACCCCCCGCGATTTTTGGCCCGGCGTTGATGTGTCAGCGGCGGCGGCGCAATGCCGATTCGCCGGCAGGCCTCCTTGAAATCGGCCGCGAAATTTTCATAGCGCCCGATAAAGTCGACCACCACCCGGCCGTGCAAATCGACCAGGTAGTCGCTTTGAGGCTCGATAGAGGTGTCGATGTGGAATTGATACGGCCGGTTCGGATCGAATTTGTAGCGCAAGAACGTCTCGAAATCGTCGTGACCCGCCATGAGATGCGGCCTTTCGCGCCGGATGTGGTGAAAGCTGCTGACCTGAAGGTCCCAGGGGTTGCGAACGAAAGCGAATTTGAACAGTATCTCGAATAACTCACGGGGCAGCATTTCCCGGGCGGCGATGATCTTGGCGTGCCGCGGAAATTTGCAGCCGATGCGGTGGCCGGTCAGGTGGCTGATCCGGCTGCAAACCGCCTGCGGCAGATAGTACGGGTCCCGCCGGCGATAGCGGTTGAGGGCGGCCCGGATGCTGGTCCCGCCGGTTTTGGCGATGTGCACGAATAAAAACCTGTATCGCAGTGACAGCAGCATGCAGCAGTTCCTTTTTTATAGGCTTCAAGATAATGGTTTTGGCTGTGGTATCGGTCGTTGGCGTATGACACTACAGCCGCCGCCCTCCGGCCTTGCCAAAATCTTTATCTTAAAGCCGATAGCATTACCAGGTGCGGTCGTTATGACACCCAATCGAGGGGATTTTCTGTCATCGACGGTCTTTGGTCGGGACAGTCGATAAAGAGGCGGTGCCATATGGCGAAGTGCATCAAAGACCAGATCTCGACCGCCATGTCGTTCCGGCGGCTGTGGCGCAGAAAAAGCCTTTTGATTCCCCGCGGATTGAACCAGCGGCCAACGGCAGGGTTGCCGGTGAGCTTTTCTTCCAGCCGGCCCAGGAATTTGTCTGCGAGCAAAGCGGTTATCGGCACGTGAAACCCCCGTTTTTTCTGATGCAGGTGGTCGGCGGGCAGGGCCGGTTCCGCCCATTTTTTTAAAAAGAGTTTACCCCGGCGCGACTTTACCTTGAAATGATCGGGAAGTGAAAGGCCGAACTCGACCACGCGATGGTCGAGGTAGGGTACCCGGCCTTCGAGCCCGAAGGCCATCAGCATGCGGTCGACCTTGACCAGCAGGTTGTTGGGAAGGGCTTCCAGGATATCGGTGCCCTGGGCACGCCTGATAAAGCTCCACGAGGGGGGTGTCTTCTGCCAGGCCGCAACCATCGGCCGGGGCCGCTCGGCGCTCATTTTTTTCAATTCGGTGCCGAACACGGCCGAACTCATGCGACGCGGCCACTGGCTGCGGGTTCGAAACCCGTCGGAACCGGGGTAAAACAGATTTTTGACAAAGCGCTGCCACCGCAGTCTGCGGTATCGCCCGTAACCGGCGAACACTTCGTCGCCCCCTTCACCCGTGAAGACCACCTTCAGCTCACCGGCCGCGGCTTCAGCCAGAATCGAGGTCGGCAGGCAGGCAAAATCCCGCATCAGCTCGTCCGCGGCCCAGACCACGTGGGGAATGCGCCGTAACAGCATGTCGTTGTCGACGAGAAGCGCGGTGTGCCGCGTGCCGAAGAGGCGGGAGATGCGGGCGGCATCGGTCAGCTCGTTGCGTCCGGAACTCGCCCGGTATCCGACCGAAAAGCTGCGGACGGGATGATCCTGGAAGCGGGCCAGCAGGGAGAGCAGCGTCCCGGAATCAACCCCTCCTGAAAGAAACAGCCCATACGGGACGTCGGACCGCACGTGTTCGGTCATGACGCGGTCGATGAGGTGATCGAACGTATCGCGGGCGTCATCATAAGTGCCGTCAAAGGGCCGGATATCGTTTATCGACCAGTAGTTGAGTCTTTCGATCCGGCCCGTACCATCGACTGTCAACGCCTCGCCGGGCATCACCCTTTTAATGCCGCATACGATTGTCTCCGCGCCGGTGCTGAAGCCGTGCTCGAGAAACTGCAGCAAGGCCCGGGGGTTGACGGCCGGCCGGCCCGCGATCATCGGCAGCAGCGTTTTTATTTCGGAGGCGAACACGAACCTGTCCGGCGTTTGAAGATAATACAGGGGTTTGATCCCCAGGCGGTCGCGCCCCAGTATCATCCGGTTGTTCGATGCATCCCAGATGGCGAACGCATACATGCCGTGCAGGTACTTCAGAAACGCATTTCCATAAACGGCATAGGCCTGCAGGATCGTTTCCGAATCGGAATGGGTAAGGAAGACGGCCCCTTTTTCCCGCAGGCGCGCGCGCAGTTCCAGGTAATTGTAGATTTCGCCGTTGGCCGCCAGCGCGAGGGTTTTCTGTTGATTGAATAGCGGCTGGTGGCCGCCGGACAGGTCGATGATCGACAGGCGCGCGTGGGCCAGCCCGGCGGGGCCGTGCGTATAGACTCCCAGATCATCGGGCCCGCGATGCCGCAGACTTTCGGCCATCCGGACAAGTTCGTCCGGCTCCGCTGCCCCGTGAAACCTGATATATCCCGCGATGCCGCACATGTGATCACCTGGTCCGGGTCATTTGTCTTGCCCCCGCTGCGACCAGTCGACGGGTCGTCCCACGAGGAGCTCCAGATACTTGCGACTGCTGTACTCGACGGTGTAGTCGCGCGTCGCGCTTTTCAGCAGGGCTTCATCCGGCGGGATGCGAAGGGTTTCTATCATTGCCGCGGCCAGCGCCTCGGCATCGCCGACCGGCACCAGGCGGCCGATCAGCCCATCCTTCAGGATTTCACGCGGACCGCTGGGACAGTCGGTCGCCACGACCGGCGTTCCCAGGGCCAGGGCCTCCGTGAGGACGTTGGGGGAGCCTTCCCAGAGGGACGAGAGGGCAAACAGCGCGGCCCGGCGAAGGTAAGCGTAAGGATTGGGGCTGAAACCCGGCAGGTCGATCCATCGATCGACCGCTAATTGCCGTGCCAGGGATATCAGTTCCTGCCGATCGTTGCCGTCGCCCAGAATGATCAGGCGGCAGGCTCGGGATGCCCGGACCCTTGCGAAGGCACGCACGAGAGTCGGAAAATCTTTCTGACGCGTCAGCCGTCCGGCTCCCACAATAACGGGAATTTGGGTGTCCTTGAACCACGGATGCGGGGCCGGGGCCGCGGCCAGCTCGTAAATCCGGTTCGATACGACCGGATTTGAGATGACCGTGATTCTTTCCTGCGGCAGGCCGGTGATGCGCAGCAGGTCATTTTTGACGCCCTCGGAAACGGCCACGATATCGTCCGCCTGCCGGTAGAGAAGCCTGATGGGCAGATACCACAGCGCTTTTTTAAACTTCCCGCGGCCGGCGATGGCGGTCGATGTGTGGGTGCCCATGCGCACCGCCAGGCGGGTGGGCGACCGGCTCAGCCGCCGTGCCAGAATGGCCACCTGGTTGGCGCGGTTTTTGGCCGCCAGAAAGGCGTCCGGCCGGGTGCGGCCGAGGTAGCCGGCCAGCTCCGGCAGACTGCCCCAGGAGTGATTCGCCCGCAGTTTGACGATGTTCAGCCCCGGCGGCACCGTCTCCAGATGAAGGCTGCTCGATTTGATCAGCAAAAGATCCACGCGACAGCCGCAACCAAGCAGGCCTTCGGCCAGGTTCAGCAGCATGCGTTCGACGCCCCCGACACCGGAAAAAGAAGCGAAGATGGCGATTCGCGGCGGGTTATGGGACGGTGGCGTCATCGCTGCAGAATTTCCAGGGGGTTCAGGTCCAGCGGAGGCCTCCGGCTATTGCCGTCGATGAAAAAATGGTGCCAGATCGCAAATTGCAGCAGCGCCCAGACCATCCGGCTCTGGGGCCCCGATGACCGGCAGGAGTGAATGAGCCGCGTCACGCCCGCGGGCCGAAACCAGGCGCAAATGGCGGGGTTGCGGGGCAGCACCGCCGCCAGGGCCTCTAAAAAGCGGCCCCCGATCCACTCGCCGATCGGCACGTGGAACCCGCGCTTGGGCCCGTACAGATGGTCTTCGGGCAGGTGGGCCAGCGCCCAGCGCTTGAGAAACGCCTTGCCGGTTTTACCGTCCACTTTCAGGTGATCCGGCAGGCCCAGGCCGAAGGCCACCACGCGGTGGTCGAGAAACGGCACGCGTCCCTCGAGGCTCCAGCCCATGAGCATGCGGTCCAGTTTGACCAGCAGGTTGTCGGGCAGGGCGGTGACCAGATCGACGTACTGCATCCGCTGCAGGTCGCTCCAGTTCGAAGGCGCCGCCTGCCAGGCGGCCACAACCGGGGCGCGGGCGGATTTCAAGCGGCTGAGTAGCTCCGGTTGCAGGAGGCGCTGCGGCCAGCGCCCGCGCAGGGTGCCGCGGGTGCGAAAGCCGCCGGACCCCGGGGCGAGGATGCCTTTGATCCAGCGCTCCGGGGCCGACGAGCGGTAGCGGCCGTAGCCGGCGAACACCTCATCGCCGCCTTCGCCCGAAAAGACCACCTTGAGTTCCTGCCCGGCGGCCCGGGCCAGAAGGGCCGTGGGCAGACTGGCATAATCGCGCATGAGGTCGTCGGCCGCCCAGACGGTGAACGGCAGGCTGTGAAAGATCGCCTCGGCGCTCGGCCGGATGGCGGTGTGCCGGCTGCCGAAATGCCGGGCCAGCCGCTCCGCCCGCGGCAGTTCGTCGGCCAGGCGCGTGCCGGAAAACCCCACCGAAAAGGTGCGGATGGGCTCGTTCTTGTAGCGGCTGAGCAGGGCCAGCAGGATCGCGGAGTCTACGCCGCCGGACAGAAACAGGCCGAAGGGTACATCCGAGCGCATGTGCTGGCACATCACCGTTTCCATCAGGCGGTCGAAGGCATCCCGGGCTTCCGCGAAATCCATCGCCGCCGGCTTGACCTCGAGCGGCGACCAGTACCGCCAGCGGTCGCATATGCGTCCCTCTTCGATACACACCGCCTCGCCCGGCAGTAGGCGCTCACAGTCTCTGAGAACGGTGGTGCGCCCGGAGCTGAACTGGTTCTGGAGGTATTGGATCAGGCCGTTCGGGTCGACTTCGGGGGGGCGGGGGTCCAGATGGCGCAGGGCCTTTATTTCGGAGGCGAAGGCCACCCCGTTTGCCAGGTGCGCGATGAAGAGCGGTTTGATGCCGAGACGGTCGCGGGCCAGGATGAGGCGCCGGTCGGCCTTGTCGTAAAGGGCAAAGGCGAACATGCCGTCGAGGAACCTTAGAAAGTCCTTCCCGTATTGTTCATAGGCATGCAGGATGACTTCCGAGTCGGAGTGGGTGGCAAAGGCGTGCCCCAGCTTTTCGAGGTCCCGGCGCAATTCGGTGAAATTATAGATTTCGCCGTTGGCGATCAGGGCCAGTTCCCGGTTGCGGGCGAACAGTGGCTGATCGCCGCCCGCCAGATCAATGATCGACAGCCGCGTGTGGGCCATGCCGAACGATCCATCGAGGTAACTGTCGGTATGGTCAGGGCCGCGATGGTTAAGCGTGCGGGCTGATTCGACTAGGCGTTTTTGGTTGGCGAAACCATTCTTCAGATACATTCCGGTGATGCCGCACATAGTTCCTGGCTGTTTCTTTCTGTCTGTATTGCCGGTTGCCCAAACTTTCGAAAATGCAAAACTTCTTCGCGATTACGTGCCTGGTTTTACTTTTTGAATGGATGAGTTACGCAGTTCGCGCGGGTCAAGGCCCATTGCTTTCAAATAGGCCGTGGTACTGCATTCGATTTCGTAGGGTCTGGCGGCTTCCCGCAGAATATTGGCTGGCAGAGGGGCCCGTAAAGTTTTCAGAATCGCTTCGGCCAGGGCTTTGGCGTCCCCGACAGCCACCAGATGGCCATAACGTCCATTGTGAAGAACCTCTCTGGGGCCACTGGGACAGTCGGTGGCAACAACAGGCGTGCCGACCGCCAGGGCTTCGGGTAAGACAAAAGGGTTGCCTTCCCAGAGAGAGGTAAAAGCAAACACGGCCGCGTGCGCCATATAGCTGTAAGGGTTCGATTTAAAACCGGGCAGGTCGACGTCTTGGCAGACGCCCAACTCGGTTGCAAGTGCCATAAGTTCTTCGCGCAGTTTTCCCCGTCCGATTATCACCAGTCGACAGGGGCGTTGCCCTCTGACGATTGCGAAAGCGCGAATCAGCGTTGCGAAATCCTTGCGTGCGCCGAGTTCACCGACACCGAGGATAACCGGTGGCTCCCCCGGCTGGAACCAGGGGTGATCGGGCCGTGGCTGCGGCTGATTAAATAGTGCTTCCGGAACCACAGGGCACAGGACGACTTGGATGAGATCGATCGGCAGGCCCGTATAGGCCGCCATGTCTTCAGCGACACCGCGCGAGGGGACGATAACCTGATCGGCCAACCGATAGAGATATCCCATGGATGACCGTTGTAATTGCCGCTCAAACGGTCCCCGGTGGGCCAGGTCTATGGAAATCGTCGTGCCGGAACTCACCACCAGCCGAGTGGCAACCCCCGACCAGGCGCGCGCCAGAATGGCGGTGCGATTGACCCGGTCCTTGTCGGTCAGTAAGACAGTGGGGCGACGGTGTTTCAGATAACGGGTGAGTGCCGGAAAGCCGGCGTAGACATGCCTGGCCTTTAAATCCACCAACCGGACCCCCGGCGGCCGGTCTTCGATGACCGGCCCGTGACCGCCGATTTTAAGGACATCGACCGGATAGCCCCGCCGCGCCAGGGCCGGCACGAGGTGTTGGATCAAGCGGTCGACTCCGCTGTGCCCGGATGTCGCTACGAAAACGCTGATAAGAGCGTCTGATGTTTCCCTCATTCTCGTCATTAAGACCTAAAAGTGGCGCCGGGCCGCATGCGTGTTGATCTCATAAATTTGCAGCGGATGGCCGGAAATTCCCAGGATGGTGATCTTCTTACAGTGGTCCGGCACTGTCAATGGTAAAACGATGCTGAACAAGGCCGGTTTGCGGATGCTTGCGTCCCCTGGCCGGTTAAAATGACTTGGCTCTGAGTTTGATGTTGTCTTTGATCCACCCGATGATCCCCCGCGGCAGGCTGAGAAGCCAAAAAACCTTCGAGCGGACCTCGGCCCATTGCTGACGAAACCCCACTTGGCAGTGGAGTGAATAGCGCACGAACTTACTGTGATACTTGAACCGCAGGTAGGGACCGGTCAACGATGCGTAATTGTTTATTTCTTCGAGAAAGTAATACCGAAAGCCCCGCGGGTTTCGCATGCGAATCATAAATATATTGGCGGTCAGGCCATCGGATTGATGTTCCATGATTTGAATCACCTCGTTGACATACCTAAATTTGAAATTCCGGGCGATGCGCTTCCATATCAGGTCGTCCCGGACGTGTCGCTCGCCCGCGAAGCACGGATAGGGAAAACGCCGCAGAACATCGGTGCGTATGGCGTTTCTTTTTTCGCTTCTGATCTTGTACTTCTTGGTTTTTTCCAGGTAGTCCGAATCCATCACATCTTCAGGGAATCGATCCACCTTGATTTTGTCATCACGGTATACACAGAGACCCTCGACGCCTGCAAAGTGCTGCTTTTTGTCAGCGGGAATGCGGTCCCAGTGATACTTGAGACGTTCAAGGGCTTGGGGATGAAGTACGTCGTCCGAATCGAGCAAAACAAAGAAAAACCCACGCGCCGTATCAACCGCCTTGTTGTGAGCGACGTGCTTGCCCTGATTTTCCTGCCAGTGGTAATGAATCGGGAAAGCACTCATTTTGTGCCATTCCCCGATCAGCTGCGGGGTGCTGTCCGTAGAGCCGTCATCGATGATCACGACCTCGAAATCTCTGAAAGTCTGCTCGGACACGCTGTGCAGCGCACGCTCGAGTGTATAGGCGCGGTTGAATGTCGGAATGAAAACGGTGAACGTGTAAGCGGGTTTTTCAGCGTTGGGGCTGACGTCCGCGTTGTTTAAGTTCTCATCGGCTGCCGGTGTGTGCTTGATTTTCAAGATTCTATTTCTCTCAAAATTTGGTCCAGTGGTTTGAAGGCTTGTGACTGCTTCATCTGCGAGCGTAGTAAAAAAACCGGTCGAATGTGCGTGAGGCCATGCAGCAGGGCGATCGGGAAGGTCAGGTCCAGGCGCAGCAGGCGCAGCAGCAATCGAAAAGCCGTCCAGGGAACATGGGAGAGGATCAATCGGCGCCGTGAACAATACAGCCACAGGTAGAGAAAACGATTTCGGGTGCGGATGGTGCGGATTCGTTTGGCATGATAAAAACGCTTGATGGTACCGACATGATCGTGGACGACGCTGCTCGCTGGTTCGAAAAGCGTTTGCCAGCCGCGCATCCAGGCGCGCGTGCAAAGGTCCATGTCCTCACTGTAAAACGGTTTGTATACCGGCAGGAATCCTCCAAGTTCCAGGAACATCCATTTTTTAAGCGCAACCGAGCCGCCGGAAGCGAAAAGGCTTTTCAGCCGGCGCTCCGCTACGGTTCTGTCCATGACGGTGTTCATGTCCCAATGGGTGCTTTTAACGGTGCCGCGGACAAAGGTATACCGGTTCCAGGAAACATTCTGGGGCTTTCCCTGCGGATCGTACACCAGCGGTGACACGCAAAAAATGTCACGGCTGCTCGTAAGCGTCGCGACCAGCGGGGCAATAAAATCCGCCTGCGGCCGCACGTCCGAATTTAAAAATATCAAAATGTCGTGGCCGGCGGTACCGACGCCCGAGTGCACCGCATCGGAAAAACCGCGATTGACGTCATGGCAAACAAGCCTGGCTTGCGGAAATTTTGCCGCGAGCATGGCCACGCTGTGGTCCGTAGAGGCGTCGTCGACGACGATGATCTCGACCTCGCCGGCATAGGCGCGGCCGGCCGCCACGACGCTGGGAAGGTTGTTCTCTAGGATCGAGAGCCCGTTGAAATTGGGGATGATGATCGTGACGGGTTCAGCGGTCACTGCGCACCTCTTTTGCCAAAACGAAAACGGTACCGATGATGAAGCCCATGGGATACAATGTGTATTTGGAATAAACACCGACTGTCAGGCCGGTAAAGATCAGACAGTTCAGAAATACCGCTGTGATGCAGTTGATGAAAAGCTGCCGGGGGAATCCTTTCGTGCGATGCGATAGCCTGATGAGGATATACAGGAGAAAAGCCAGCCCACCGAAGACGAGGATCGTTCCGATCAGGCCGTTTTCGAACAGGACCTGCAGGAGAAAGTTGTGTTGAAAAGAAAAGGACTGGTAGAGCGGATCGGGGATGGCGTATTTCGGCAACACAGCCAGCGAACTGCCGATGCCGTTTCCGACGAGCCAGGCCGCCGGTGAATTGTCCCGCAGCATCATAACGGAAGACTTCCAGATCTGAACTCTTTCTTCGTTCGGCAAACTGGCGGCCAGTTCCTTGAGTTTGTCGAAAAAGCCGGCGTAGTTCGTGACGGCCACCAGAAAAAAACTGGCGCAGATCGCGAGCAGGCCGATTAACCGATAGCGGCCGCGGGTCAGGAAGGTGATAACGAACAGCGTGCTGACAGCGAGCGCCAAAAAGGCCGGGCGCGAGGCATTTCTGAACACGGGTTCGATGTCCATGGCGAACAGCAGTAAAAATATAAAATTATAGGGTTTGGGGGCGGTCACGAAATAGTAAAATACGAGCGGCAGGGTTAAAATGGCAAAATTGGCCAGGTAGTGGGGATTCGACCAGGTCCCGTAAGGCAGGGCGAACAGGCTGCGGGTCAGAAACTGGCAGACGATGGAGACCGTCAGAACCACGCCGAACAATTTATAAGCGTGCTCGAGCAGTTCCGTTCGGCTGATGACCTCGATACAAAAGACAATGATCAGCATCTGGCCGATTCGAAACAGACGATGGGTATCTGTTTGCGGGTATGAAAAAGCGAGACTCATCAGCACGAGGCTCGCGCAGATGCCTACCAGCACCCTTTGATGCGTCGATAGGGTGTCGAGGCCGTAGTCGCCGTGCACCAGGTGGCCGAGCAGAAAAATACCGCCGGTCCAGAAAAAAACGATGACCCCACCGCGGTTGAGCACGAAGAAGAAGATGAACACCCCGGCCAGCGAAAAAAGACTCCAGCCGGGATGAAGAAGGAAGGCCCGGATCGCATCTGATTTGAGTCGATTCATCGGCGGTCGCTCTCTCATGCGGCGGTAAACCGGCGGGGGGTCAAAGTCCCCGGCCGGTTGATCCTTTTGGAGAGGACATCGCGATAAACCGAGATATTGCCGGCCACCATGGCGCCGGTGGAAAACCGCGAGCAAACCATCATCCGGCCGGCTGCCCCCAGCCGTTTTGCCAGTTCGGAGTCAGCCAGAATTTTCATGGCACGATCCGTCAGAGCGCCGGTATCACTTGCCGCAACCAGATAGCCGTTGACATGGTCGCGAACGATTTCCGGGATGCCCCCCACGGGCGCGGCGACGATGGGAACGCCGGCTGCGGCGGCCTGCAGCAGCGAGACGCCCAGACCCTCCATTTCGGCCGGGTGAACCACCAGGTCCAGGCAGGGCAGGATGCGCTCCAGGTCATCGCGGAAGCCGCCGAAGACCACCTTTTCGGCAATGCCGGCCTGAGCGCACCGCCTCCGGATGTCTCCTTCCAGCGGACCCCTGCCGAAGAAAAGAAAACGCACCGCGGGGCATTCGGCCAGGATCTGCCGTGCGGCGCCGATCAGGAAGCGATGCCCTTTGCGGGGAATGAACTGCGCGATCATGGCGATGGTCCGCTGTGCCGGCAGCAGGCCGAATTCCCGCCGGAACCAGTGCTGGTCGCACGGCCGGCTGAAGCGGGCGTGATCCACCCCGCTCGGGACGCAAACAATTTTTAGTGCCGGAACGCCTTCGGATACCAGCACGCGCCGAATGCCCTCTGAAATCGCGATGATGCGCGCGTACCACCCGTATTTGACCCGGGCGATCAAGGCGAATTCGGGGTTGTCGACCCGGCGGGTGACCACCGCCGGAACACGGCGGCTGCGGGCCGCCAGCGCCCCCCAGACGTCGGCGCCCCGCCGGCTGTGGACGTGCACGAGATCCGGCTTTTCCTCGGAGATGATGCGGCGCAGCCGCACGATGACCCCCGCATCCAGGTCTCCTCTGACACCCGCCGCATGTACCGTCGCAAAGGGCCTTGCTGCCGGTGCGATGGCGCTGCCGGCCGCGCAGAAGAGGCTGTTGCGGTATCCTTCCTGCGCAAGGCCCTTGAGCAGGTACAGCACCTGCAGCGCCCCGCCGTAGAGGTGACGGCCGGTTTCGATGTGAAGAACGTGCCTTGGCATGCGTCAGCTTTCCAGGAGGCCGTGTACGGCCTGCAGGACGTCGGCGGTGCCGATGGCCTTCATGCAGTCATAGCGCCCGGCGCAGGTGGGTTTGCGTTTGCACGGCGAGCAGGTCAGGCGGTTGTAGACCACAATCGTCCCGCGATTGACGGTGCTCAGGTACGGGCACGTCGCGCCGAAAAGGGCGATGGTCGGACGCTTGAAAGCGGTTCCCAGGTGGGTCAGGCCGGTGTCGACGCCGATCACCAGCGCGGCCTGCTCGACCAGGGCGGCGGCTTGACCCAGGGTCGTCTTGCCGGTCAAATCGGTTATCCCGACACCGGACCGGCCGACTATCCGGCGGGCGGCCGCGGCGTCCTGCGGTCCGCCGAGAAGCGCGACCGCCAGGTTGAACTGTGTTGCCAGGCGGGCGGTCGTCTCGGCCCACCGGGCCTCGATCCAGTGCTTCTGGGGCCGGGTCGTGAAGGGGCAGATCACCGCATACCCGTT
Organism: Desulfobacterales bacterium; assembly: GCA_049281435.1. Classification (GTDB taxonomy): domain Bacteria; phylum Desulfobacterota; class Desulfobacteria; order Desulfobacterales; family SG8-13; genus JARFQH01. The sequence continues at coordinate 20,072 of JBAPSB010000203.1, forward strand.
GGCGAACCCCTGCCCGGCGCGGATTCGCCGGGCCGCAGCGGAATCCGCGGGCGACAGCGCGATTTCCGGGGCGAAGGGGCCCGGGGCGAGACCCAGGGTGAGCATCAGGTGGCGGTATTCGGAACTCATTTCCTTGCTGTTTGGCCCCCGGGAAACGATTCTGGTCATCAGGTGCCGGCCGGGTTCCTTCGATGCGAAGCCGATCCGGGTGGCCGCCGCGGACATCCAGGCCAGCAGGCGGCTTCTCAGTAGCCCCTGGGCATCGAGCGCCAGGTCGAACCGCCGCTGCCTGAGTTCTTTTGAAAAAGTCCGGATCTCAGCGCCCAGGCGCACTAAACGGCCTTGGCGGGCCAGCTGCCGCCAGTACCCCTTGGACCAGCAGATCACCTCGTCCAGCGCCGGATGGTGGTCCAGCAGGCACTTTACGGAGGGATCCGCCAGCCAGGCGATGGTGGCCTGCGGCCAGGAATTCCGCAGAACGCGGATCATCGGCGATGCCATCACGATGTCGCCGATGGCGCTGGGTCGTATGATGAGGATGCGTTTCATCGCCATAAACGAATGGTCAACTTCAGGTGCCGACGGACAAGCCGGGCCGCAAGCCGGCGTACAGCGCCAGATAGGCCTTGACGACGGCCTCTTCGCTGTGGTTTTGCGCCACGGCCCTCTGGCCGTTTTCGGCCAAACTCCGCCAGCTTTCAGGTCCGGCTTTCACCAATGCCGTGATACAAGCCGTCAGGGCGGCCGGGTCACCGATCTCGACCAACAGGCCATTTTCCTCCTCGGCCACCAGTTCAAGGGGTCCCGCCGTGCGGGTGGCGATGACCGGCAGTCGATGGGCCCAGGCTTCCAGGATGACGTTGCCCAGGGGTTCCTGGCGTGAGGGGCAGACCAGCATATCGGCCAGATCGTAGAACGGACCCGGGTCGTTTTGCCAGCCGACCCAGCGCAGGCGGGCCGTCAACGACAGGTGCCCGGCCTGGCGGTGCAACGGCTTTTGCAGCGGCCCGTCCCCGGCGACGAGCAGCATCACCGGCCGGCCGTTAATCTCGCGCGGGACCCGCGCGAAGGCCTCCAGCAGGTCGGCGAACCCCTTTTTTTCGATGAACCGTCCCAGCGCCAAGAGAACCACGGCCGCTGCGGGGATTTGCAGCGACCGCCGCAGCGCCTGCACGGCAGTGTCGGCCGGGGGCGGCGCCAGGGTGACGAAATTGCCGATGTGATACACCCGGTCGGCGGGCAGGCCCTCGCGGACCAGGTAGGCGCAGATGTCGCGGGTGTTGCCCACCCAGGCCTGGGCATGCCGATAGTAGCCCTTGATTTTGTAGTAACCGCCCAGGCGCGCCACGTGGATGGCCGCCGAGCCGCGCGGCAGGCGGGTCAGCCGGGTCGCGCGCCCCATGTAGGTCTGAACGATCGCTGGCCCGGCGCTGCGAATCAGGCGGCGGATTTCCAGCGCCGAAAAAAAGTCCCAACCGTTGCGCATGGGGATGGTCCGCCGCGGCAGGATTCCGTTCAAGGCCTCGTTGACCGGGCCATCGGGCCGGCTGACGGCCAACACGGCCAATCCGCGCCGATCGAGGGCGGAAACAAGCCGCAGGTAAAACTGCTCGGCGCCGCCCAGCTGCCGGCTGCCGATGATGTGAATCGAGTGGACCATCGGGTAAAACCCCTTCCGCAAAACATCGACTGCGGCGAGCCGCCGCGCCCCCGAAGCCGGCCTTTTTCGCACGTCACAGGGTCGGCCGCCGGAAGACGCTGCCGGAACCCGCAGGCTTCAATCGCCGGCTGTTTTCGGCCAGGGGCTGTAGGGCCGCGTCTTCCAGCGCCTGTGCACCCAGAACCATTGATCGGGATAGCGGCGAATGATCGCCTCCAGTGCTTCGTTGTACTGCCGGGTGTTTTCCTCGATGTCCTTGCGGTCGTCGCCGGTCTTGATCAGCGGAATCTCCGGCCCGATTTCGGCCGTAAAGCCCTTGTCGTCGCGCAGCACGAAAAACGGCAGAACCGGTGCGCCGGTTTTAAGGGCGATGAAGGCCAGACCGTAACTGGTGCTGGCGCGCCGCCCGAAGAAGTCCACCATCACACCCTTGTGGAGACCGACGTTCTGATCCAGGAGCATCGCCACCGTTTCTCCTCTTTTTAAAGCCCGGAAGGCGCGCAGCAGGGCGGCATCCTTGGGAATCAATTTCAATCCGAAACGGGTGCGCGATTCGACGAAGAAGCGCTCGAGCGGGGCATAGTCCATCGGACGGTAGAGGATATTGGCGGAGTAGCCGGTCAAAGCGGCGGCCAGCGGCATCAATTCCCAATTGCCGACATGGCCGGTGAGAATCAACGCGCCCTTGCCGTCGCGGACCGCCGCGGGAATGTTGGCAAGCCCTTTCATGGTGAAAAATCGAGCCAGGTCCTGCGGACGCAGGTGCCGGCTCCATCCGATTTCAAATGCAACCAGAACGATATTGCGAAACACGCGTTTGGCGATCCGCCGGATTTCACGGCCGCTTTTTTCGCCGGAAAAAGACCGGGTCAGGTTGTCGAGCGTCACCCGCCGATGGCGCTTGTCCACCGCAAACCAGAGATCGCCCAAGTACCGGCTCGCCTGACGCGCCCGGCGGGGGGGGATGCGACCCAGCAGTTCGAAGAACACGGTGACGATTTTATGCGCTAAGGCTTCTGAATCGATCATGGCACATTGTGGGTGCGGCTGCATTCTTTTAAAAAAACTGTCGACTATCGCCCATCCAAGGTTTTACGGATGGGCCCCTGAAAATTCACCGAGATTAAATGACAATGGCAACGATGTCAACCAACGGATCGGTCATAAGTTTTCGGTAAAACGAGAAATCTGCAAGATCGCGCTGGTTGGCCGATGGTCGATGGCCCGCGGCCAAACGGGTGCGATGAGTCGGCCGGCCCCTGTAAAATCCGCTACCGTAAAACCCGGCGGGCCGGTGTGGGGCGAGGGCGCACCGGGCGGCGCCACCGCTTCCCGGCCGACCTGTCACTGCTTACGGGGTGGCGTCGGCAGGGTCGATCAGGGCGGTTGCGGCTGCCAGCGTTTTTTCGACCGCCCCCTGGTTGGCCGTGAACACCGCGTGGGCATTTCTTCCCATGCGACCTGCCAGTTCGCGGTTGATCAGCAGTTCGCCAAGTGACTCTGCGATGCTGCGGGCGTCGGTTACCTGTGCGGCGCCGCCGGCAGCGAGCAGCAGTATTTCGATTTGTCTGAAGTTTTTCATGTTGGGGCCAAACTGGATCGGTTTGGCGAAAGCGGCCGGTTCGAGCGGATTGTGCCCGCCGATGCCGCGAATTTCAAGCAGGCTGCCGCCCACCAGGGCGACATCGGCCAGGGCGTAAAGTTGTTTGAGAATTCCGAGGGTGTCGATCACCACCACCGCGACCGTCTGGGCCGGGTCCCGGGCGGACAGCGCCGACATGGCGGCGGCGGCGAATCCGGCGGCGGCGAACAGGTGCTGCACGGCAGCGGCCCGCGACGGGT
>JBAPSB010000204.1:0-11647 GCA_049281435.1 Desulfobacterales bacterium
CTTGTCAGGGTGCCGGCGGTGGGCGAGATGAGGGCGACCTTGAGCCCCATGCCTTCCAGCGCGATCTGGCCGCGGCGGGCGCCGTAGGCGTTGCCCACCTGGAGCAGGCCGTTGTCGGTGTCGAACACCTGGCCGGAGAGGAAGAAGGTCATCGGGGTGTAGTCTTTACCGACCTTAAGCCCCCAGTCGTCCGCGAATTTCCATACGGCGTACAGCCGGCGGGTGCCGACATTGCCGCCGCCGCCTTCCGAGGTGACACCGAATTCGAAACGGGCATCAATCATGTCGCCCTTGACGGTGGCGCCGACGCGCGAGTTGCCCTGCAGCTCCCAGTTGAGATTTTCCACGCTGTCGCGGCCGAATTGGTCCGTTCCGACCGTTGCGCCGGCTACTGCATTTCCATCACTGAGATCCTGGCTGGTGTAAAAGGTCGCCATACGGGCGCTGCCGTACAGGTTCCACTCGTTGGCCGATGCGGTGACGGCAAAAAAAGCCGCGAGCGCAACGGCGAGGGCGATAACAGTAAGCTTTTTCATCTGTAGTTCCTCCTTAGAACTAGGGTTTGATCAACACTCCTCTTGCTTCATCATCCTCTGACACACACTAATTTGAAACCGTCTTACGTGAGAACTCCTCAATTCTCATCATCGAAATGGTACGACCAGTTTCCCGGACCACCTCCTTTCAGCCATTTAGAACCCGGCAGCTAGCCGCGCTGCCTGCGGGAAAGCGCCTGCCCGTGAGGGCGGACCGCTCGAAACATTTCATAAAACGGTGCGGCACATGACGCCGACACCTTGGACCTTGAGTGTCGTAGCTATCAAGCCGTCAACGGCATGTCAAGCCTAAAATAATCGCGCGCCGCGCCCCAAGCCCGGACAGGTCGTCGCAAGGTCGGATCGATTTTTCACGGTGTTTTTATCCGCTTGCGAAAAGGCCACCGCGCTGACCTTATCCGAACCAGCCCATGTTGGGGACCATAGTAGCCGAAATCATCCTCGAAATCAACCTGTTTTTGAGGATTCCGGCAATTTTATTCAACGATAACTTTAAAAAAATAAGCTGTCAATGGTTCTTTGGGCGCGGAAGCACTTTTTTGGCCTGGAGATAGCGCCGCTTGATCCAGCCGGACGATTTTTCGACGACCGTTCGCCGGTAAAAGCGCCGGTCGTCCGCGCTGAGGAGGTCGGTGCGCTTGCCGTATTTCAACTTGATATAGGCGTTGAAATCAAAGTCGGCGAACAGGCGGAAGAGATAGCGGTTGACCGGCCGCCGCGTGGGTTTACGGATGACGGCCACCCCGAAATCCAGCAGGACGGGGTGCCGGCCGCCGACCACCAGGATGTTGTCCTTTTTTTTCAGGTCGCCGTGCGCCACACCGGCGCGGTGCATGGTCTCGATGTACTGCAGAAGGGTGCCGAAGAAGTGTTCGCGGTCATGTAGGTGCGCACCCTGGATGGGGACACCGTCGATAAACTCCAGAACCAAAAACCGGTTTTCAAGGAACCCATGGCAGCGCGGGATACCCGGCAGGCCGGCCAGCCGGCCGTAGACCGCATATTCATTTTTGAGCATCCGCCGCCGCACGGATACCGCAAGGCCGCGGCCGAGCGGCGCCTTGACCACCAGGGACCGCCCGGAATCCCGGTAAAGCAGGGTATGGCACTGGTAGCCCCGGCCGAGGACATTTTGCCCGTGGCGCAGGCTGGCGGTGACCCAGTCGAGCAGGTCATCTTCGAGAATACCGGCTATTTTTCGGGTCATCGGCAAAGATATTTCAAAAAAGGGCCCGGATTATAAAAAATTTACCGTAGTGCCGCGAAGAGCGAGGGTATTATTCTCCATTTCCGCTCACGTGCTTCCGCTCACGCGCTGACGAGGCGGGCGGGTCACAGCAGAACGGCAAATGATACCTGCACTGCACTTGTCGGAGGTTTGAAGGCAGCTGGGGCGGCATCATCGATCAAGGCCGGCCCTACAGGCGCAGATAGAGTGTGAACAGGCCGGCCAGGAGAAAAAGGGCGATGAGCGGCTCGCCGTTTTGGCGCAGGCTCTGCCGAAATGACCACGCGCCGCCCGGACTCGCGGCCAAGGTCAGCCGCGGCAGGAGCGCGCGGGTCCGCTGCCGCCAGCGCTCCCAATCGTCCTTGAACAGGTGATGGAGTTTTTCGTCCTCACGCCGGATGGCCTGCGGGTAAAAAACCAGCAGGATCAGGATGAAAAGGGGACCGCTCCACCAGAGCCCGGAGGCCAGCGAGAAACCGCACCCCAGCAGGATATTGCCGACATACAGCGGGTGACGCACGTAGGCGTAGGGGCCGTCGGTCGCCAGGGCCTTGTTTTTCTTGATGTGGCCCGAAGCCCACAGCCGCACGGCGATGCCGCCGCAGGCCACGACCGCGCCGACCCAGTAAAGGCCGGCGACCGGCCCGCCCGCCAACGTCACCAGCACGAGAAAAACGATGCCGATGAACTGCCGGAACCGGTCCCGGCGATAGCGGATGTCGTGCAGAAATCTCCGGGCCCCGATCTCTTTGTGCATTAAACGGATTCCTCTTTGATTATTATTTCGGCTTCGGCCGATTTTTTTAAATTTTGAAGTATGAGAGATTGCTCCGGAGGTGTCAAGGATGATTTACAGGTCGAAAATGCCGAAACCAGCTGTCGAAACCGGAAGAATCAAAAAAGACAGCCAGCCGTTTATGGCGGCTGGCTGTCTAAAGGAGGAAAACAGATGATGATTTTTTGAGGATGCCTAAAGTAAAAGCAAGGTCCATGCCACAATCCAAATCGCCGTTAAAAATAGAGTCTTCTGACTATAAGTATCTAAAATTAAATTATTTATTTTTTACCCGTCTCAGCGCACCAGATCTTTGGGGGTGGAACGAAATATAACCGCCAGTTCAAATTTATGAACGCCATCCGCCCCATAAATAAAATAATACTTTAAATATAGATTGTTACGCACAATAAAGCTGGTTTAAATTATTGAATGCACCGTCTTCCTCCGCCAAGGCCGGGCGCAAACCGCCGATGCGCGGCCACACCCGCCGTTCAATATTTTGAACCGGTGGGGCGCGGGAGTCCCGACCTCTGGTTTTCGAGGCCGCAAAACGGCCGGCCTTTTTCGCTCCTGTGTCATCCGGGTTATCCAGGATGAGACATTGAGAACAAAATGTCACCGTAGCGCCGGTCCAAGGGCAAAGGATAGGAAGGCGCGCTTCAGAGACCGATGCCGTCGATGACCGCCCGGCAGTACCGGCAGCGGCCGTCTTCGAGGGCGGTGCGCCGGACCTGAAATCCCCAACGCTCGATGACGACCCTGCCACAGCTGTAGCAGACGGTATTTTCACCATCCCCGCCGGATACGTTTCCGGTATAGACATAGCGCAGGCCGGCCCGCAGCCCTATTTCCCGCGCCTTTGACAGCGTGGCCACGGGAGTCGGCGGCCGGTCGGTCAGCTTGTAGGTCGGGTGAAACCGGCTGATGTGCCAGGGGGTCTCCGGTCCCAGCTCCGTCACCAGAAATTCGGCCATCTTTTCCAGTTCATCGGGCTGATCGTTCAGGCCCGGCACGATCAGCGTGGTGACTTCCACGAATATGCCGGCGGATTTCATCTGTTTCAGGGTCTGCTTGACCGGCGCCAGCCTGGCGCCGCAGACATCGCGATAGTATTTTTCGCTGAAGGCTTTCAGGTCGACGTTGGCGGCGTCCAGGAAGGGCCGAATCATTTCGAGCGCCGCGCCGGTCATGTAACCGTTTGTGACGAAAACGTTTTTCAATCCTGCGGCGTGCGCCAGCTGGGCAGTTTCATAGGCAAACTCGAAAAAAACGGTCGGCTCCGTGTAGGTGTATGCGATGCTTTGGCAATCGCCGGCAACGGCTTCCGCAACGACCTGCCGCGCCGTCCACTCGTCCCCGACGATCAGGCCGTTCTGATCCTCGGGCATCTGGGCGATGTCGGCGTTCTGGCAGAACCGGCACGTGAAGTTGCACCCGACCGTGGCAATGGAATAGGAGCGGCTGCCGGGCAGAACGTGAAAGAGCGGTTTTTTTTCGATGGGATCGATGTGGCGCGCGATCAGTTTGCCATAGACCAGAGTGTGCAGCACCCCGGCGCGATTCTCGCGCACACCGCACCGGCCGCGCCGGCCGTCTTCTATGAGGCAGCGGTGAGAGCACAGGTTGCACCTGGTCTTTCCGTCGCTGGCGGTTTCATACAGGCAGGCTTCCATGGCATTTATCCTGTGCAGATGAACATAAGATGGAGTTGTCCACGTTGCAAAGCGTTTCGGTCGGGCCGTTCCGGCGGCCCATGACCGTGCCGGGCATCAGCCGGTCACCGTGCCGCCGGCCGGTTTCCTCCTGGTGGCGCAAGACCAGCGGCCGGGTCCTGAAAGCCGGCACCAGCGTGACCACGATTCCCACGAAGGTTCCAAACGGGCAGCGCTGCACCCAGCGGGATTGTTCGAAAGCCCGCACGAAACGGCTGCGGCCGGCGGGAAGCTGGTTGACCGATCGCCAGGCCAACGGCACCGGCCCGACCAGGGACCGGATAACCCGCTTGAGCTCCCAGATCCCGAAGAAACGGGCGTGATTGAAAAGGGTATCGCAGAACAATCCGGCGACCCGGCGCTGCAGGCCCTCGATGGCGTAGCGGTTGAGGACGCCGATAAAGACCCGGTCGCGGGCAACGCGGCAGGCTTCCGCGATGGCTTTGACCGGATCGTCGACGAATTCGAGGCTGGTCATGAAACAGGCGTGGTTAAAGGAATTGTCCTCGAAGGGCAGATCTTCTGCGGATCCGCGGTACAGATCGACGCGGTTCCCCAATTTCTTGAAGCTGATGTCGAGCATGTAGGGCGAGGCGTCGATTCCGGTGGCATTCAGCCCCTTGTCCAGCAGCGGTATCAGGCTGGCACCGGTTCCGCAGCCGATCTCCAGAACCGTCTCCCCCCGGGCTGGGTGCAGCAGGTCGAGCATCAAGGCGTTTTCGCACTCGGCTTCGAAACGATACCGCGGTTCTTCGAACCAGCGCTCGAAAGCTTGAGCATCCTTGAAATCGAAGACGTAGCCCATGGCGGCAACTCAACTGCAAAGTGGCTTCCCGGCCAACCCGCCAACACCCGAAACCGGCAAACCGCTCAAACCTGCTGATCGGATTCCGGACCGGTTTCCAAAGTGGTGGTCTCGGCCGGGCCGGTTTTTTTCTTTCGGCGACGGCGACGCTTTTTCTTGCGCGGGGCGGCAGGGTCTTCCGCATCGACCGCAACGACTTCCGGCGCGCTTGCCGGCGTGGCGGCCGGCGCGGTTACAGCCGCCGTGTCGGGCAGAAAGCCGAAAAATTCCCCCGGGTATTTCTTGGGCCAGGGTTTTTCGGAAGGCTTCTCGCGCGCCAGTCTTTTCTGGACGCGCTCCTTTCCGTGGACGGCCTGCACCCTGCGCCCGCGGGAGGCGGTGGCCACCGGTCCGCTGGCATCGGCGACGTACCAGTCGTCTTCAGGCCAGGACACCGGGATTTTGTAACCCAGCATCTCTTCGACGGCATCCAGATGGAACACGTACTGTTCGCAGGCCAGGGAAAAAGCCTTGCCGGTTTTGCCCGCCCGGGCCGTGCGTCCGATCCGGTGGATGTAGTTTTCAGCGTCCTGCGGCAAATCGTAATTGATGACGTGGCTGATGTCTTCCACGTGGATCCCGCGCGAGGCAACATCGGTGGCCACCAGGATCTTGGTGCGGCCGTTCTTGAATTTTTCCATCAACTGGAACCGTTTGCGCTGGTGCAGATCCCCGGTGATGCCCTCGGCCGGGCACTTGTTGCCCTTGAGCTTCTGGGTCAGCCATTCCACCCCGGTCTTGGTGTTGATGAAGATCAACATGCGGCTCCAGTCTTCGCGCGCGAGTATTCCGAGCAGCAGCGGCAGCTTCTGCTCCCGGCCCACATGAAACAGCACTTGATCGATCCCCTCGACCGTCACCTCTTCGGGCGTAATGGAGATAAACTCCGGCAGGTTCATGTACTCGTAGGTCAACTCCAGGACCCGGTAAGAGAGGGTGGCCGAAAAGAGCATGGACTGCCGCTTGTCGTAGCGCGGCAATTTTTTCAGGATAAAGCGCATGTCCTTTTCGAACCCGAGGTCCAGGAGGCGGTCGGCCTCGTCGATGACCACCACCTTGATGCCGGCGGTTTTGAAGATGCCCTGCTTGAAATAGTCGATGACGCGCCCGGGGGTGCAGATGACGATATCCACGCCCTCTTTGAGGATCTCGGCCTGGCGCTGGTAATCGATCCCGCCGACGACCTGTACCATCTTGAAACCGGTGTGGCGGCCGAGGAGCAGCGCTTCCTCGTAGATTTGATTGGCCAGCTCCCGGGTAGGCGCCACGATCAGGGCCGCCGGCAACCCGGGTTCGCGGTCGGTTGCCGCCAGGAGCCGCGCGAAGACGGTCACCAGAAAAGCCGCCGTTTTGCCGGTCCCGGTCTGGGCCTGTCCGGCGACATCCCGGCCGGCCAGCGACACGGGCAGGGTTTGGGCCTGGATCGGCGTGCAATAGGTAAACCCGGCTTCGGAAAGCCCGGAGAGAACTTCAGGCGGCAGATTGAGTTCGGTGAAGGGGGTGCGTGTCAGAAATTTTGGTTTAACCGCCCGCAGGTCGGAAGCCAAGGATTCGGGCTCGTCGGACATGGTTTCCTCAAATGGTTGAAACCTCAAATATGAGGGGGGTTGATCCAGTAAACGCGCAGATTATACCCTTTTCTCATCATATTGCAAGGGCCGGGGTGTGTTGGCTGAAAATCGGGGGCCGAGTTTTTCAGACGTCCGGTTGTATTCGATCCTATCAGGAATTACCATTGAATAAGTTAATAATATTTCTTAAAATATCAACCGTGCCGCCGGCCATGCTTGCCGCGCCGCACCCCTGTGTGATACCCGATAAAGCTTGCAGGGCCATCGCCGGTCCGTGGGACGCCTGCCGGCAAGTCGTCCATGACCGGTATTTCGTGCACCATCGGCATTTCGTACAACTGATAAAAAAACACCCCCGGCCCGGTCCGAGAGCCCGAAGACAATTAAAAAAAGGAGGCCACCCCGTTGAACCGCAACAAGAACTCTTTCCCGGCCCTGATTCAGCGCAGCGACAGCCTGCTGGTCATCGTCGATGTCCAGAATAAACTGGCGCCTCTCATCCAGGACACGCCGCGGGTGGTGACGAACATCGTCAAACTCGTGCGGCTCGCCCGGATTGTGGACGTGCCGGTCATCATGAGCGAACAGGAAAACCTGGGCGAGACGGTCGAGGAGATCAGACTGGAGCTGCAGGAAACGCCCCCGGCGCGCAAGTTGTCCTTCAGTTGCTTCGGTGAAGACGCGTTCACCCGCCGCTTGAAAGCCCACGACCGCCGCACCCTCGTGCTGACCGGAATCGAAGCGCACATCTGTGTCGCCCAGACCGCCCTGCAGGCCCCCTCCGATTACCGGGTCGTGGTGGTCGCCGACGCCGTCGCCTCGCGCTCGCCCCTCGACTGCCAGGCGGCCCTGGCGCGGCTGCGGCACGAGGGCGCAACGGTCGCGACCGCCGAAATGGTGATCTATGAGTGGCTGGAACGCGCCGGCACCGACACCTTCCGGTCGGCCCTGCCGCTGCTCAAGTGAGGCCCGGCATGCCAGATTTTTTCAAGGTGACGGCCCTTGCCGACGTCCTGGACTTGGCGGGGATGTTCCCGCCGGTCGATACGGAAACCATCTCGCTGGCGCAAGCCGGCGCAAGAGTCCTGGCCGATGACCTGAAAGCCGATCAAAACCTCCCTGATTTTTTACGGGCGACGATGGACGGCTATGCGGTCAGGGCCGCCGCCACGTTCGGGGCCTCCGAGGGCAGCCCGGCCTGCCTGACCGTCAAGGGCACCGTGTCGATGGGCCGGCCGGCCGGTTTTTCCATCGCCCCGGCCGAGGCCGCACGGGTCTCCACCGGCGGCATGCTGCCGGAAGGCGCCGACAGCGTGGTGATGATCGAGCACACGGAAATGCTGGACGACACCACGATCGAGGTCTACCGCAGCGTGGCCCCGGGTCAGAATGTCATCGAAATCGGAGAAGATTTTTCCGCCGGGCAGACCATTCTCGCCGCCGGCCAAGTCCTGCGACCGCAGGAAATCGGCCTGCTGGCGGCCTTCGGCCGCCGGAGTGTCACGGTGTACAAGCGTCCGCGCATCGCCATCATTTCCACCGGCGACGAAGTCGTTCCGATTGCCGACACGCCGGACGCAGGGCAGATCCGGGACGTCAACAGCTATTCCCTTTCGGCCCAGGTGCTTGCCGCCGGCGCATTGCCGCTGCGTTGCGGCATCGTGGGCGACAATTTCGAGGCCCTTAATTCCGCCTGCCGCGACGCCCTGGCCACTGCGGACATGGTCCTGCTCTCCGGCGGCAGCTCGGTCGGGAGCCGTGATTTTACGGTCGATGTTCTGAACCATCTGCCGCAATCCCGCCTTCTCGTGCACGGCATCTCGATCAGCCCCGGCAAGCCGACCATCCTGGCCGGCACGCAAAACAAGGCGGTCTGGGGCCTGCCGGGCCACGTCGTCTCGGCCATGGTCGTTTTCAAAATCGTGGTTCAGCCCTTTATCACCCAGGTGGCAGGCGCCGGCGGCCGGCAGCGCCATACTTTCAGGATTCCCGCCCGGCTGAGCCGCAACCTCGGTTCGGCGCAGGGGCGCACCGATTTCATCCGCGTGCGGCTCACGGTTGAAAACGGCGGGTACCGGGCCGAACCGATTCTGGGCAAATCGGGTTTGCTGAACACCATGGTCATGGCCGACGGCCTCATCGAAATCGATGTCAATACCGAGGGTCTCGATGCCGGAACGGAAGTCGCGGTGATTCCGTTGTGATCGGAACTTGAACCTTATAACTGGACTGTTAGACTTATCATGCACCGTGGCGACCCGCGGGCCCTGTTCGGAGAAAAGCATGCATCCCCAGCGCAATATCTATTTGAAAATGAAAACGCTGCCAGAGGCGCGGGACATCCTGTTTCAGCGATTCGACTCATCCGGCGTCATGACCGGTGAAACCGTGCCGGTAACCGAGGCGGTGGGACGCGTGCTGGCCGAAGCCGTCACCGCCCGGCTCTCCTCGCCCAATTTCCACGCGGCCGCCATGGACGGCATCGCGGTCAAGGCCGAGAAAACCTTCGGCGCCAGCGAGACGCGGCCGAAAGAGTTGATCATCGGCCAGGACGCGTTTTACCTGAACACCGGCCACGTGATGCCGGAAGGCACCGACGCGGTCATCATGGTCGAAAAACTCGATCGGCTCGACGAGCATCGCGTGCGCATCGAGGCGCCGGCTTTTCCCTGGCAACTCGTTCGCAAAATGGGCGAGGACATCGTCGCCACCCAGCTGCTCTTTTCACAGAACCACCAGATCACGCCCTACTGCCTGGGCGCGCTCATTTCGGCCGGCATTTTCGAGGTGGCGGTCCGGCGCAAACCCAACGTGCTGATCATTCCCACCGGCTCCGAAATCCTCGACTGGCGCAAGGGGGATGCGGACCGGCTCGCGCCGGGGCAGGTCCTCGAGAGCAACTCCTATGTCCTCGGCAAACTGACCGAGTCCTGCGGCGGCACTTACACCAAACACGACTGCGTCCGCGACGACCTGGAAGCGATCAAAACGGCCACCCAAAAGGGGCTTCAAGGCGGTTTCGACATGGTCCTGATCATCGGCGGCTCCTCGGCCGGTTCCGAAGACTACGCCCGCCACGCCATCTCCGCACTGGGAAGCGTGCATGTGCATGGCGTCACCATGATGCCCGGCAAACCGCTTCTCATCGGCGAGGTTTACGGCAAACCGGTTTTCGGCATACCAGGCTACCCGGTTTCGGCCATCATCGCCTTCGAACAGTTTGTCGGCCCCCTGATCCGCCGCCGGCTCGGGCTGCCCGATATCGCGCCGGCAACCGCGGTGGTCGAACCCACCCGCAAAATCGCCTCCAAACTCGGCGTGGAAGAATTTGTGCGCGTGAAGCTCGGGCAGGTGGGCGGCCGCATCGTGGCCACCCCCCTGCCGCGCGGCGCGGGCTGCATCACCTCGATTACCGAAGCCGACGGCATCATCCGGATTCCCAACCATATCGAAGGGATCAATGCGCAGCAGGCCGTGGCCGCCGAACTGCTGCGTCCGCTGTCCGCCATCCGCAACACGATCGTTATCGTCGGCAGCCATGACAACACCCTGGACGTCCTGGCCGACGAGCTTCGCGGCGGCGGCAGCGGTTTGTCGCTGTCATCGAGCCACGTCGGCAGCATGGGCGGCCTGATGGCCATCAAAAAAGGCCTGTGCCACCTGGCCGGCGCGCACCTGCTCGACACCCGTGACGGCAGCTACAACACCTCCTATATCGAACGCTACCTGCCCGAACTCTACGCCGCGCAAAGGATCCGCCTGGTCAACCTGGTGTTCCGTGAGCAAGGCCTGATCGTCTTGCCCGGCAACCCGAAAAAAATCAACGGCATCGATGACCTGGCGCGCGGGGATGTCACGATGATCAACCGCCAGGCCGGCTCCGGCACGCGCATCCTGCTCGACTACCGCCTGCAGGAATCCGGCCTCGATCCGGGCCACATCCAGGGCTACGGCACCGAAGAATTCACCCACATGTCGGTGGCGGTGGCCGTGCTGAACGGGACGGCCGACGCCGGTCTCGGGATCTGCGCCGCGGCCAGGGCCCTGAAACTCGACTTCGTTCCGATCGTCACCGAACGCTACGACCTGGTGGTGCCGGACGTCTTTTTCGAAACCCGCAACTTCCAGGTCCTGCTGGAGATCATCCGCAGCAGCGCCTTCAAGAAGCGGGTCGAGGCCCTGGGCGGCTACGGCACCGCCCGCACCGGCGACATCCTGTTGTAGGCAAAGGGTTTGGGTCAATTGACCTACGAGATCATCGACCACACCGCGGATCTCGGCCTGCACGTTATGGCCGCCGACCCGCCCGAACTGTTCACCACTGCCGCGCGGGGCCTGTTCGACATCATGGTCACCCCCGGATCGCTGCGCGCGCAGGCAACCCTGAGCCTGAAGGTCGACGGCGCGGACTGGCCGGATCTTCTGGTCAACTGGCTGCGGGAGCTGCTGTATCTGTGGTCGGGAAAAGGGCTCCTGGTGCACTCGGTGCATATCCACGACATCGCCGCCGATCGCATCGCGGCCGATGTCACCGTCGATCTCTACGACCCGGCGCGCCACGACATCAGCACCGAAATCAAGGCCGTGACCTACCACCAAGTCGCTGTCGACCGAACGTTGACCGGCTGGGAAGCGAAAATCATTTTTGATGTATAGGCTGATATGAACCTGCGACAGCTCGACACCTATCGGTGGGAAATTCCCATGACCGGCGCCATGCGCGTCCCCGGCATCGTGTATGCCAGCGCCGCCATGCTGAAAGAGTCCGATCAGCAGGAGCCGCTCAAGCAGGTGGCCAATGTCGCCACGCTGCCCGGCATTCTCAAAGCGTCCCTGGCAATGCCGGATATGCACTGGGGCTATGGTTTTCCGATCGGCGGCGTGGCGGCCTTCGATTGGCAGACCGGCGTCGTATCCCCCGGCGGCGTGGGATACGACATCAACTGCGGGGTGCGCC
>JBAPSB010000205.1:0-13399 GCA_049281435.1 Desulfobacterales bacterium
AATCCGATAAAGACCTGATGGTCGAGATAAAAAAGGGTATGTCAGCTTTAAAGAAAAAGTCCAAGCTGTATACCTTGGAGGAACTTTTCGAATAAATTATGACTCCGAAAGATCCGACTCGAATAAAACTTAGAGTGCCCGGTGAAATCGTTGCCTTGATCAGAGGCTGTCACCCGCAGCTGAAAAGAAAAATTCGGGCCGGGTTGCGGCATATATTAGTTGAACCTGAATCGGGCAAGTTCCTAAAGGATGAATTGGAAGGATTGAAAAGTTATCGAATAAGCAGATTCAGGATCGTTTACCGTATATCATTAAAACGGATTATTGACATTGTGGCTATTGGGCCGCGTAGAACGATTTATGAAGAAACGTATAAAATCATCAAAAAAGAAGCAGATCAGAAAAGATGATCGACTGTGCTCAAATTGTGCCCGTCAAGGTCAACCATTTCCGAACGAAATCAAACGGAATTTCCCCGGGTCGGATTGCGCCATCATATCGTTATTCAAACAGAATTCTTATAAAAATACTCCCTTTTGTTGGACAGGGGTCTGACCACGGACAGGAGATATGGAACTTTCGTGCAGAAAGTGCCTAGATTTAGGGTAGAGGGGACATCCGTGCAGATAGTGCATTGCTTCAGAACTTCTTCGTGACAACCCAAAACCAATTCCAAAATGTGTCGACTGTGATGCCCCGGGGTTTTGCGCCACGTCATGGGCAGGAGTGTCAGGGGAAAGTGGAGTGACTCACGCCGGCGGACGAAGCAGCGCCCTGGGAGTTCTTCGGTCGATCCGTCGGGAGTTTTCCGGTTCATCGTGCAATCGGTTTTCTTGTTGATTCGCAGGGTTCTTATCCAATAATTTATCCATTAATACCCATTTATGATTGACAACCGGCCCTTATTGGATAAAAATGGATAAAAAATTGGATAACATGTTTGGACCATGAAGATAACCTACCGCATCGTCAAACTGATCGCCGAAATCGATGAGTTCAAGGGCTACTGGAAAGGCATGGAGCGCCTTTCCGCGCAGCGCCTGGCGGAAATGGAAATTCTGGCAACCATTGAATCCATCGGTTCTTCCACGCGCATAGAGGGGGCCGCGTTAAGCAATCGGGAGGTGGCTGCACTGCTAAAGGTCTTGGAGCGGCGTTCTTTTCGAAGCCGGGATGAGCAGGAGGTTGCCGGGTACGCCGAAGCTATGCAGTTGATCCATGACAGCCATGGCGAAATAACCCTCACCGAAAACAATATAAAATACCTGCACAAGGTCATCTTGAAGTTTTCCGCTAAGGACAGCTGGCATCTGGGAGAATACAAAAAGCATCCCAACCACGTCGCCGCGTTTGATGCAAAAGGAAATCAGATCGGGATCATTTTTGAAACCGCTTCTCCGCTGCATACGCCGCGGCTGATGAAGCAGCTCGTGCGAACAACTCGCGAGCGCTTCCAGGACGAAGATATCCACCCGCTGCTCACGATTGCGGATTTTACGGTCCGTTATTTGGCCATCCACCCGTTTCAGGACGGCAATGGTCGTTTGTCGCGAATTTTGACGAACCTGCTGCTGGTTCGAAACGGCTACACGCTCGTGAAATATAGTTCCCATGAGAGAATTGTGGAAGCCAACAAGGATCAATATTACCAAGCATTGAGATCCTCGCAACAGAAACTCGAGTCGCTGCCAGATTTTTCTTTGACCTGGGCGGCGTTTTTTCTTGAATTGCTGAAGAAACAAAAAGATGACCTCAAAGCCAAGATTGACCGGGAGAGAAACGCGCACCGACTGCCCGATCTGTCTCTAAAAATCGAAAGCCTCGCAAAAGACCACGGCCGTGTAACGGTCGCATTCTTGACCGGTGAACTCAAGGCGAATCGCAACACCATCAAGAAACACCTGCAGAAGTTGGTGGAATTCGGTCGATTGGTAAAGCACGGAAAGGGACGGGGGACATTCTACTCGTCCTAATGAAAATCAGAATTAGTACATAACAACTTTGACATAATGGGCCATGACAATTACAGCCTGCGGGTTGAAAACCTGGCCCAGGCGTCGCCGCCCAAGGGACAGATGGATTTGTTTGGCGAGGAGCCGGATTGATGGATGTGATCCTATACAACGCTGAAGACGGCAAGGTGCAGCTTGAGGTGCAGCTTGAAAAGGATACGGTTTGGCTGACCCAAGGACCAAATGGTCAACCTGTTCGGCCGGGAGCGCTCGGTCGTCACCAAGCATTTGCGCAATGTTTTTAAGGAGCCACGCAAAAATTAATTCACATTTTCTGACGGACTAATAGAGTAGTTCCAATTGGGACGCAGGGTGTAACGCTTCAAATTAACTTTCTTCATTTGGTCGTCACAGATGCGGATACCCTTTTGATATTTTTTCGTATGAAGGGCGGCATGGATTTTAAGTCCGGCAGAAGTTTTTGTCGTCCGGATAAATTTCAAGACGGTTTCATAATCGGTCAAAGGATGGGCGGCCCAGTTATTGCTGATAAAGGAAAACATGCGGTGCTCGATCGGGTTCCATTTTGAGGCCCCGGGAGGATAGTGGCACACCTTGACACACAGCTTGAAGCGATCGGAAAAAGCGACTTGAAGTTGATGTTTCCAAAGCCGGGTACGATAACCGTTGCTTCCTGTCGCAGTCGGCTAGGATGAGCAGATTATCGGCGCCTGGATATTTGAACGAACCGATCTTTTGCCACCAGATGCGGATGGAAGCTACGGCAAATTCAGCCGTGTCACGGCTTGTGCCCAGGTTGACAAATCCCTCATTGCGGCAGAAATCATAGATGCCGTAAGGGATGGCCACGCCTTTAGCATCGGAGGGAAAATCATGGTCAAGGACCGCAACGGGTTGTTGGTACCAGGCTCGTCCGGGTTGGTGAAACGGGCCGATCTGCTCACGGCTTTTGGTATCGATGCTGATTACCGGCAAACCATGCAAAGCGTAGTCTTTGATCTGGGCGCGGATATAGCAAAATTGTTGATTGCGCTGGTGGGGCAAGGGGGGATTCTTGAGCCCCGATTCGAGGCTTTTCAGGTTTCTGCGAAGAGAGTAGTCCATCGTCTTAAGCAGCCTGCCAACAGTGTTGGCCGAAACTCTGATGCCCCTGCGGTTGAGTTCCCGGGCAATCTTACCGGTGGTCTTGCGCGTCCACTTGCACCCGCTGACCGGGTCCCCGGCGGTCTCGTATTTCATGATCTGTGCGATCACCGTCATGATTTGCGGCGTTTTTTTTCCTGCGAAGGCCGCCCCGCACCCGTTGCCCGCAGCCGGTCGGAGGCGGTTAAATCGGCACTCAAAAGTTCCTTGCGGCCTTTTGCGACGGTATGCGGATCAATGCCTAAAATAGAGCCGATGTGGGCATCGCCGCCATGGCCGAGATTGAGTGACTCAAGCCCGGCATACAATCGGCGCTGTTTCTCATTAAGCATGCTGCAAAACAAAACCAGCAGCGCCTTGGCTTCATCGGTGGCCAGATCGGGGTTGGCGACGGTCAGAGAGGCCGGTGATTGTTGCAAAAGGGCTCTGCGAGTCTTGATCTGCCGGCTGGCCACCTGTTTTTGTGCGGACAGATATACATACACGGAATTAAACCTTTCACGCCCAAGCCGAGCCTCTCGCACCAGCTGGGTGAGGGCATGTTTGGTTTTAACCTGAAGAATGTCTTTAAGCTCGGCGGCACTGTAGCCGGCATCGGAATGATGCACGAAGGCCTCGGCTGTTTGCAGCAAGTTTCCAAAACGTGAAAACCAGACCGATTCGAAACTCCACAGCCCTTGCTCGGAAAACCGGGCAATGGATTTTAAGCTGTAGTATTTACCCCGGTGCGAATAGCTGCTTAAGTACTGCAAATCGCCCAGCTTGCGAAATACCGTGCAGCGCGCCGGGTTGCCCAGAGCTTCTCTGAGCTGATCGAGGGTGGCGATTTTATTCCGATCGAAGAATTGCCTAATGGTCTGCAGGTGGTATTTGGAAGTATTCATAATGAAAATATTAGCCCTTACAATTGCAATTGTCAAGGCCAATATCCTCACTTTGGTTAAACCGCTTATGCACGTTTCACATTGGTTTATCGGCATTTGTGGGTGTCGGTCCGAAGGTTTATATTGATACAGTTAGTCCTATATCTTGCAAATTAATAAATGTGTGGCTCCTAAGACACTGAATAACCATCGTTCATACGGAGCTCTTTCTTCATGCTGTTGCTCTCCTGTGAATGGTGGTAGTACCTTCCTGCAAAAGACCTGCAGTTATCTCTGTTCGCATCTCAACCGTTACCCCTTCGTGCACGTATTGATCCACGGTGACCATTTTCATCCACTCGTTCCAACCATGACGCCACCTTTACCATCGAGAGACACACGGAGCACCGGAGAGGGAGTATCCTGTCAACCTATCCATTCGGGGTGTCGCTGCGTGCCGTCGAAGAGAGTGGTGGTTTTGTACATCTCGTACTTGCCTTCTAAAGCGGCGGGCCTGGTGCGCTTCAGAAGGCTTGCGACCTCGGCCTGCGTGAGCGGCTTGAAGGTGCGGACCGCTTCGAAGGCCTGGTCGAGGGTCTGCTGACTGTCGATGCCGGTGATTTGCACCGCGACGGGCAGATTCAGGCAGTAGTGCAGTGCCTCAATGGGTTTGACGGTGTTGCTGTCGAGGATGTATTGACCGCCGAAAGTCTTCATGCCGAGAACCGCAATGCCTTCGAGCTTAAGCACGGGCAGCACTTCGTGCTCGAAGCTGCGGAAATGCGCATCCATCACGTTGAGCGGCATCTGCACGGCGTCGAAGTGGAAGTTATGCTTGCGGGCTACGTCGAGCATACGCAGATGAACGAACGGATCTTTGTGGCCTGTGAAACCGATGTAGCGGACCTTGCCGGCCTTCTGCGCTTCCAGCATGGCTTCGAATGCGCCGCTTTCAGCGAAGATGCGATCAGGGTCTTCGAGGCGAATGACTTCGTGGAACTGCATCAGGTCGATGCGGTCGGTTTGCAGGCGTTGGAGACATGTGTCGATTTGGCGGGCGGCCTCAGCCTTGGTACGGCCATCGATTTTATCCATCAGGAAGACCTTCTGACGGTAGCCGTCCTTAAGAGCTTTGCCCATGCGGACTTCGCTCGCGCCTTCGTTATAGTCCCAGCAGTTGTCCATAAAATTGATGCCGCGGTCGATGGCCTGGCGGATGAGCCGAATCGAGTCCTGCTCGGGAAGAGAAGACTGGCCGATGTGCCAGCCACCCAGACCAACAAGAGAGACGCGCTCGCCTGTGCGGCCGAGGGTGCGGTAGATCATTCCACTGTTGCCGGGGCGCGCCTCCGCCTTAAGAATGGGTGAGAGAAGGTGCTGCGCGGCGGCAGCACCGGCGGTAACAGCTACGGTTTTGATAAAAGCACGCCGATCGATTCGAAATGGCATGACGATTCCTCCATGGAAAGGTTGTTTTAATCCTTTACATAGAACTGTCGATTTCTAAGACCGCTCAGTTACGCTCCCATGCGAGTCTCCCGTGTTCATCCGGGCTGACCGCCTTCACGATGAGCTGTTTGTCGGGAGACTCGTAGGTCTTTTCTTCTCGAACACCGCCTTTTCATCACGGTATTGGAAAGCGCTTCACGGACGCAACAGCGTTTTGATCGCGCGGCGCTCATCCATGGCGCGATAGCCCTCCGCAACCTGGTCGAGGGGCAGGGTCAAATCGAACACCTTGCCGGGGTTGATCTTTCCGTTCCATACCAGGTCGATCAGTTCGGGCAGGAAGCGGCGCACCGGGGCGGGGCCACCGTGGAGGTGGACATGGGAGAAGAACAGTTCCTGGCCGTCGAGCGAGACCCCGTGGGGGACGCCAACGTAGCCCACCGACCCGCCCGGGCGAGTGGCGCGGATCGCCTGCATCATCGACTCTTGGGTGCCGACGCACTCCAGCACCGCATCAGCACCGATTCCATTGGTCAGCTCTTTGGTACGGGCCACCCCCTCGTCGCCGCGCTCTGTCACAATATCGGTCGCGCCGAACTCGCGGGCGAGTTTCTGCCGCGGTTCGTGGCGGCTCATGGCGATGATTCTCCCGGCACCCATCTGCTTGGCGGAGAGCACACCGAGAAGGCCGACCGCGCCGTCACCGACGACAGCGACCGTCTTGCCCGGCTTCACGTTGGCAGCAACGGCTGCGAACCAGCCAGTGCCAAGAACATCAGAGGTAGAAAGCAGGCTCGGGATCAGATCGTCCGAGGGTACCTCAGGGGTAGCCACCAGCGTGCCGTCCGCGAGCGGGACGCGCAGAAATTCCGCCTGAGCCCCGCCGACGAACTCCGCATGCTGGCAGGACGTCTGATAGCCGGCCTGGCAATGAGGACAGGTGTTGTCAGACGCAAAGAAGGAGCCGATGACGAACTGGCCCGGTTTGACTGATTTGACGGCGTGGCCGATCTCCTCGACGATGCCGCAGTACTCATGTCCCATCGGCGTCGGTTCAGTGATTTCCTGGATGCCGCGGTATGGCCACAGATCGGACCCACATACACAAGCAGCCGAGATTCTTATGACAGCATCCGTCGAGTTGATGATCTTAGGGTCGTCACGCTCCTCCAAACGCACGTCGCGTGGCCTGTAGAGAATAGCTCCTCGCAAGTTTTATCTCCTTTCAACTTTTGTCTTATCTAACGGTGTAACCGCCATCCACAACCAGCGCGTGGCCGATCACAAAGCTTGCGCCCGGGCTGCACAACCAGAGAACGGCGGCGGCGATTTCCTCCGACCGACCGCGTCGCCCGATCGGAATATCTCTCAAGATGTCTTTCATGGAACTTTGGGACGGGTATTGATATATTGAAATAAGTCACCCCATCAGCTTGAGGTTCTTTTCTTTAACAATCTTTTCGCCCCGCTTTACTGATTGGATCATTTTCCCGCGGGTCGGACCACGCCATCATATTTTTATTCAAACCGAATTCTTCCAAGAATACTCATTTTGAAGTCTTAGAGCCTCATTCTCAGGTCCCGAAATGCTCTTGAAAGGCACCGGCGGTTCTCTTAATTCGCAACACTCAACTGATAAGCCGCTGCCGCATCAGCGACGGCCGCTGGTAGGGAAAACGAAATCATTGCGGCGATGAAGAAAAGAATTAGTAGGTGAATTCTCAACGGCTCTCCATTCTGCCGGTTCTCGGCATGTGGCGCGAGGATGGCGCTATCCGTGTTTGATGAACGTTCCTTTCTGGTACTCCTCGAAGGCGGTTTGCAGTTCTTCCTGAGTGTTCATGACGATTGGGCCATACCAAGCAACTGGCTCGCCGATTGGCCGGCCCGATATGAGCAGAAACCGAACCGGCCTGTCCTTAGTCGTAATGGCCACTGTGTCACCGTCCCCGTAGAGGACAAGGTCCTCTGCGCTGCAGGCGCACTCTTGCTTCATGTCGAAATAGTTGGTCCCCACCACCTCGTGGGTATACGCGTTCCGTTCCGGATCGAAATACCCCTGCCCGTCCACCACGTAGGCGAAGACCTTGTGTCCGCGCCTGATCGGATGAGTGAATGACGTCTCCGGTGGCACCGTCACGTCCATGTATGCGGGATCTATAACCACGTCCCGGGCCGGGCCCTTCGTTCCGTTGAGCTCACCGCAGATGATCTTTGCCCGGACGTCTCCCTTGAGGATGATCTCCGGGATCTCGCTTGCTGTGATGCCCCGGTAACGGGGGCCCATCATCTTGTGGGAGGCGGGAAGGTTCGCCCAGATCTGGAAACCCCCCATGAGGCCGTCGTCGTCACCGCGCGGCATTTCCTGGTGGATGATGCCGCTGCCGGCGGTCATCCACTGGACGTCACCCGACTCGATTACTCCATCGTTCCCAATGCTGTCGCCATGCTCAACCCGACCGTGGATGACGTAGGTGATCGTCTCGATCCCCCGGTGCGGGTGCCACGGAAACCCCTTCAGATAGTGCGGGGGGTAATTGGAGCGGAAGTCGTCGAGCAGGAGGAAAGGGTCAAACAGGGGGACATGGTTGTTGCCGAAGGCCCGTTTCAAATGGACGCCGGCTCCCTCGATGGTCGGTTTGCTCTTCCAGACTTTACTGATCTTTCGTACGGAATCCATTCTCACCTCCAGTAGTATTGAATGTGCTGTCTCTTCACCAATTTCTTTTTTTACTCAGTTCTTTCTCCAGTTTCGATATGAGGTCAGGCAGATCATTTTCAAAATGCCGCGTCATATTGCACCACGGCTTCGTTGATGGTTCGATCGCGATAGTACTTGCTGAGAAATCCAGGTGTGTTGAGATCGACCTTTCGGCCCATGATCTCTCCCAGTTCCAACTCTATTCCGGCAAGAGAAATAAGGCCCAAACGAGCGTCTAACTCAAGCTTTACCAGTAAGTCGATATCGCTGTCCGGTCCGAAGTCACCCCGGAGCACAGAGCCAAAAAGCGCTAATTTTCGGATCCGATGCCGTTTGCAGAATCCGGCGATCCGTTCTCTGGGCAGTTTAACCTTTGGGTCATTCATAGATGATCACGTCAGAGAAAAGACGAATGCTCGAAGGTTTGCGGCAGCAGCCACTCCGAAAGGCTTGTCAATTAACCTTAATTTATTTGTAAGTGACGAATATGTCAAGAAAGTTAAGATCACATCATCGCCTGCTGGTATCCATAGAATCTTTCGGACATTGGGTGCAAAGCGGCGTTCGTGGCAGGATCGGGCCGCCTGTGATGATGGATCTTTTGGCCCTCGAAGAAATGCACGCTTCCTCTTGACCTCCGGACATCCCTGCCCAATGTTTACCCTACGGGAAAGCCGGAGGACTTCAGATCCTGTCCCGCCGACGGCGGGATCAAGGGATTGCGGTAGGAATTTACAGCTTCACCCTTGACGCCTTGGCTCTGAAGCCCTCCGACTTTTGCAACATTGGGGTTTTCTCATAGGTTTCATTTGACATAGGCGGGAGAATTTTATGACGTCCCACGGCAGACAAAACCACCCGGACGCCGGATGGAAATTCGATAACAGCTACGCACGGTTGCCGGAGGCTTTCTATGTCCGGTTGAATCCCATCCCGGTGCGTGCCCCGAAACTCGTGGTTTTCAACCGGGCGCTGGCGCAGTTTTTAGGATTGAACCCCGATGCCCTGATGGGCGAGAAGGGCGCCGCCGTTTTCTCGGGTAACAAAATCCCCGAGGGGGCCGAGCCCCTCGCGCAGGCCTATGCGGGACATCAATTCGGCTTTTTCACCATGCTGGGCGATGGGCGCGCCATATTGCTGGGCGAGCAGGTCACACCGCTAGGTGAACGCTTCGATATCCAATTCAAAGGGTCCGGCAGGACCCCGTTTTCGCGTCAGGGGGACGGACGGGCGGCCCTGGGGCCGATGCTGCGGGAGTACATCATCAGCGAGGCCCTGCACGCCCTGGACATACCGACGACCCGCAGCCTGGCGGTGGTGACCACCGGTGAACAGGTGTTCCGCGAGACCGCCCTGCCGGGGGCGATTCTAACCCGCACGGCAGCCAGCCACATCCGCGCGGGCACTTTCGAGTACGCTGCGGCGAGGGGCAATCCCGACGAGTTGCGGGCATTGGCCGATTACACTATCCGTCGCCACTTTCCTGACCTCGCCGCGGATGGCAATCCGTATCTGGCCCTGCTCAAGGCCGTCATGGAGCGGCAGGCGCATCTGGTGGCCCACTGGATGCTGGTTGGCTTCATCCACGGCGTCATGAACACGGACAACATGGCCCTTAGCGGTGAAACCATCGACTACGGTCCCTGCGCGTTCATGGACGCCTACGATCCGAGTACCGCCTTCAGTTCCATCGATCACCACGGCCGATACGCCTACGGCCGGCAGCCGCAGATCGTCCAGTGGAATCTCTACCGGTTTGCCGAGACGCTGCTGCCGCTGATTCACGAGGATCGGCAAGAGGCCGTATCGATGTTAAACGGGGCCGTCTCTAAGTTTTCAGATACCTTCCGCTATTATTGGCTGGCGGGCATGCGGTCCAAGCTGGGACTGGTGGACCAGGCAGCGGATGACGGTGTCCTGGTGGAGAACCTGCTCGATTGCATGCACCGCCACGGGGCGGATTTTACCAACACTTTTCGCGATCTGGCATCCGGTTCCTTGTCGGAGACTTCCATGTTCCGGGCCCCGGATTTTAAGCAGTGGCACGAGCGCTGGCAGGCCCGGCTAAAACGGCAACCTTATCCCCGAGAGGCATCCCGCCGGCTCATGAACACTCATAACCCGACGGTCATCCCCCGCAACCACCGGGTGGAAGAGGCCCTGGAGGCGGCCGTGGAGCGGGCCGATTTTACGGTCATGGAAAACCTGCTGGGTGTTTTGTCCCGACCCTACCAGGATCCGCCGGAGCAGTCCGGCTATCACCTGCCACCACCCCCTTCGGCGCAGCCCTACCGGACCTATTGCGGGACGTGAGCCCATCGACGATTGCCACTCTCCGTAGACTTCTGGGCCAGTTAGTCCATCCGCGATCTTTTTAGGCACTGTTACGTGTCCATGGTGTTTGCGCTCCAATGCGTCGAACTAAGGAAAACCCTTTATTCATGAGAACAGAATGGGAAGTTTATAAGACAGAAACAGTTACGTTGCGCGTCCGCTTCCGATAATATAGGGACGCGGTTCGACGTTTATGGAGTTATCTGCAGATGACTTACGGTCGATCCACCTTCCATTTCCAAGTGAGGCCAATCAACTTCTCAGCGCCGACTACCTCGACCGCGAAACCGCGCACATCGATGCACTGGTGGCGGAAAACATCCTGTAACATGGATTGGCCTTCGAATATCTATAATACCACAGTTGCCGAGCCATACGCTGTTAGTGTGTCCTTCGATTGAGAACCATCCCATTATATGATAGAATGTTGAGGCTTTACAAACGACCTTTGTAAGGGAGGATGCCTTTATGTGGTGGATTATTTCAAACATTCCCATCATATTGTTAATTTCGATATTTTAAAATGCCTGGGAAAACCTTAGATCCGAAAATAATCCGGAATATACATCGACTGATGTGGTGCAAGAAATGCTTCATGATGGGTGCGTCTTTCTTCATCACCTCCCTTTTTCTCTTGCCATCCGTATCAACCGCGTATACCCGAAAAGAACATGATAAATTTCAGCGTTCCGTCGTCGATTTACGCTCGCGGTTGAATCCCCGGTTTAAAAGAGTCGAGCGCAAAAATACGAAATACATCATTGTCCACACCTCGGAACTCGGACTTGAAACGACGCTGAGAGTCGTTTCGGAAGGGAAGCGCTTCCGCAGTGGCCGAAGTACCACTGGTGGTCACACCCATTATGTCATCGCCCGTAACGGAAGCACATATCGCATTTTGGACAAGAAATATGTGGCCGATCATGCCGGCCTCAGCATGTGGGATGGCGAGAAGGATCTTAGCAATATTTCGATCGGCATCGAGCTGGTAGGCTATCATTATGCGCCCATCTCTGAAGAACAGTATAAATCGGTAGGCATATTGATTGACATTCTGCAAGGCGCATACGATTTGGATGATCGGGCCGTTCTGACCCACAGCCAGGTGGCCTACGGAAAACCAAACCGGTGGTTCGGGAAAAATCACCGTGGCCGCAAACGTTGCGCAAAAAACTTTTTGCGCGCCAAAGCCGAATTAGGGCCGACATGGGCCTATGACCCCGATGTGACTGCCGGTCGACTAACGGCCGATGCCCAGTTGTCCGATGTGTTTTATAGCCAGGCTAAAATTGATTCGCAGGCGGATGAAGCGAATATCATTTCCCAGAGCAATACTGCGTGGGTCATTGCGGGAGATGATTTTGACAGTACGACAACGGTTTACAAATTCCCAAACGGTCGTTTGGTCACCGGTGATCAAATCGAAAAAATGATCGGCTGGAACCGCATACCCGCGAAAACGCTGGTACTGCTTAATCAGGAAAGCAGTGTTGAATTTTTAGAAGACGACGGCCCTGTAAAGACTATAACGGACGGAACCACAGCATGGTCTCTTGCGGAACAATCGTATAATCAAAAAACAACGATATATTTTTTACCCTCCGGTCGCATAAAACCGGGTTCGATGATAAATGACTGGGATGATCTGCCGGCTAATACCCGGCTCATTATCGGGTACAAAGGGCCTTACACGCTGCACAAAGACCAATCCGCCATTCGTATTGCCGGCTCCAATTTTAGCGATCAAAAAACAATATACTACCTGCCTTCGAAAAAACTTCTGAGAGGCCATAAAATAGAAGACTTTAGCCAGCTTCAAGCCGGGACTCTCGTTTTTCTTCCTGCTGACCTCTGATACTGCATGCCATAGCCAAAAGTATTTCAGCCGGTCATGAAAGCGTCGTTCGCCAGCGGATCAGCAAGTGCCGTGACGTTGAACCGACACTGTTAGGGATTGGTTTGTTCCGCCACTTCTTGTGGCGCGGCAACAGGGGGACACTGCGCACGGGGCGGACGGCCGATGTCGGGCAGGAAAACCGTCAGCAAACCGAATAGCGGCAGGAATGAACACACGCGATAGACGAATTCGATGCCCTGCAAATCGGCCAGCTTTCCCAGCACCGCGGCACCAATACCCGCCATGCCGAATGCCAGCCCGAAAAACAGCCCGGCCACCATCCCCACCTTACCCGGCAAAAGCTCCTGTGCAAAAACCAGAATCGCAGGGAAAGCCGATGCCAGGATCAGGCCGATGACGAATGTCAAAGGTCCGGTCCATGCCAGGCTGACGTAAGGCAATATCAACGTGAAGGGGGCGACGCCCAGAATGGATACCCAGATCACGCGCTTGCGGCCGATGCGGTCGCCTACGTGCCCGCCGAGGAGGGTTCCCAGGGCTACGGCAAATGAAAAAACGAAAAGGTGAATCTGGGCGGATTGCACCGAAAGATGGAATTTTTTGATCAGATAAAAAATAAAATAGCTGTTGATGCTTGCCAGGTAAAAAAATTTCGAAAAAATAAGCACCATCAGGACCAGCATAGCCCCTATTACCGTGCGGGAAGGGAGCCTTTGCTGAGAGAACTGGGATTTGCCTGGCCGCTTCGCTCCCGATTGCTTGCTCTTGTACCAGCCGCCGACCTGCCACAGCACCAGCATGGCGAGAAGCGCAGCCAGTGAGAACCAGGCGATACTGTTGCGGCCATGCGGGAGGACGATAAAGGCCGCCAGCAGCGGACCCGTTGCACTGCCCGCATTGCCACCCACCTGGAAAATCGACTGCGCCAGTCCATATCGACCGCCAGAGGCCATTCGGGCAACACGGGAGGATTCCGGATGGAAGATTGATGAGCCCGTACCAACCATTGCGGCGGCTATCAGCAGAATTCCATAACCAGGCGCAAAGGCAAGAATGATCAGGCCTGCCAGTGTGCACC
>JBAPSB010000206.1:0-1506 GCA_049281435.1 Desulfobacterales bacterium
GTTTTCCCGACAAACAGATGACCGTTGGAAACGTCGCGGATAGTGATGTGCGTCAGGGGCGCGAGCAGCCCTTCCTGCGCGAGGATGCCGGCGGCGGCGACCAGAATCTGCAGCCCGCGGGGCAGCAGTGCCTTGTCTTCTGGTGTCACTATGGTCACATCCGTGCCGAGCGGCGGCGGCTCTTCCGTGGCGTGCGTGCCGGAGCGAATGGTGATCACGGTCAGCTCGGCGTCCAGTCGCTTTTTCAATGCGGCCGCAAAGCACAGGGCCCCGGCCGCCGCCGGTTTCCCATCGGTATAGACGAGCAGCTTGATCATCTTCCGGCCCTTCCTCCCGCGGTCCTCGCAGCTGCTGCCGTGTCGCGGCTGCGGGTGCCGATCGTGTTCTTGCTTTTGACGAATTGCGGCGGGTCCTCGGCACGGGCCTGGACACCCGGCCCGAAAATTTCCCAGTTTCCTTTTTTCAGGTCCGGGCACTCGCTGAAGATCACCAGTTCACAGGCGGCGCACACTTCCGGGTAAAAAGATTCCCGCATGGCCTGCCGGATGGCGGATCCGGTGGTCGTGCGGATGTGCGTTTCGCCGATATCTTTCAACATGCCCGAGTTTTTAAACACTTCGAAGACCCTGTGGTTTATACCGGAAAAAAAAAGGCCGCCGCCGCGCCGCCGAACTTCCTCCTGCACGAGTTCCAGAACGTGGATGCCGCTGGCGTCCAGGGTGTTGACCCGGTGCATGCGGATCAGGACATTGGCGATGTGCGGGGCACTGCGCAGGCGCCGCTGAATATCATCCATGACAAAGGCGGCCGAACCGAAAAAAACCGAGCCCTCGATGTCGAGGATGTCCATCTGGCAGCAGGTCTCGCCAAAGTCGGCCGGGACCATCTTGGTTGTCTTGGGGTCCGGCACCACCGATTGGATGCGCGGGTGGGAAGTGGCGGCCAGATGCAGTCCGATGGAAAGGAGCACGCCGACGTAGATCGCGAACTCGATGTTCAACAGGAGAGTGGACAGGAAGGTGATCACCAGCACGGCCGCATCGCTGCGGGTGGCCCGGATGGTACGCAGGATATCTTCCTTGCGGACCATGTCATACGCCACGACGATCAATACGCCGGCCAGGGCGGACATCGGCAGCTTGGCGGCCAGCGGTGCCGCCAGTAATACCGTTGCGGCGACCGCCAGCCCGGAAATCACTCCGCTGACGGGCGTTTTGCCGCCGGACCGGAAGTTGACCGCCGAGCGCGTGAACGATCCGCTGCCGGGGTAGCCGCTGAACAGGGACGCGGCCACGTTTGCCAGGCCCTGACCGATGAATTCGCGGTTGACATCGAGCCGCTGCCGGGTCTGGTCGGCGATCGACTTGGCAATCGACACGGCTTCGACCAGGCCCAGGATGGCGATCGCCAGCGCCCCCGGCACCAATTGGCCGATTTGGGTCAATTCTTCGATTTCCGGCACGCTGAACGGCGGCAGGCTGCGCGGGATCGCCCCCACCACGGCGA
>JBAPSB010000207.1:0-10258 GCA_049281435.1 Desulfobacterales bacterium
CAATTAAAATCACTTGATATACGAACAAAATGGAAAAGAAGATAGGCTTTTAATTTGGATTTCTACAAGAAAATACACCATTTTCAAACCGCCAGTATAGACACAATTTCAGGTCGGCCCTGACAGCTGAGGGCTGCGGCACCGGTATCCGCGGCCTTTGCATGAGATACAGCAGACCCCACAGGGCCAACCCCAGCAGGTACGCATAGTATCGCTGATCGTAAGGAATACCGATCCATGATGCGATCAGCCCCGGTCGCATGAGTGTAACCGTCACTGCCAAAAACAGTGGAATTTCGTAAAAACGGTTTTTTGCGACAAACCACCCCTGGGTGGCCGATGCGAAGGCGAAGTTCCCTACGCATGCCATGGCGAAAATCAGAAGGCCCTGGGGCCAGCTATTGATGTTGTGCAGGATCAGATCGCTGTTGAAGATGAACATGAAGGGCAGGATGGCCGTGCGGATGTCGTACATAAAACCCTGAACGCCGGTGGCAATCGGTGGCGATTTGGCAATCGCCGCGGCGGCGTATGCCGCCAGGCCCACCGGGGGTGTGTCGTCGGCAAGGATGTCGAAGTAAAAACAGAACAGGTGGGCCGACATCAGCGGCACGATGAAATCGTTCATCTGCCCGATGTGGACAATAGCCGGTGCCGTCAGCGAGGCCATGACGATGCAGGTGGCCGTGGTGGGTAATCCGATGACGAGACTGGCAAATGCCGTGATCACCAGCATGAGGTAGATGTTGCCGCCCGAGAGCACATCGATGATTTCTGTGACCAGTTGGCCCAGCCCCATGGCCACCACGCCGACGATGATGCCGGCCGCGGCGGTGGCCAGTGCTACGGCCACCATGTTGCGCGCGCCGCTGGCAAGGGCTTCAAAAATGTCACGAATACCCTGCCGGAAAGCCGGTCCCAACGGCTGTTTATTGATGTAAGCCACCACTGGCCGCTGCAGGAATATGATAATAGCCATGACCCAGCAGGCGTTGAAGGCGGCCGTGTCGGGGGTGTACCGCACAACGATCAGTTCGTAGAGCAGCATGGCGATTGGAAGCAGAAAATGAGCACCTGCCAGCAGTGTTTTGAAGAACTGCGGCAGTTCGCTCTTGGTCATTCCCCTCAACCCCAGCTTGGAGGCCTCTATGTGGGTGATGTACAAAAGCGCCGCGTAGGAAGCAAAAGCCGGCACGGCCGCGGCCTTGATGACATCCACGTAGGGCACGTTGACGTATTCGGCGATGATGAAGGCGGCAGCGCCCATGATATGTAGGGCCCTGCAAATGCATAGACGATAAACAGCGAGGCAATCACAGGAAGCGCCGGTCCAATCACCCGGCGCGAGGCCTCCAGCAGCAGCAACACCAATACCACCCCGATGACCAGGTCCCTTAAAATAGGCATGCCGTATCGCATCGCCAGGCCGTCGTAATCTATAGCGATGTACAACGCCGAAAAGGCCGCCACAACGGCCAGAACATAGTCGAGAAAAGGGATTTTTTCGGTGAGGGAAAAATATTTCAGGCCGAAGCGGGCTTTTTTTAACAACGGGTAGTTCAAAAAAACAATCAGCATGGCAAAGGCCAGATGGATGGCCCGGATGTAGGTCGAGTCGAGTATCAGCCAGCTGGCGGTGGATAATTGAAACAGGCTCCAGGCCACTGCGATGGTGGGAATCACCCACTGCGTTAAGCCTTTTGGCCTTCTGCCGATGCCCTCTTCCTCTTCGGCCAAGCGTTGGGCCAGTTCTATCCCCTCGTCCTTGTCGGAAATCTCACCTTCACTCATGGTGTCACCTCTTGCTCGGCAGCACTCGAATTTCCGGACCATTGCTGTTTCGGAAACGCATACATGGACAAGAGATGTTGGGGGTCACGAAAAAATAATTCCGCAATTTTGGGAGTTGAGGCGTCCGCCCGGCAAGGTACGAAATCACAAGGGCATCTGGATATTCCAAGTTTTCGCAACACAACCGGACGGAATGCATCGGCGTCGAAAATTTGACGTTATTTTTGAGTGCGCCCCTAACCGAAACACGGGCTTCAAAAGGCCATCCCTTGCTTTGGACCAAACCTCGCCATGGCGACCGGCAGACCGGCAAAACATCCACAAGACTACCGTCCGGCCGGTCTCAAATCCGCTGGAGCATTACTTCATTAACCCGGCTTCCTTGTAATACTTCATGGCTCCGGGATGGATGGGCGCCGATAAGCCCTAAAGCATCCCCTCTTTGGTCAGGCCTTCGTAGGCCGGATGTAATTTTTTAAACTCCTCGAAGTTGTCGAAGACCTCTTTGGTGACGGCATAGACCACCTCGTCGGGCACCTTGGCCGAGATCACGAAGGTCGCTTTTACTCCAAATGTCGGAATATCTTCCTTGTTGGCCGCTCCGGGGTAATCTTTGATCAGTGTGACGGATTTGCCATAGTAAGGATATTTTTTCACTATTTTATCCACATTCGGGATTTCGATAAACTTGACCTTGCGGGTTCCGGCCGTGGCCTCTTTGTAATGTCCGCTGGGGTGTCCAACGGTGTAAAAGCCAGCGTCCATCCTGCCGTCCTGAATCATACCCGGCGCTTCCGCGGCCTTTAAACTCTCGGCGTGAAAATCTTTCTCGTAATCCAGGCCGTTGGCCTCCAGGGCATCGATGGCATTTTGACGATACCCGGAGCCGATATTGCCGATATTGACCCGTTTTCCCTTGAGATCCTGGATGCTGTTGATGTTTGCATCTTCGGCGGCGATCAGGTCGACATTTTCGGCGTGGATTGAGAAAACTGCCCGCAGATCCTTCTGGGGCCCCATCCCTTCCCATTCGGCCGGGCCTTTGACGCCCTGGAACTGGCGGTCGGACTGTGCCACACCGAACTCGGTGTCCCCGACCATGATGGCATTGGTGTTGAACACCGAACCACCGGTGGACTCGACTGTGGCCCGGATACCATATTTATCGCGCTTCGCATTGACCATCTTGGCGATGGCGCCGCCGGTGGGGTAGTACACGCCCGTGATGCCGCCGGTGCCGATCGTCACGAAGGTATTTTTGGCCTGAGCCTCCGCCGGCAATGTTACCATAAACGCCGCAGCGACAAACAGAACCGCCAGGCTCGATATCAGTGTCTTTTCCAGACGTGCCTCCTGTGGCTAAAGGTGAGCGTTCAAAGAAAACCGGTTCCTGCGAGGACGCGGGATGTTCCGGTAAAAAGCGCCGGGAAAAACAAGGCCCGGTTTCCTCCTGAATAATTTTATTTCAATAACAAAATTAAATAAATTAACCATGATTATTAAACGATAATTTATAATTTATATCTCATTTAGAAAACTCGGCGAGATAACACAACAATTTTATAGAATTATTTCGAGAAAGGCGTCGGTCAACCCGACAATAGGTGCTTTCGAGACAGGCTGGCGTAGTGCGCCGCTTCCGCCAGACGCCCACGCTTCAAGCATCCGTTGGCGTAGACAGCACATTTTTTCCGCAGGGTGATGACGACTGCATCGTGTTGGATCGGAGTCAGCCGGCCGGCCTCGATCAACTTCACCAGGGAATGGATGCGGTAGCGGTCCAGGGAGGGTTGCCGTGACAACTGGTCGGGGTGGCCGCCGCGTTTGATGACAAGGGGCCTGTCGATCAAGTGCACGGGAAAGCGGCTGCCGACCCGCAACCAAAGATCGTAATCCTCGCAGGCCGGCAGGCTCTCGTCGAACAGGCCGACGAGATCGAAGAGTTCGCGCCGCGCCATCACCGCCGACGGGCTCACCAAGCACAGCTCCAGCGAGCGTTCGAAGATCATGCCCGAGGGTTTGCGGTGCCTTTTGGCCGGATTGACCCGCAGGCCGTTGCGAATCCAGATTTCCTCGGTCTGGCAGATCAGCGCAGACTGATTATTTTTAAAGAAATCGACCTGGACGGCGAGTTTATTCGGCAGCCAGAGGTCATCGGAGTCGAGCAGCGCTACCAGCGGCCCCGCGGCGGCGGCAATGCCCCGGTTGCGCGCCGCGCTGACCCCGCCCCTCTCCTGGCGGATGACCTGCAGGCGGTCCCCGTAAGCGTCCAGAATCCGCGGCGTCCCGTCGGTCGATCCGTCATCTACGACAATCAGCTCGAAATCGGCATGGCTCTGCCCCAGCACCGAATCGATCGCATCCCGCACGACCCATGCGCGGTTGTAAGTGGGGATGATCACGGAAATGAGGTAATCTGTCATGGGTGATGGGTGGAAAGTGACAAGTTATAAGTGGTTAGTTGGAGCTATCAGGTAGAATAAGTCCGATTTCCGTCACCCCGATAAGTTCTGGGAAAACCAGCTGCACCGCAGGATCGTCCAGTTCGCACCGGAGTCCTGCAGAACTTGCTCGGCAAACTCCTGCGCGTCTTACAAGAAGGCCAATACGAACGTGTCGGCGAAGAGGTAACGCGCCAAGTTGATGTGCGCATCATCGCCGCAACCAGCCGCAACCTGAAGAAGGATATTGCAAAGGGGCGTTTTCGTCAGGACCTTTATTACCGCCTCAAAGTTTTTCCCATCGAGATAGCCCCGCTTCGGTTTCGCAAGGGGGATATCCCCCTGCTTGCAGAGCATTTTTTAGGACTGATCAAAAAGCGGGGAAATCGCAGGTTGCAACGAGCGTCTCCAGCGAATCTCAATCGGCTTCAGGAGTATGATTGGCCTGGAAATGTGCGCGAACTTCAAAATGTCATCGAGCGCGCCGTGATTACTGCACAAGGTGGAAAACTGGCGTTCATCCCGCCGCATGAGGATTATCACGGCAACTTAACCCGGGAAAATGAAATCGGCTCATAATCGGACAGGTGGGATGTTGTCCCTGACTCTGAAATCAGAAGGCGTGAACGTCAAAATACCCTTGCTGCCTTGAACCCCGAAAAACGAATGCTATTGTGATCATATATGCAAAACCAAATACCTACGACATGCCTACAACTTGCTAAAGGTTATTATTCAGCACAACTCATTGTAATTTTACTCAGCCCTATTGATGAGCTGTATATTCGTCCAGCAACCTGCGAATCATTTTTTGATATTGAGTATTATGTTTCTTTGCTTGATTTTTGAAAAAATCCACACTCGACTTGCTGAGGACAATTGTAACCTTGACCGTCTCATCTTTCAGGGCAAGCTGTTCTGGTGACGGAAGGAAGTCAGAAATTACCTTCACTTTTCCCATTGGCTCATCTGTATATTTTATTTTCCCTTTCATATATCTTTTTCCCTTTCCGCCAATATCCGGCGCCAATAATTCTGATTTTGCTTTTTCGATAAGTGAATCTCACGGTCAGGATTCCATCAGTAACTTTACCGAGGCAATAATATCGCCTCTCAGCCAAGCTGTGCTCCAGATCCTCCAGGATAATACGATGTTGATCGAGAAACGCAAGTTGCGCCAATGCAAATGAAACGTCGTGTTTTTCCTGGTTTATCAGATCCTTGGTAAAATCCCACTCAAAATCAGATCGTTTTGTCATATGAATAAAATACGGTGGGATAATATATTTGTCAATATTATTATATGTCTATTTATATGGGTTTATTGTCCGAACCATTGATTATCAGGTAAATTTGCCCTGATAATTGGATATTCAGGCAAATTTGCCATGATATTCGATTCTTCTTGATAGAGAAAAAGCATCCTGAAATCTATGATCAAGGATCACGATCTGCAACGTCCCAAAAGATTTTTCGGCGTTCAATATCCGCGCACTATGATACAGCGCAGCACACTCGCGGTATCTATTCTAACTTTTTTTAGCATATCTGTTCAAAGAGCCGCAATATTCATTTATGTTAATCAATACATCAATACCCGTCCCATAGGTTCCCAAACGGATCAGTTGCAAAAATACGTATCATGTTTCTACTGCTAAAATCATTGCGCGTAGAAAAAAAACAGAAGTTCTTCTCAAGGAGCTGGCGGGGAACGACAAGCAGTGTGTACAGCACCATTAGTAGTGTACCCTGGTTGTCGATCCCCACCTTTGGCAAGTTGTCTTGAACGAACTTGTTCTCAAATTGGGCGTTCTTGTATTAATCGCTGTCGAGGAACTTCGCATTCATGAGTTCAACCAACAGAGCAGTCGTGAAATAGCTCTGAATTAGCAAATTGTCGTTATTCGAGTAGTTCATTTTTCAAGACACATAACAGTATCAATAAGTGGAAATATTTCCATGCATCATCGTTATAACATGGAAAATGAATCCCCTATACAGATTGATTAAAGACATTCACAACTTGGCGTAATTACAGATAACATCATCCTGAACTGTCAATTATATCTTGCGAGGCTGGAATGTAAAGCGATGCTCGTCTTTTGACAACGTACCTGATACCCGTCTCCAATCAGCCATTGCCCATAACCTCTGACCTATTTTTTATCCCATCCTTTCGATCTCCTTCATCCGGTCCCGCAGGCGTTTCTCCGATACCGGTACGGCGGTGCGGAGTTCCTGGGCGAAAAGCGAGACCTTGTACTCTTCGATCAACCAGAAGAAATCTTCGACCGCGGTTCTTTTTTCGGGACTCACGGCCGCTGACAGGCTCTGCAGGTGGCGGTCGAGGCCGGCGGTGAAAGGCGCCAGTCCGGCCGCCTTGGCCTGATCCTTCTCGAAGTTGACCGCGGCGCGTTCGGCCCTGATGTCGATCGCCCGCACATAGCGCGGCAGGTGTTCGAGCCGTTTAGCGTCGTAAAGGTCGATGAAGTTATCCGGAACAAGCCGCGCCACCTCCGCCGTCAGGCGGTCGTAAAACGCCTTCAGTGCCGGCTGGTTCCCGGCGGCGGTTTGCAGCTGATGAAGGCGGCTGCGGGCGGCGTGATAGGCATCGATCACCGGCAGCGTCTTCTCCACTATTTCCCGGCCGCGGGAAATGATCTCGGCGCCGAGTGCCTCGGCCCGGGCGATGAAAGCCGCATGGGTGCGGATGTTGAGTTCGAACAGCAGCGAGACGACGGCATCGTAAAGCCGCTTTTCGATTTCTTTGATTCCGCCGAAGTAGCGCGCCGCCCGCGAGCGTTCCGCCGGCAACGCCACCGCTTTTTTTAAAAATTTCAACTCTCTTGAAAAGTGGAGCCGGTACAGGGCGGCGACGCCCTTGACGTGCGCGGCCTCCGCCGCCTCGCGCCGGCGGAAAAGTCTCAGGTTGATGCTGCGTCCCGCTTCGCTCTCTTCGACCGCCAGCCCGGGGAAAGCAAGCCATTCGCGGCCCCCTTTCACCGTAAGATCGACACTCTCCGGCAGATCACCGAAATCCCAGTGGGTGATGCGGGTTTTCTCCCAACGGCGCCGGGCCGATTCCCAGTCTTCGTCCGGCAGAACGCCCGCAACGCCCTGCCGCAGAATTTGCGGATCGCGTGAGCTGCGGACGATCTCACCGCGCGGTCCGGTAATGGCGATCCGCATGCGCAGATGATCCGGCAATCCGTCGACCGACCAGGCCGAAACCGGAATGTCCACGCCGAAACGCCGGAAGATCACTTCTCCCAGGGCGCCGATCAGGCTCTGGGTATCCGGATCCAATTCGTCGGTCAGGACTTTGGCGGCAGCGGCGATCGGAACCAGCTGCCGGCGGTGCGACTTGGGCAACCCCTTTAGCAGCATTTCGATCTTTTCCTGCAGCAAGCCCGGAACGAGCCGATCGGTGGCGCCGGGTGGTACCAGGCCGGCGGT
Organism: Desulfobacterales bacterium; assembly: GCA_049281435.1. Taxonomy (GTDB): domain Bacteria; phylum Desulfobacterota; class Desulfobacteria; order Desulfobacterales; family SG8-13; genus JARFQH01. Next base: position 7,689 of record JBAPSB010000207.1, read on the forward strand.
GGTGGCCGGGATGGCGACCGTCAGACCGTCGTCCTCCTGGCCGGGATTGAAACTGTAGGTGCAGCGGTATGGTTTTTCCCCCAGCGTCACACGGTCGGGATACCGATCGAGCAGGTGATCTTCCAGAGTGTAAGTCATCACGTCGGCGGGCTGCATGCGCAGAAACCCGTCGCCGCCTCTCTTACGGATCAGGCGGTTCAACGTGCGCAGATCGTAAACCGTCTCCAGGCGGTTTTCGTAAAACCGCGCCAGCTCGTTGTCCTCCACCAGAATGTCGCGCCGCCGGATGCGGTCTTCCATGTCTTTGACCTGCCGGACCACCTGTTGGTTGTGCCGCAGGAATGCGGGCGCGGACGACAGATCGCCGTCGACCAGGGCCCCGCGGATGAAAATCGCCCGGGCGGCTTCCGGGTCGATCGGCCCGAATGAGACCCTGCGGCCGGTCACGATCACCAATCCGAAGAGCGTCACCTGCTGGCTGGCGACCACTTCCCCGCGCCGGGAATCCCAACGGGGGTTCAGATAGGTGGAGCGGCACAGCGATCCGCCCAGCTCTTCCAGCCAGGCGGCATCGATCGTGGCCGCCGTTCGGGCAAACAGCCGGCTGGTTTCGATCATTTCGGCCGCCACGATCCAGTCACCGGCCCGATTGAACAGCGCCGAACCGGGAAAAATCATCACCTCGCGCCCCTTGGCGGCCTGAATAATGTTTTTTTCTTTTTTATAACCGATGTTGGACAGGAATCCGCTTAAAACGGCTTTATGGATGGCCGTCCGGCGTCGGTCGGCATCGGCGTCGGCCGCGGCCGCCCCCCCCCGCAGCAAGCCGTTTTCGACCAGGATCTCGTTCAGCTGGGCCTGAATGTCGCTCCACTCGCGCATGCGGCGGTAAGACAGATAATGTGCCCGGCAGAATTTTTTGGCCTGGTTTTTCGCATAGCCACCCGGTTTCTGGCCGCCCAAGGTCTCCTGATACCGGCTCCAGATATTGACGAGGGTCAGAAAATCAGAGGTCGGCTCGACGAAAACAGCCTGGGCCCGATCGGCCTCTGCTGCGCGATCGACGGGACGCTCGCGGGGGTCCTGAATGCTCAGGGCAGCCGCGATGACCGTCATCTCCGCCAGGCAACCCTGCTGCGCGGCCTCGATCAACATGCGCGAGAGCCGCGGGTCGATCGGCAGCCGGGCCATCAGCGCGCCGCGTTTGGTCAACGCCGGTCCCGCAGTCGCCGTGGTTCCTGTGTCCCCCCGCTGCCGCCCCGGGCGGCGCTTGCCGGTGCGGGCCGGGCCGGTTACCGGTGTCTTTTTTCCCGAAGGATCCTCGTCAATGGCACCGAGTTCTCTGAGGACTTCGGTGCCGTCACGGATGCTGCGGGCCGCCGGTGGGTCTATAAACGGGAAGTCGGCCATATCGCCCAATCGCAGGGCCGTCATGCGCAGGATGACCTCGGCCAGGTTGCTCCGCAGGATCTCGGGCGGCGTGAAGAGCGGCCGCGCCAGGTAGTCCTGCTCGCCAAAGAGGCGGATGCAGATCCCGTTTTCCACCCGCCCGCAGCGCCCCTTGCGCTGGTCGGCACTGCTGCGCGAGATCGGCTCGACCGGCAGGGCCGTGGTGCGCGTGCGCGGGTTGTACTGGGATATGCGGGCCAGCCCGGTGTCCACCACGTAGCGGATACCCGGAATCGTCAGCGACGTCTCGGCCACGTTCGTGGCGACGATGATCTTGCGGCCGGCCGCCGGCTTGAAGACCCGCGCCTGCCGGTCGGCCGACAGGCGCGCAAAAAGCGGCAGGATCCGGTCGCCGGGGGCGCGGTCGCCTTCCAGGATCTCGCAGGTTTCGCGGATGTCCTGCTCGGTCGGCATGAAGACCAGGATATCGCCGAAAGGCCCCCGGTGTCTCAGGTCGCGGATCGCGGCCACCGCGGTTTCCACCGGCGTCGTATCTTCGGGCGCTTCCCCGGATGCGGCCGCAGCATCGGCGGCATCCGGATAATAGATAACATCCACGGGGTAAAGGCGCCCGGACACCTCGATCACCGGAGCGTTGTCGAAGGCGCGCGAAAACTTTTCGGTGTCGATGGTGGCCGAGGTGATGATCAGCTTGAGATCGGAACGCTGCTTTAAAAGCGTTTTCAACAGGCCCAGCACGAAGTCGATGTTCAGGCTGCGTTCGTGGGCTTCGTCGACGATGATGGTATCGTACTCGCCCAGGTAGCGGTCCTGCTGGACCTCGGCCAGAAGGATGCCGTCGGTCATGACCTTGATGAAGGCCTCGGGCCCGGTGCGGTCCTGGAAACGGATCTTGTGGCCCACCGACCGCCCGGGCGCCTCACCCATCTCCTCGGCGATCCGCCGTGCCACCGATGTCGCGGCGATCCGCCGCGGCTGGGTGCAGCCGATCCGGCCGGCGATGCCCCGCCCCGCCGCCAGGCAATACTTCGGCAGCTGGGTCGTTTTGCCGGAACCGGTTTCCCCCGCGACGATCACCACCGCATGGGCCGTGATGGCGGCGATGATGTCCTCTTTGCGGTCGAAGATCGGCAGACCGGGAACATCGGGGAACCGGGGCC
>JBAPSB010000208.1:0-1663 GCA_049281435.1 Desulfobacterales bacterium
TTGTATACGTAGTCACTGCGGCACATGTCCTCTACTTCAAGGCCTCGTTTTTTGGCGAAGCAAACGTCCTTGACGCCACTTGCCTTGGCCTGCTGCAGATTGTCTTTGGAGGCAAAACCGCCGTCTAAAGCAGCCTTAAGGGGGAACCGGCCGTAGATTTGCCGCTGACGCTCGAGCATGGTTTGTGTCAGCGTGCTGTCGGCCGGATTGCCATCGGTTATCAGACAGTCCAGAATCAGATTCGAGCCGCCGCCGGTCACACAGATTTTATGGCCGAAGAACTTTTCACGGCGATCCTTGATGATAATGTCGGTGTGAGGCTCGAAAATCGAAAAGATTTTCTCGGCAGCCGGCACCTTTTCCCCGGCGATCTTCCGCCGCTCGGTTTGCGAAATGACCTTCTCGGTCAGATCGCAGTAGTGCCGCAGCTGCTGGACAATGGCAAGAAGCTCGATTTCGGAGCCGTGCGCGTCGATCCAACTGATTGCCCGGCGACTGTAGCCAAGCGTATTTCGGGCAACCTTGAGAAGGTCGCGGTAACGGGAATTGCGCTGCCGCTCTTTGCGGGCATACTGGATGCCGATCATCCGGCGCTTTGCCCGCCGGCAATGATCCTTAAAGACGATGCCTTTTGATGAACCGCAGGCCTCTTTGGCCGCATGCAACAAGCGCGTTAGCACCCGCACGGTGTCATAAAGCAGACTCGAATCGGTGGGCGCATGGATGTTGGTTTCAACCACAGTGCAATCGATGCGCACCTCACGTGCTGTTTCGGTTTTTTCTTCCTTGGCCTGGCCCAGAAGCTGCTGGTTGATCTGCTCCCAGGTATCGGCCGAAACAGCCTTGATGTTTTTGTTTAAAACCGACTTTTTAAAGCCCTTATCGGCGAATCCGATGAGGCAGAACCAGCGCAGCGTGCGCGAGTCGATCAGATGAAAAGCCAGCTCCTTATACGTAAAACCGAACAATGCTTTGAGAAGCGCGGCCCGCAGGACCTGCTCGGCGCTCATGCCGCGCGCACCTCTGCGAGTATAGGTGGATCGTTTTGCACAAAGGTCTTGATAAACCAGATCACAGATAGTAGGGTTCTTATTCAGGGTCGCATCGATGGCTGCCAATTCTTTTCCCTGGTCGTAATTGGTTGCCGGTTCCATCAGCGGCATTTGTTTTTGCACCTTTTCGCGCATTTTGTGGTCGACTCCTTTCTCAAATACGTAGTGATTATGGGTTGTTGTCCAACTCCCACATACTACGTCGGGAAAGAAAAGTCCACTGCAAAATGCGCTTTTTTTATGTATTCCAAGTAGTTACTTCCGTGGATGGACACTAAATAGATCCTTTTCAGGAGAACCCCTTTCCTGATAGCTGCGGATAAGGTCTCCTGCAATCCGGGGAGTCACGTACGTTCGTCCTTTCATTGCTTCATGGATCGCTTTGATCAATTCGCTTGATGCCGAGTGCTTCAAGACGAAACCTGAAGCGCCAGCCTCGAAGGCATTCGCTGCATAGGTGGCGTCTATATGCATGGTTAAAAATACAATTATAATATTTTTATCGGTTTTTTTAATCTGTCGGGCCGCTTCTATGCCGTTTAGTTGGGGCATCGAGATATCCGCTACAATCACATCCGGATGCAGTATGGCAGCCTGATCCACGAGGGCTC
>JBAPSB010000209.1:0-2816 GCA_049281435.1 Desulfobacterales bacterium
GTCGTGCTCGAAGGCAAACATCCGTCCGGTGCGGCCCAGGCAGACCGCGGTCTCATCGAAGATCAACAGGGCGCCGTGCCGGTCGCAGGCTTGCCGGATCCGCTTCCAGTACCCCTCGGGCGGCGGATTGACCGCCGTGCAGCGGATGGGCTCGGCGATGACGGCCGCCACGTCGCCCTCTTTTTCCAGCACGTACTCGACGTAGCGGGCGCACTTCAGGCCGCAGGTGTGACAGCGGCCGCCGGAATCCCACAGGCAGCGGTAGGAATCAGCCGGCGGGACATGCTCACAGCCCGTGAGCAGGGGCCCGATGCCCGCCCTGAAGAGCGCTTCGCCGCCGACCGAAATGGCATCCAGGGAGGCGCCGTGAAAGGAATCCCACATGGAGATGGTTTTAAACCTGCCGGTTGCCAGGCGCGCCAGTTTCAGCGCCATTCCGACCGCACTGGTGCCGCCGGGGGCCAGCAGCACCTTGCCCAGGGGATCCGGGGTGATGTCGATCAGCTTTTCGGCCAGCTCGACGGCCGCAGCGTTGGTGTACCGCCGCGGGCAGAAGGGCATGGCATCCAGCTGGCGCTTCACCGCCGCCAGGACCCGCGGATTCCCATAGCCGACCTGGTGGGCGCTGTTGCCGTGAAAGTCCAGGATGGGCCGCCGCTGCAGATCGGTGAGGGTGGCCCCGCGGCTCTGGGACAGGACGTTCAGGCACGGCGTGGACAGGCTTTGGTGAATGAAACAGGCGGCGTCCCTTTCCAGCCAGCGCCTGGTGTCTTCGTCTATGTGGCCGGACTGCCACTTCCGGCGGGTGTCGGACCGGTTGCTGTCGCCTTCACTCGAATCGGCCGGGTCGTGCGGCGGGTTCTCGATCATCGCTTCCATGTTTCCTGAAATCCGGTGCTGTGCCAAGTCAGGCGTCGAGCCGCGGGTGGTCGCCCTCTTCCAATCGCCGGCCGATGTCATCGACCGCTTCCAGGCACTCCCAGATGCCTTTGGCCACATAATGGGCGCCGGCTTCCCAGTAGCGGGCCTCGATCGCCTTCAGCCGTTTCTTCAGATCCGTAGCGGACAGGGCCGCGACCGCATCCGGCGACAGGCCCAGTTCGTTTCCCGACTGGGTCAAGCCGATGGTCCACATCCCGGCGTTGAGACCCTCTTGAATGTCGCTGATCGTATCGCCGATCTTGACCATGGATTCGAGGGGAAAGACTCGCAGCCGGATGGCGTTCTGGTAGCACATCCAGGGAAACGGCCGGCCCGCCGGAACGTCCGAGGAACAGACGATGCCGTCCGGCGCATAGCCTCTTTTTGCGGCTTCGGCGGCCAGAACGGCCATCATGGGCGCCGTGTAACCGGTGCACGAGCCGATTTTGATGCGGCGCTCGCGCAGGCCGTCGACAAACGACAGCAGGCCGTCAATGGGCTCGGCGTGATGGCTGAGGGCGGCGACCATCATGGGCTCGGTCTTGGCGTACAGCGCGGCCACATCGTTTTCATCGATCGCCCGGCCGTATTTTTCCCGCCACCGGGCAATCGTGGCGGGCAGCGAGCAGATGCGGCGGATGTGCTGCTTTTTCTCCAGGCCCATAAACCGCCGGGCATCCGCTTCGGAGACGGGGATGCCGAAGGACTCGAACACGCGCACAAACACGTCCGCCGGCCCCAGGCAGCCGTAGTCCACGGCCGTGCCGGCCCAATCGAGAATCACGGCCCGCACGGGTCCGGTGTAGGGGCGCGCAGGATCAGCGTCAGACATGAAGTTGAGTCTCCTTTCAGAGGAAATGGCGGTCATTGCAGCGTCCAGGCCTGCGTGCGCACCTTGAGCCGGCGCGTCAGGCCCCCGTAGGCGATGCGCACCGCCAGGTTGGTGAGCAGGATCAGAACCGACATGGCGGCGGCCGGGGCCACGTCGCCGGCGTCGTCCATGTTGGCGACCGCCACGGCGGCCAGCGGAATATCGGCCGAGTAGAGAAAGATCACCGCCGATACGGTGGCCATGGAATTAACGAAGTAGTACAGGCCGATCTCGAGAATGGCGGGAATGCACACCGGGACCGTCACGCGCACGAAGGTTTTGGTGAAGGGCACGCCCATGGACTCCGAGACCGTTTCAAACTCGCGGTCGAGGTGTTTGAGCGCAGTGGTGGCGGTCAGAAAACTCACCGAAAAGAAGTGAACGATGTTGCTGATCACCAGGATGCCCATGGTGGCATAAATGAAATTGAGGGGGTTCGGAATGAACAGGGCCCCGATGGTCCACCCCGGCGCATTGAAGAAAAAGATGTAAGCCAGGCCGATGACCAGGCCGGGCAGCGCCAGCGGCAAAATAGAAAGAAAATAGGCGGCCTGGCGCAGGCTGTTCATCTGGCGGGTTTTTTCGATGAGATAGGCGGCCGAAAAAGTGATGGCGGTGCCGAAAACGGCGGAATAAAGGCTCATGCGGATGCTGTTTAAGAAAGCGCCGTACCCGCCGCCGCCGGTGCCGGCGAAGTTGTAGTGCCAGAACCCCAGGGTGAGGGTGTACGGCCAGACCTTGACCAGCGAGGCGTAGACCGCGGTAAGGTAAAATCCCAGCACCAGGAGCACCACCACCCCGCAAAACCCGGTGTACAGGCCATCGCGCACGGTGTGCGGACGGGGGATCAGCGGAACCGATTTGGCGGCAATCATCGAGACCTGTCTTCTCTGGACGATGCGGTCGATGATGAAGGCCACCACCGTGGGGATCAGCAGGACAACGCTCACCACGGCACCCATGGTGAAGTTCTGCTGGCCGATGACTTGCTTGTAGATGTCCGTAGCCAGGATATTGTAATTGC
>JBAPSB010000210.1:0-13253 GCA_049281435.1 Desulfobacterales bacterium
CCCAGCGTGTGCCCAATCGCCCCCTTGATCGAAAAGACCGGAAAAAGGCGATCTCCGAACACGCTGTCGAGCGCCGCCAGTTCCATGCTGTCGTTGAAGACCGTGCCGGTTCCATGGGCACAGAAAGCCTGGATGTCGTCCGGTCGTGTGTCGGCCATTTCCATGGCGGCCGCCATCGCCGCCGCCAGGCCGCGGCCGTCGCGGGCGGGGCCGGTGATATGGTTGGCGTCGTTCGAGATGCCCCAGCCAGCCACCCGTGCCAGCCGGTCCAGCTTTAAGTCATCGGCGGTTTTGGCGTCGGCCAGCAAGATCGCCGCGGCACCGTCTCCCACGCACATCCCGTCCCTTTGGCGGTCAAACGGGCGGCAGGCGCCGGCCGTCAGGGCCTTCAAGGCCGCAAAACCGGCCGCCACGAAGCCGGTGACGACATCGGCCGCACAGACCAGGACCGCGCCGCATTCCCCCATCACAATCTTCTGGGCTCCGATCGCCAGCCCGACGGTGGACGACGCGCAGGCCGCGGAGATGTCGAGCCCGCGGCCGCCGGTGCCCAGCAGACCGGCCGCCCACCGGCGATAGTGTTCCGGCAGAAAGGGCATCGGTATTTTGCCACCGCTCTCGATGTATTCGGCATTGCCCTTCAGGCCGGTCCAGACAATGAAGGTTTCGGGGGGAACGGGCCCGATCCGGTCAAGCACCCGGCGGGCGGCCGCGCAGACCCGGTTTTCCCCGGCAGCGGGCCTGAGGCCGGAGATGACCGCGGCCACCCGGCCGCCACTCCGCTCCGCCTGACGCGGATTTGCGGCTGCAACGGCGCTCTCACCTTTGGCGAGCCTGTCCCAGTTCTCCTCGATGCCGTCGCCGAGACCGGTTGCGAGCGCCTGTTTGACGACGTAAACCGCCTTCATCCGCCAACTTTCATATCGGTGCCGCGTCAAACGGCCTCGAGATCGCGGAAGCGGTTCACTTCCGGCAGGCGCCGCATGTCGATCTCGTAGCGACCACGCCAGCCGAATTTTTTGAGGCGGCGGCCCAGATACGCCTTTAAAAATGGTCTGAATCCGTAAATCCAGATCGAGGTCCACACAGGCCCCCGCTGCCGGACGCGCGGCGAGGGTTCCCACCAGCCCATCACCGTCTGCCGGTGATACCAGACCAGGTACTGCAGCTGTTCGGCACTCAAGTGGCGGGTCCTGACATTGGCCCACATACCGTTGTAGCGCGTGAAGTCATCCGGGTTGGTGACCAGCCCTTCCTCGAGGAGCTGCGCGCGCATGGCGGTTTTCGGGTAGGGGGTCAGAATCTGGCAATAGGAGGTGTCGGCCTCGATCGATTTCAAGAAACGGTAGTTTTCGATGATGTCTTCTTCGGTGTCGTCCGGGAAGCCGAAGATCATGCCGCCCACCACCATGATGCCGTACTTGTGGCAGTTGGCCACGGCCCGGCGCGAGGCGGCGACGATATCGCCCTTGCCGGCCGCCTTGAGATTTTTCTTGGAGACGTTTTCGATGCCGAGAAAGACCGTCTTGAAGCTGGCCTGCGCCATTTTGCGGACCATTTTTTCGTTGCGCGACATCGTGATGCAGTCGGCCTGTACCACGAAATTGAGGTTGCGGTATTTTCGGGCGACGATGGCCTCGCACAGCCCGATGACGCGCGCGGGGTCCAGCACCAGGTTGTCGTCGGTCAGGAAAATCCAGCGCGTTTTGCGATTGAAATAGATGTCGTCGATATCGGCCATGATCCGCTCCAGCGGAAAGGGGCGGAAAGTGCGGCCATACATGTGGTTCATGCTGCAGAAGCTGCATGAGCGGGTGCACCCCCTGGAGGTCTCCATCACCTCGATCTTGTTGTTCATGATGTGGTATCCCCAGGTGAGGCGGCGCTTGTCGCGGATCGGCAGCTTGAGCCGCGCGAGGTCCAGCAGCTCGCCGCGCGGATTGTGAACCAGGACGCCGTTTTTCTTGTGCGACAGCGAGGGGATGTCCTCTATGCGGTCCTTGCCGTCGAGGGCGTTCACCAGCCTGCGGAAGGCTTCCTCGCCCTCGCCGCGGACGATGAAATCGATCAGGGACGCCTCGTTCGAGTCGGCGATTTCCTCGTACATGAGGGTCGCGTGATACCCGCCGATGACGATCTTGACCTCCGGCAGCAGGCGCTTGACCAGACGGATGAGCCGCGTGCAGGTGTCGAACTGCCAGGCCATGGCCGACAGGCCGACCACGTCCGGCCGGATTTTCAGAAGGATGTCGCGCACGTAGCGGCCCACCCGGCGCCGCTTGCGGATCAGGTCGATAATCGTCACCTGATGGGTGTCATCGACGTTGGCGCCGACGCTGGCGATGCCGTTGTTGGGCATGTGAAAAGCGCTTTCGTGCATAATGACCGCCGCCACATCGGGCATGGACATCAGGACAATTTTCATGCTTCCTCACTTGTTTGCGATTCGAGCAGCGCGCGGACCCGCTCCATCACCTCCGGCAGAGACCCGGTGTCACGGTCCGCGGCCGCATCGACTGAACCGATCAGCGCGAGGCTGATGGTGTGGGGGCCGCGGGTGTCGAACGAGAACGAGCCCGGCCGGAACATTTTCTCGGTGTTGCGGACGAAAAGGACCTTGACCGGCGCCCGGCAGCTCCGCGCGATCTTGAAGGCACCCTTGTTGAGGCGCCCGATGCGGCCGTCCGGGCTGCGGGTGCCTTCGGGAAAAACGATCAGGTTGCCGCCGGCCGCCAGAAAGGCCGGCATCTGTTCGATCCGCCGGATCATCGTGTCGGCCAGCCGCCCCTGTGACGATGAGGGGATGTAGCCGGACCACTCCAGCATCTTTCCGAAAAACGGTATGTCGAACAGCCGGCTTTTGACGATGGTGTTGTGCCGGTCATAGAGCGAGATCAACAGGATCGAGTCGAGATAGGAGCGGTGGTTGCAGACGATGACCGCCGAACGAATGTCTTTGACCGCGGCCGGAATCCGCCAGCGGTAGGCGGGAATCAACACCCGGTTGAGCGCGAAAAACCCCCGGTAAAAGCGGCTGTTGAGCCGCTGAAACGATTTCTCCCTCCGGTCTGCGAACAGGAAGGCCCAGAGGTAAAAGGGCGCGAAGAAAAAGACGAAGCCGGCCGTGAAATAGAGCCACAGCAGCACCGTGATGGCGAAATCGAACAGGGGTTGAAGACCTTGGCGATCGGGGGGGCCGTTGGCCGGCATCTGTCACCGTCCGGATATTTTTTTCAGTATGAAGCAGGTGTTCACTCCGCCGAAGGCAAAGTTCTGGACCGCACCGACCCCGACCGGCACCTGCTCGCAGCGCTGCACGTGGCGGATCATCGCGCAGCGCTCATCGACCTCATCCAGGTTCAGCGTTGGCGGGACGAAGCCTTCGGCCATCATGAAAAGGGTGATGATGGCCTCGATGGCGCCGCAGGAGCCCATGGTGTGCCCCATGTAGCTCTTCAAACCGGTAACCAGCGGCCCTTGGCCGTAAATACTGCCGGTGGCCTGGGCCTCGATCACGTCACCCATCTTGGTGCCGGTGGCATGCGCGCTGATAAAATCGACCGCCTCCGGACCGATACCGGCATCTTTCAAGGCCAAGGCGATCGTGGCGGTGATGCCGCGCGTGTTCGGCAGGATGAGGTCGCCGCCGTTGTTGTTGCACCCAAACCCGATGACCTCTCCCAGGATGTCGGCGCCCCGTCGACGGGCGTGTTCGTACTCTTCGAGCAGCAGGGCCCCGGCCCCTTCGCCGACAACCAGCCCGTCCCGCCTGACGTCGAAGGGCCGCGGGGTGAGGTGCGGGGTGGCGTTGAAGTCCGACGAGCAGGCCAGCAGGTTGTCGAAGACCGCCACGGTGGTGGTGTCGTACTCGTCGGCCCCGCCGCAGAGCATGGCATCCTGCAGGCCGTATTTGACCGACTCGTAGCCGAAGCCGATCGACTGGCTGCTCGTGGTGCAGGCGGTGGAGGAAGAGATGACCCGGCCGGTGATCCCGAACATCTTGGTGATGTTCACCGCCGTGGTGTGGACCATCGATTTGAGGTAGTCGACCGCGCCGATCGAAGCGAATTCCTGTTTCGATTCGCCGAAAAAGGTCCGGTAAATGCTGCGCTGGACCGACGGGCTGCCGTGGGTCGAGCCGAAAGCCACCCCCAGCCGGCCCGAGGTGATGAAGGCCGGATCGAGGCCCGAGGCCGCCAGGGCCTCCTTGGCCACCTGGCAGGCATAAAACGACACCGGTCCCATGGTCTTGCTGTGACTGCGTTTGAAGTCGTACGCGATGGGGTAGTCCACCGTGCCGTAGACGCCGGAATGGATGTGCTCGGTCAGCAGGCCGTCGCTGCGCAGCGGCTTGACGCCGGATATGCCCTCGGTCAGGTGGCGGACGATTTCGGCGCGGGTGCGGCCGATCGGCGTGATGGCGCTGCAAGCCGTTATGACCACGCGGCGCATCGTCATTGCCCCGCTGCCGGCCGGCTTGCGGGACCGGCGGAACCCGTTTGACGGGCCGCCGCCAGGGCCGCCGTGTAATCGACGATCTGGGCGATGGTCCTTATTTCCATGGCGCTCTTTTTCTCGGCCCTCGTCAGCTGCGTATCGAGCAGGAGTTCGATCTCGTGCAGCAGTTCGATGGCATCGATGCTGTCGAATTCGTAGCCCTCCCGCAAGTCGTCGTCGACACCCGGCGCGTCGATTTCGAACTTTTCCGCGAAGATCTTTAAAATGGCGGCTTCGATGGCATCACGCTGCATGGATTCTCTCGTCGGCGTTTCTTTTATGTGATCTCATTAACTCCAGGGTTGCTCTAAAAGCCCCCCATTCCCGTAGGGAGGACTGTTCATACACCAAATCAGCGCCGAGTTCAAAAACTATCGGCTGCGCGGCCTGATTTCGGGCCGAGAAACGGCTCGAAATGATACCACTCGAAGGGATTCTGACGCAGGTTTTTTTCGAGCAGGTCCACATACCGCTGCACGCAGCGGCGGATGGCCGCGGGTCTTTCGCCGCGCGCGACCGCCTCTATCCGGACCGGCGGCGACAGGCTGAAATGGTAACGACCGGTGCCCGTCCGGCGCGAAAAAAAGAAAAAGATCGGCGCACCGGACAGCATTGCCAGCAGATGCGGGGTTTCCGGCAGAAAAATGTCATGACCAAGAAAGGTGGCCTTAATGGCGCGCTGGCCCGGCGTCCACAGCTTGTCACCGGTCATCGACACCAGGCCGCCGGCCTGGATGAACCGCAAGGCCTTCAGAAGATCGAATGCACCGGCCTGGTCTTTCTCGGCGGCAAGGATGCGGATGCCCCTGTCCCGCAGGTCTTCTTTCTGGATGCGCTCGATCTGGGCCTTGGCGCGCGCGCCCATGAACAGGATCAGCCGCAGGCGGGCCAGTTTCTGCTTCATCAGGTGCGCCGCGATTTCCCAGTTGCCCAGGTGCGACATCACGATGACGCCGCCTTGGTGGCGCGCGATGGCCGCTTCGAGATGCTCCCAGCCCGAACGGGTGTACGAGACGCTGCCCGCGGCCGTCAGCAGGATCCGGTCGAGGTAAACCGATGTAAAATTGCGATACTGCTGCCAGGTGCACCGCCGGCAATAGGCGTGCGAGTGGCCGGGGAAAAGGGCCCGGTAAAACCGCACGCTCACCGCCACCCGGCGCGGAGAAAGAACGAAGTACCCGGCCGCGATTCCCCTGGCGATCAGTTCGCAGCTCCAGGGCCCCAACCACCGCGACAACAAAATCAGCAACCGGTAGAACAGCGCGAGCATTTACGTCACCGGCCTGTCAGTAAACCGCGCCATTTCGGCCCGGAAGCCCGCCGGCCTTGCAGAGCGGTTGCCAGGCCGCGGCGGCGAGGGCCAGGACCTCGAGCTGCCGGGCGGACATAGAATTTGGTTCATATGGGTTTCAACCCTTCTGTCCCTTTGCGGAATCCCGATGGAGTCGCCAACGTTTCCGGGAATCATGCGGTCGCGCGATCTTTTTTCGATCCGAAAATCCGCTTGAGCACGCGCCGGGTGATTAAGCGGCTGAACAAACCGAAGTTGCGCAGAAAGTCGTAAAAGGGGTGAAAATGCGAAATCCGGGGCGTGCCCGGGCGGTAGGACACGCTGACCGGCGCCTCGATCACCAGGATACCGTTCGTCTTAGCCCTGACCAGAATTTCGACTTCGAACTGGAACCGCCGGCTCTGAGTGCCGAGGTGCAGACATTCGGGCAGCGGATATATCCTGAACCCGCTTTGCGAATCCGTCATTGCCGGTCCGCCGGACATGCGCACCCAGAAGTTGGAAAACCCGCGGCCGAAGCGGCTCGTCAACGGCGCCGCGGCCGCCCGCATGTGTTGGCGTCGGCCGATGACGATCGGCCGTGCATCAGGCGGGATCGCCGCCATCAGGGTCTTCGCGTCCCGCGGGTCGTGCTGGCCGTCCGCATCGAGCGTTATCGCCCACGCGCAGGTTTCAGCGGCGCTCCGCAAGCCGGTCACGAGCGCGGCCCCTTTGCCGAGGTTTGACCGGTGCCTTAAGATCCGGATGCCGTCGATGCCTTTTATCCGGTCATAGCTCGCGTCGGTCGAGCCGTCGTCGACCACCACGACCGGCAGCCCGCGGGCCAGTGTCCGGCGCACGACATCGGCCACCGTCCGCTCGTGGTTGTAAACCGGAATAACGACACAAAAACGGTCTGTTAAAGGGTGAGCCATGGGATGAAAAAAGGTGTATGGTTTAAGGAAAAAGAAAAAGGCAAAAGGCTCACGGATAAAGGCAAAAGGATAAAGACAGAAGGCTCACGGCTAAAGGCGAAAGGAAATGATAAAAGAAGGTCGACAGACGACGGACGACGGTAGGCGAAGGAATGGGGTGTAGAAATATAGGGTGCAGGGTATAAGGTTTGGGGATTAGGGTACAAGGGGTAAGATAATAAATTGATTGCAAGCACCCGGATTCCCCGCCTCGTTTGCCTCGTACCCCGTCCGCCGTACGTCCTCAATCGTCTGCCCTCCGTCATCCGTAATCTGCCCTCCGTCATCCGTCTTCTGTCGTCTGCCTTTTGCCCTCCGCCTTTTGCCGTTCTCTTTCCGTCCTCTGTCATCCGTCCTCTGTCGTCCTTGCACCGTCTCTGCCCTCCGCCCTCCGTCATCTGCTCTCCGTCTTCTGCCGTCTGCCTTTTGCCCTCAGTCTTCCGCCTTTCACCGTTCTCTTTCCGTCCTCTGTCGTCCTTGCGCCTTTAGCCCCTGGCCTTCCGCCTTTAGCCTTTTGCCTTCCGCCTTTCGCCTTCATACGCCACCCCCCAGGTACCGGGCCCCAGGTGGACACCGGAGGTCAGGGAGAGGGGTTGCAGGATGGCTTCGGCCGCCGGGTAGCGCTTTTCGATTTCCCGCAGCACCGTATCTTCGACCCACGGGCGGTTGTCCGAATACTCGATCAACATCAGGGAGCCGGTATCGGGCGCCAGGTCCGCTGACAGTTTCGCAAGAGCAAAGTCGAGCTGCCCTTTCCGGTCCCGAACCGTTCCGGCCTTCACGGCCCCACCGGGGGTCGGGCTGATAACCGGTTTCAGGCCGAAAAGATCGCCGACGTATCCTTTGGTCCTCGAGAGCCGCCCGCCGGCGACCAGATAGTGAAGCCGGTCGGGAAAAAGGTATTCGGCACTTTGCCGAACGGCGGTCGCGGCAAAGTGCAACACCTCTTCGGCCCGGTCGACCCGGCGGGCATATCGGGCCGTCGCCAGGGCGACGATGCCAAGGCGCCCGGAAGCCAGGCCCGTGTCGATGACCGCCAACCGGTCCTGCGGATCGTTTTTCTCCTTCCAGGCCGCGGCGGCCTTGAAATTGCCGGTGTAGACCGAGCCGACGCAAAGATAGAGGGCCGCACCATAGCGGCTAACGATGCTTTGAAACCGCTGATGGCGTTCGAACCCCGAGGCCTGGGCGGTCGTCACCCGCACCCCCTTTCGCATCGCCGCGTAAACCTGCGCTGGATCGACCTCAGTTTCCGGAAACGCCTCGTCGCCAACGAGAATGTAGCTGTCGAGCAGGGTCACCTCCAGCCGGGCGGCATCCCGGCGCGTCAAGGAGCCGGCCGCATCGGTAACGATGTGGATCACCGGCGGTGTATCGGAAACGGCCAGCGGGCCGGGCGGCCGCCGCAAGTCCGTCGCCGACCATTTGACCACCCGCCCCATCTGCTCGAGCTGTTGCCAGACCGCCTCGTGGTGCACGGTGTGGAGGTGGATCTTGAGCCGCTCGCGTTCCTTGCGGACAACCAGGCTGTTTGCGTGGGACGCCAGCTTGGCCAGGGATGTCTCGCTCGCTGCGTCGGTCTCGACGAGCGTGTCGATGCAAAAACCCCGGGCGTCGCCCGGTTCCCCTGCTGGGGCCGGCGTCAGTTTGTTCCGAAAAATCTCGGTTACCGGCCGAAACCCGTTTTCTTCACCCTCCGTCCGGCTGAAAAAACCTTCCATGAAAAGGAACATCCCCAGGGCGCCGGCGTCGACGACGCCGGCGGCTTTCAGAGCCGGCAGGGTTTCGGAGGTTAAATGGACCGCTGCTTCGAGCCGCCCGATCAGGCCGGGATAGGTGCCGTTTCGGGTCTCTGCGGGTGCGGAGTCGACTGCCGCCAGCAGCGCGTCGAAAACGGTCAGGATGGTACCGGGTTGCGGATCTGAGATCGCCTGCCAGGCCCGATCTTTTCCGGTTTTGATCGCCCGCGGGAGGTCCTCCAAGGGATCCGCGGCCAAAAAGCCGGCAAAGAAACAGGCGGCGATGTTGCCGGAGTTACCGCTGGCGGAAGTCAGCAGCCGGCTGAGGACCGTTTCGGTGGGGGCCTGGCTCCGGTACAACGGCGCCAGGCTGATCCTCAGGTTGCGGCCGGTATCGGCATCCGCCACGGGAAAGACATTGATCTGATCGAGCAGGTCCGACCAGGCCGAGAGGCGCTCGTACCCGGTGGTCAACGCCATCTGAAGCCGGGAATCCATCACGCAAATCCCAGCGCCGCGGCAATGTCGCCCGGCACTTCGAACTGCATCTCCATTTCCGGCATTTTGACCGCGACCTGTTCGCTCGTTCCGCGCGTGCAGATCTGGTTCTTGGCGGCCAGCCGGATTTCAAAAGACATGGCGATCTTGTAAACCGCTTCGGTCACGGTCGCCTTGCAGACGAACGCATCGTCATGGCGCAGGGGAACGATGTGCTTGGTCGATGACCGGGTCACCGGGAAGATAAGTTGATGGTCCAGAAAATACCGGTACAGGTCCAGTCCGGCCTGCCTGAAAAGCCCGAACCTTGCGATGTCGAAATACTTCAGGTAGTTTCCGTGCCACACGACCTGGAGGGGATCCAAATCGTGAAACGGCACCCGCGCCTCGTATTCGAAAATCATCCGCTCAACACCCCGCCGGCAGTGCAGTCAGACCAGCCCCTGGTCCATCATGGCGTCGACCACCTTCAGGAAACCGGCGATGTTGGCCCCGACTTCGTAATTTCCCGGGCTGCCGTAAAGGGCGGCCGCTTCGACGCAGGTGCGGTGAATGCTCTTCATGATCATCTTCAACCGGGTGTCGACCTCCTCGCGGGTCCAGGAAAGCCGCATGCTGTTCTGGGTCATCTCCAGCCCGGAAACCGACACCCCGCCGGCGTTGGCCGCCTTGCCCGGACCGTAGAGCAAGCCGTGCGCCATGAAGATATCAATGCCTTCGGGGACGGTGGGCATGTTGGCGCCCTCGCACACCAGCGTGACGCCGTTTTTTACCAGGTGGCGGGCATCCCGGGTGTTGATCTCGTTTTGGGTCGCACTGGGAAAAGCGCAGTCCGCCGGATGGTCCCACAAGGCATTGTGATCGCTGTCCGGATCGACCGGTACATAGACGGCCGCCGTATATTTTTCGGTGTATTTCTTGATCCGGCCGCGTCGGATGTTCTTGAGGACTTTTACGAAGGCCAGTTTTTCGGCATCGATGCCGCTTTCATCGTAGATGTGGCCGGCCGAGTCGGAAAGCGTCACGACCTTGGCGCCCATCTGAATCAGCTTTTCGACCGTGAACTGGGCCACGTTGCCCGAGCCGGACACCAGGCAGGTTTTGCCCTCCAGGCTCTGGCCGCGGGTGGCCAGCATCTCGGCCGCGAAGTATACCGACCCGTAACCGGTCGCCTCCGGCCGGATGAGGCTGCCGCCCCAGTTGAGCCCCTTGCCGGTCAGCACCCCGGTGAATTCGTTGCGCAGTCTTTTGTACATGCCGAAAAGATAGCCGATTTCCCTGGCCCCGACCCCGATGTCACCGGCCGGCACGTCGGTGTTCGATCCGATGTGCCGGAAAAGCTCGCACATGAAACTCTGGCAGAACTGCATGACCTCGTTGTCGGACTTGCCCTTGGGGTCGAAATCCGATCCGCCCTTGCCGCCGCCCATCGGCAGGGTCGTCAGGGCATTTTTGAAAACCTGCTCGAAGGCCAGGAACTTGAGGATGCCCAGGTTCACCGACGGGTGAAAGCGCAGGCCACCCTTGTAGGGGCCGATGGCGCTGTTCATCTCGATGCGAAAGCCCCGATTGACCCGCGGCTGTCCCTGATCGTCCAGCCACGGCACCCGGAACATGATCACCCGCTCGGGCTCCACCAGCCGCTCGAGGATTCTGGCCTGCCGGTAAATCGGATTCTGGTCCAGAACCGGTTTGACCGATTCGAGAACCTCGCTCACCGCCTGGTGAAACTCCTTTTCCTGCGGGTCCTTGTTGACGACCAACTGCAGCATATCATCCATGCCGACCTCCCCTGGGTTTGGGCCTGAAGGCCTCGAATCACCGCCACCGCTAAATATGTAATCCTTATCGCGAAGCAGCGTACAAAGTAGCAAATCCGACCCGCCGTTACAAGCGAAAAGGCACTGGCGGCCCGGCGGTCGGAGGCTTTTGGGTCGCGGTCTGAGCGCCGTGCCGGTCACCGCACGAAAACCTCATGCAATCCTAACAAAAACCTAACAATTGATCCCTATTAGTGGTCTGTGCGCACATAATTCCAATTTCGGTCATTGCGATGGGGTTGGTGATTGAGTTCCATAATTTGAATTTCAGATGGCCGACATCCGGCACCAGGAACCTCAAATCGCTTTCATCCATCAACCTTGAACCATAAACCTTAAACCCTGAACTGTGAATCCCGCCCGGGCGGAAAACCGTCAACCGTGAACCCTGAACCCCGAACCTCGAAAGCCACACCATGTCTCCCACAACCGTTCTGACAGCCCTGTTGGCACTCTCGTCGCTGGCCTATTTCCTGGGACGGCACCGGGCCTTGGCCGTCGCCGGCAGCGCCGACAACATCAAGACGCTGCACTCGCGGCCCACCTACTATGGCGCCCTGACCGCTATCTGGTGCGGCGTTCCGGCGTTGATCCTGTTCGGTTTCTGGATCGCGTTCGAGTCCAACATCATCGCCAGCCTGGTCGTGGCCGATCTGCCCGAACATCTCCGCAGCCTGCCGCCGGATCGGTTGAACCTGATCCTCAACGATATCAAAAATGTGGTCAGCGGCAATATCACCTCGGGCCGGATCGATCCGACCATGCAGGCGGCCGCCGATCATTATCGCCAGCTCCTTGTCATCAGCCATGCCGCCCTGGCGGTCGTGGTGATTGCGCTGGCCATCGGCGCCGCCCTGATCGTGCGCGCCAGGATCTCGCCGAAACTGCGCGCCCGCAACCATGTGGAGAACATCATCCGCTACACCCTGATATTCTGCTCGACCATCGCCATATTCACCACGATCGGCATCGTCTTGTCGGTGCTCTACGAGGCCATTCGATTCTTCGAAAAGATTCCGGTCTGGGAATTTCTGTTCGGCTTGAAGTGGAGTCCCCAGATGGCGATCCGGGCCGATCAGGTCGGCTCGTCCGGGGCGTTCGGATCTGTGCCGGTATTTGTCGGCACGCTTCTGATATCGGGCATCGCCATGCTGGTGGCGGTGCCCATCGGCCTGATGTCGGCCATCTACCTCTCCGAATACGCCGACCGGCGGTTCCGCTCCGCCGCCAAACCGCTGATGGAGATTTTGGCCGGAATTCCGACCGTGGTGTACGGCTTTTTCGCGGCTCTGGTGGTCGCGCCCCTGATCCGCGACGCCGGCACGTTCGCGGGCCTGGACGTCTCTTCCGAGAGCGCCCTGGCCGCGGGGCTCGTCATGGGGATTATGATCATTCCCTTCGTCTCCTCGATTTCGGACGATGTGATCAACGCCGTTCCCCAGTCGCTGCGTGACGGCGCCTACAGCCTGGGGGCCACCAAGTCCGAGACCATCAAGCAGGTGGTGATCCCGGCCGCTCTGCCCGGTATCGTGGGCGGCATCCTGCTGGCGATTTCACGGGCCATCGGCGAGACAATGATCGTGGTCATGGCCGCCGGACTGGCCGCCAACCTGACCATCAACCCCTTGAACGCCGTCACGACGGTCACCGTCCAGATCGTCACGCTGCTGGTCGGCGACCAGGAGTTCGACAGCCCAAAGACCCTGGCGGCATTCGCCTTGGGCCTGCTGCTGTTTGTCATCACCCTGATCCTCAACGTCATCGCCCTGCACGTGGTGCGAAAATATCGGGAGCAGTATGAATAAAACATCCGCATCCATACCGCCGCCGGCCGCCGATTCAATGCGGACCATCGATCTGGTCAACCGCGGCCTTCCCCGCCGCTACCGGGCCGAGAAACGCTTTCGCTTTTACGGCATCGGCGCCATCGTTCTCAGTCTGCTGTTTTTATCGCTCCTTTTCATCAGCATCATCGGAAAGGGCTATCCGGCCTTCCAGAAGACATTTATCCAGCTGACGGTTTTTTTCGACCCCGAGGTGCTGCGGCAGGATTCCTTGGCCACGGCCGACTACGGCAAGCTGGTCAAAAATGCCCTGACTCAAATGTTCCCTGAGGCGACCGGCCGCAACGAGAAACGGGAGCTCTACCAACTGGTCAGTTCCGGGGCCGCGTTTCGCCTGCGGGATATGGTCCTGAGGGATCCGGATATCATCGGTCGCACCCTGCCCGTCTGGGTGACGGCCAACGATGACGTCGACATGCTCATCAAGGGCCGCTTCGACCGCACCGCCCCCGAAAGCGAACGCCGCATGAGTGATGCCCAGATGAGCTGGATCGAACGCTTCGAAAAGGAAAACCGGATCGAAAAGCGGTTGAACCGGACTTTTTTTACCGCCGGCGACTCGCGCGAGCCCGAACTGGCCGGCATCTGGGGCGCAACGGTCGGCTCTTTTC
>JBAPSB010000211.1:0-13943 GCA_049281435.1 Desulfobacterales bacterium
TGATATTGGGATAGATCTCGCTGTAAGTGCCCTCGAGATAGGTGTTGCCCACGACGGCCGGGCCGCCGTGTCCGGGACCGGAGACGTAAATCATGTCGAGGTCGTATTTTTTGATGACCCGGTTTAAATGCACGTAAATGAAGTTCTGGCCGGGCGTCGTGCCCCAGTGTCCCAGCAGCATGTGCTTCACGTCCGCGAGCGTCAGTGGCCGCTTCAGCAGCGGATTGTCATAAAGATAAATCTGGCCGACCGACAGATAGTTGGCGGCGCGCCAGTAGGCATCCATCCGGTGGAGCAGTTCCGGGGAAAGCGTTTTTGTCTGCATGGTTCACTTCTCCTTTTTTTAGCCAAGGCCGAGTGTGCGGCATTCCGTGTTGGCGATTTACTCTCAGACCTTGACCCAGTTCAATGCCTCTTCGCGTTCGCCCGGGGAGAAATTTCTTATCTCGCCGCTGACGACCAAAGCAGCGAGCTTCAACCCCCACTCAACCCATCTGGGGCCGCCAATCACGCCCATCTTTTCAAAATCGTTTCTGTGCGCAAGCCCAAAGCGAGCGTCGTCCCACAACGCCGCAGCTTCCCATCCGTGGAAATCATCACCCATATCCAGTAGAAGCCTCGCCTTGCCATGTTCACGGATAATCGACTCCAGGCGTGGAATGAGAACATCCTTATAGTCCTGATCGGTTAACTTGGCTACCGCTCTGAGGACAACAATATTTCCCTTACTCTCCGGCAACACTTTAATCATGGTCTTCTCCTTTCAGGACGTTATATCGCATCAGATGCCTGTGCTTATGTATAGCGCTTTCACCCATCGCGTCAACACGATCAATCGCTCGTTTTTTTCCATCCAAACCATGCTGGAATTCCCTCCTGGTCTCTCAAACGCAAGACCGCATTTCCTCGCTTCACGGTCACGGCAATCATTAAGGGCTCATCTTTAACTGTGACCAGGGAGCCGCTCACGGTGACTTCATCACCTAATTTGATATGTTTTGCCTGCCAAGGCCCGACAAGGTAGTAGGCGGGACCCAGGTAAACCGGCAGAATCTCTTTTTTGTCGACAAATACAGTCAATCGCATTTGCAAACCGAACCCAAATTCGGGAAGTTGGTCTATTTTTACCACTTGTCCCGAGATGGTCCTAATTTTTTTAGAGTCAAAGATTTTTTGATAGGGGTCTTCTATTCGTGGAGCAGGATTTATTCCTGCACCAGGAGATTGCGGATTATTAGAACCATAATAATTATAATCAGCAAAATTACTATAATCGTAACCGAATGGTCCCCTTTGTGTATAACCATAGGGGGCGCCATAATACTTTAAAACGTCAGTCCCCCAACGCATATCCCCCATGTTCGGCAGCTTGTTTTTGTCAAAAGCAGGTGCTTTTTCCATTTGTTCTTTCGATTGATTGAGGAAGAAGATGCCTTCTGATGGAAGCGCTGCAAGGGACCCCCAGGGAACGGGAAAGAGTTTATCACCGATGTCCAAAAAACCACCGGATTCAAGGACAGCATACACAATTCTTCCGGTATCGACATCGACGACTAAATTCTCAATTTTTCCCAACGTCTCCCCCTTCAAATTAATCACCTTGGAGCCTATGATTTTTCCCACCGGAAAGGCATTAATTTGCTGATCTTCTGCCGTTTCGATGGTTGTAATTTTCACTCCAGGCCCTTTTTTCTCTTGAGTAAAGCCATTCGTCCCAAGAAATAGACCGACAATAGCCAAAAGAATGATTATCAGATGTCTTCTCATTTTGTATTCCTCCTTAATATGAGCACGGTTTTCTCGCAGAGTGATGGTAGTGCTAACTGATGCAACCCCTGTAACGGTTTCATTGGTGATGACCGTGATGTGATGATGTCCCCTTTGATCGACTAACCATGGTTAACGTGCAGCGGCCGACCGTGTGTGCGGTTGCCTTCATGCGGTATGAAAAGGCTGTTGGACGGTCTTGAGAAACGTTTCATGACGCCGCGTCTGCATGCCGAAGTGATGATACACGCGAATCTTGGCCCAGTCCGTGAGAAAAGCCCAGGTGATGGAGTAGCCCCATATCAACGCGATTTGCGGCCAGGTGATCGGCGTGATGACGCCGAAACCGTAGGCGGCCAATAAGGTGCCCAGCAGTTTGGTGCCCATGGCCGACCAGATCATGATCGGGGCCGGATAGGGTTTTTTTAGAAAAAACTGCTTGCTGCGGGAGACAAACAGCGTCAGATGCCCGGCAACGGCCATTTTAAGGAAGATATAGGTCTGAACCTCGGGAATGCTCAGATGGAGCCATTTAAGGGCCAGGTAAAGCATCAGAAAGCTGCCGGAGACTCCGGTCAAGCCCATCACCGTGGAGACGGCGATGATCCGGTGCATGTTCCAGCGCACCGGCTGGGGATCCAGCCAGGTGCGGTCGTAGGCGATAGTCATGATGGGCACATCGTTGAGGAAGGCCAGCAGGATGATCATGATGGCGGTGATGGGGTAGAAGTTGAAGACAACCATCGCCAGCACGACGAAGATCATGATGCGGATGGTCTCCGTGATGCGGTAAATGGCGTAGCTGTTCATGCGCTCGAAGATCCGGCGCGCCTCTTCGACCGCGTTGATAATGACCGACAGCCCCGGTGCCGTGAGGATCAGATTTGCAGCGGCGCGGGCGGCATCGGTGGCGCCGCTGACGGCCACACCCATATCGGCCTGTTTGAGGGCCGGGGCATCGTTGACACCGTCGCCGGTCATTCCGACGATGTGGCCCCTGGCCTGTAGGGCCTTGACGATGCCGAATTTGTGCTCGGGGAAGACCTGGGCGAAGCCGTCGGCCTTTTCCACCTGCTCAGCCGTGTCGGTGGCCATTTCGCCTTTTTCGCCGCCGATTTTAAGCAGTTTCTCCGCAGCGTAAAGGTTTTTTCCGAGTCCCAGCTGTCCGGCAATCTCGCGGGCGATGGCGAGGTTGTCGCCGGTTACCATCTTGACCTGAATGCCGTGAGCCTGAGCCTGGGCGATGGTCTCCGCGGAGTCTTCGCGGGGCGGATCGTAGAGTGGCAGAATGCCCAGAAAACGCCAGGATGCGTCACCGTTCGTCCGGGCTACGCCGAGGGTGCGATCGCCCTTGGCGGCGAAATCGTTGATCACCTGATCGGCCTTTGTCTTGGTGTCTCGGCTGACCCGCGCGAGTTCCAGAATCACCTGGGGCGCACCCTTGGTGACCTTGAAGGTTTGCCCCTGGCGGTCCCGGATGACGGCTTCGGTGCGTTTGCCGACCGGATCAAAGGGCACGAATTTGACTTGCTCGTACGTCTTGAGGACGGCTTGATCCTGAAGTCCGCCCATCACTGCCAGATCGATGCTGTCCCGGTCCTCGGCCTTGGAAGCCAGTGCGCCGGCCAGAATGAGGTCCTGGGCGTTCTCGGCCTCGAAGACCGCGGGTTCACCTAAAGTGAGCTGGTTTTGGGTCAGAGTCCCGGTTTTATCGGAGCACAGGATGTCCATCCCGGCCATTTCCTCGATGGACTCCAGACGCGAGACAATGGTTTTCATTTTGGAGAGCGCCAGGGCACCCACGGCCATCGTGATGGAGAGTACGGCCGGCATCGCCACCGGTATGGAGGCCACGGTCAGGATGAGGGCGAATTGGACCAGTTCCAGCAGCGGCGTGCCCCGGAACAACTGGACGAGGACAAGTACCGCCACCAGGGCCAGGCTGAGATAGATCAGGTGGTCGCCGATCTGCAGCACGGCCTTCTGAAAGTGCGAGACCGATTTGGCCCCGGCCACCAGTTTGGCGGTTTTCCCGAAGTAGGTGCTGCCGCCGGTCGCCGTCACTTCGGCGACCATCTCTCCTTGCTTGGCTACCGAACCGGAGTAGACAATGTCTCCGGTCTGCCGGCTGACCGGCAGGGACTCACCCGTGAGAGCCGACTGGTCCACGCTCAGATAGTCGCCTTCGACCAGCCTGGCATCGGCCGGGATGATGTCGCCCAGGCGCAGGCGCACGACATCGCCCGGGACCAGTTCCCCGGCATCGATTTCCTGCCAGGTGCCGTCCCGCAGGACCCGGCTTTTGAGCGCCAGGTTTTTTTTGAGGGCCTCCACGGCGTTGCCGGCCTGGTATTCCTGCCAGAAGCCGACCACGGCGTTGAACAGCAACAGAACGACGACGATGGTGAAATCCACCCAATGGCGCACAACCAGGGACAGGACGGCCGCCACCTCGATCATCCAGGCGATGGGCCCCCAGAGGTAGCTCAGGAATTTGAGAAACGGGTTGGTCTTTTTCGCGGGGATTTCATTGGCGCCATACTGCTGCAGGCGCAATTGGGCCTCGGCACTCGAAAGCCCGCTGGGTGAAGAGTTCATTGTCGGCAAAGCGTCCTCTTTTCGTGGTTTTTCCCGGCTGTC
This sequence comes from Desulfobacterales bacterium, assembly GCA_049281435.1. Lineage (GTDB taxonomy): Bacteria > Desulfobacterota > Desulfobacteria > Desulfobacterales > SG8-13 > JARFQH01. Next base: position 4,408 of record JBAPSB010000211.1, read on the forward strand.
GGGGTCACTGACCACTCTTTTCATGGCGATGCTCCTTAAGTCACCCTTCCAGTTCCCGTTTCATGATCCGGAATTGCTCCTGATCGATTTCCCCGCGCGCATATCGTTTTCTGGCCACATCGAGGGGCGATTCCACCGGTGGCGCACAGGCGGCCGCCGGTTTTTTCGCGGCGAACACCCACCTGATAAAGGCCACGACGGCGGCGATCACCACCATCCACCAGACGAGCATGAAGACCCCGCCGAGCCAGCCACCGCCACCGATCCCCCAGCCCATCATGCCGGGTCCCCAGTGGTTCCACATCGGCATCTGCCACTGAGCCCACGCAAAGCTATAAACTGACTGCAACGCTCCCATTTCAATGCCTCCTTTGTTCGATGTTCGAATCGACTGGCTGTTTAGCCAGGATTTCCACGACCTTTTCAAGTTCCAGGGTTTTGTTGAAGAAATGATCCGCCCCGAGCTGCAGGCTTTGTCTGCGGTACTGCTCGAAGTCATAGTTGGTGAGCATGATAACTGTCACCGCGGGGCGGGCGGCCTTGATTTCTTTCAGCAGTTCGATCCCGTTTTTTCCGGGCAGGCGGATGTCGAGAATGACCGTGTCGGGCTTTTGGTGGTCGAGAGCTTCCAGCGCCTCCTGCCCGTTGCCGGCCTGGCCAACGATCCGGATCTCCGGGTATTCGGACAGCAGCGAGATCAACCGCTCCCGCACCTGTTTGGCATCGTCAACAATCAAGACCCTTTTCATGGCCGCTTCCCTTTCCTTCTTCAGCCGCAATATAAAACGCGCGCAGCTGTCAGAAAATCGGATTTTGTCCGATGTTTGTGTAGGAGCCCGCGGAAGACTGGCGTCGGTGTTTGTCTGATAGGATAGGGGAAAGGCGAAAGGCTGAAGGCTAAAGGCGAAGGGTTGAAGGATAAAGCCGAGGCGCAAAAGGTGGGAGGTCGCAATGCTGGGATGCTGGGAGGCTTTGAGGCGGTGAGGCTAGGAAGAGGGAAGGCAGAGGGTAAAAGGCGAAAGGAAAAAGGTTGCTGGAAGGCTGGAAGACAGGCGGCGAGGAGGCAAGGGCAGAAAGATTGGGCGGAAAGAATAGAGATTATGGCTTACCGGTCGGAAGTCTGAAAGTATACAGGGGCGTTTGTTTTCAATTTATATTTTAAGTGATGCTTTAAGTTTATCCTTTGCCCTTTATCCCGTTTGCCTTTCCCTCCAGCCTCCAGCTTCCCAGCTTTTTGCGCCTCCAGTCTTCAGCCTTTCGCCCTTCGCCCTTCTCTCACTCCACCAGTTTGTTTTGAATCGCGTAGTGGGTCAGCTCCGCATTGGTTTTCAGCTGCATTTTTTCCAGGATGCGGGTGCGGTAGGTGCTGATGGTCTTCACGCTCAATGCCAGTTCGTCGGCGATTTGCGTCACGGTCCGGCCGGAGGCGATCTGGGAGAGCACCTGGAACTCACGGTCGGACAGGGTCTCATGCGGCAACTTGGCCGGTTCCCCGCCCAGGGCGAAAGCGATTTTTTCGGCCAGTGACGGCGTAATGTATTTACCGCCGCGGTGCACCTTGCGGATCGCCTGGATCAATTCGGACGGTACGCTTTCCTTGGTCAGGTACCCGGAAGCGCCGGCCTTGAGGACCCTCAGCGCGTACTGGGCTTCGGGGTGAACCGTCAGGATGATAACGGGAATGGTGGGCAGTTCGGATTTGAGCTGCTTTAAAACGTCCAGGCCGTCCATGCCCGGCATGCTGATGTCCAGCAGGATCACGTCGTAAGGTTCCCGGCGGACAAGGGTCAGCAAGTCCCGCCCGTTGCCCGCTTCGGCCGCTACCACCAGGTCGGAGGCCTCGGCCATGATCTGTTTCAGACCGGCCCGCACGATGGGATGGTCGTCGGCCATGATGATTCTAAGCATGCGATACCGCCTTTCCGCCTATCGGTACGGCCACCGTAACGCGGGTGCCCTGGGGGGTATTTCCCGCAAACTGTATGGTCCCGTCAAGCGCATACACCCTTTCGCGCATTCCGACCAGTCCCAGAGAGGTCGGACTGTCGATTTGGGCATCCGTGATACCTTTGCCGTTGTCCGCAACCTCCAGCATCAACCGGTCGTCTTCTTCCCGGAGACGAATGACGACTTCACCGGCGGCGGCATGGCGCAGGACATTGGTCAAGATCTCCTGAAAGATCCGGAACACGGTTGTGGATTCTTCACGGGTCAGTGACGTCGCTTCGCTGTCGAGAACAAGCCTGCAGGCGATGCCGGTCCGCTTCTGGAAATCCTCCGCCTGCCACTGGATGGCGGCCGCCAGACCGAAATCATCCAGGATGACCGGTCGCAACTCGGTGCACACCCGGTGCAGGACGTGCAGTGTCGCATCGATGATGGAGCCCATGGCATCGAGCTTCGTTTGTACAAAATGGTCCGGTCCGGGACGGTGTTTTGCCAACCAGGCCAGGTCCATCTTGAGTACCGAGAGGGCCTGGCCGAACTGGTCGTGCAGCTCGCGGGCAATGCGGGTGCGCTCCTCTTCGCGGACCTTCTGAAGGTGGTTGGTCAGGTGCCGCAGCTGCTCGCGTGATTGACGGATCTTTTCACCGGCCATCTTCTCGGCGGCGTGCAGGCTTTCGAGGGCGAGCGCCATCTCGTCAAAGGTCCGCGAGAGCTGGCTGAGTTCGTCCTGGCCTTCCGCAAGGCCGATGCGGGCGCTCAAATCACCGTCGGCCAACCGCCGGCTGGCCGACGCCAGGGCCCGGACCTGCCGCAGCATGAACACCTCGCTGCCTTTCCAGGCGAACAGCAGGGCCAGCAGCGTCACGGCCCCCAGCAGACTCAAATTGCGGGTGAGGTTCCGGTTGGCGGCGGCAAAGGCGACGGCGCGCGGCATGGCGATGATAAGAATAATTTGCCTGTTGTTCAAAGAGCTTGCCAGGGGAGCGAAGGCGAAGAGCCGCGGCACCCCGTCGGTACCCCTGGCCTCCAGGACACCGGACTTACGGGCCAGGACATCTTTCAGAATGTTGGCGGTGACGGGAGCCTTTTCGGACCATTCCCGCGTATGCGGATTATAGGAGAGGGTCACGCCGGTCTGATCGATCTGGATGACGGTCGAGTGCTCGGGCAGGTCCGCCAGGGTGCTGAAGCCCAGCCGGTTGAGCCAATCCAGGTTCAAGGCCGCAAAGACGACGGCCACCGGCCGCCGGGTTTCGTCCAGCACCGGCTGGGCCAGATACAGCACGAGCTCATCCGCGGCGGAACCCAGGTGGTAGCCCCCCATGGCGAAATCCCGGAACGCCTTCGCCCGCTGGAACCAGTGGCGTTGGGCCAGATTGGTCCCGGCCGGAAGTGGCCTGGCACTGCAGATCGGAGCGCCGTCCGGTCCCACGGCGCCCAGGTTGGCATATCCCCGAGACCCGTTCAGGAGGCGCTCGAAAAAGTGTTGGCAGCGGATCGGACCGTCCCGGTTTTCCTGGAAAAAGTCGGCCATGGTGACCAGCACCTGTCGAGCTTCTGCCAGTATGCGCGCTTCCTGATCCGCGGCTGAGCGGGCCGTTCGCAGTGCATCGCGATGAATGGCGCGGACCGCGCTCTGTTCTTGTTCAGAGGCCGCGTAGAACACCAATACCCAGCCCGGCAGTGCCGTGAGCAGGACCAGAAGATACAGCCGTGTCCTGAGCCTTGCGAAATGAGCGACCTTCATCGGTACCCTGGTGTCGCGTGCCGGTGGGGACCACGCCCTGCCCGCGTCAATTGCATGAGCTTCTCCGGGCACTTATGATATGATTTCTGGTTTTACAGGCCTTAAGATAAAGGTTTGGCAAGGCCCGGGGGGAGGCGGCCGCATTCGTCATACGCCAACGACCGATACCAGCAGCCCAAACCTTTATGCTACGGCTTACATAAACATATGGCTATGATCGAGCGGAATAGCAAGAACGACGATCGATTTGCCGCAGGGGAATATGAGGGCACCGGACGCGAAAAGAGGTGAACGCCGCCGATGATCTCACCGTGCAGACGGGACGGATCCGTCAATCGGCGGCGGTGCCGGTTAAAGCTTTTCGATGCGCACCGCACAGGCCTTGTACTCTGCCGTGAGCGTGGCGGGATCGAAGGCGGCGTTGGTGAGCCAGTTGGCATTGCCGTCACGGAAGTGAAAGGCCATCCACACCAGGCCCTCGGGCACTGCGGGGGTGACGTTGGCCCGCACGGCCACCACGCCGCGCCTGGATTTGACGCGGATCTTTTCACCGTTTTCGATACCGATGCGCCGGGCGTCGGCTGCCGAGATGTCGGCGAACTCTTCGCCCAACAGATCGTTGAGCCCGTCGCAGCGGCCGGTCTGGGTGCGGGTGTGGTAATGGTAGAGCCGGCGCCCGGTGCTCAGCACCAGGGGATAGTCGTCATCGGGCACTTCCGCCGGCGGCGTCCAGTCGGCCGGGCTGAAGCGGCCCAGTCCGCAGGTGAACTTGCCGTAGCGGTGCAGGAACGTGGTGCCGGGATGCTCTATGGTCGGGCAGGGCCACTGGAGCCCGTCGCCCTCGATGCGGTGGTATTTGATGCCGCCCAGGCTGGGGGCCAGGGCCGAAATTTCATTGTCCCAGATCTCTTGGCCGCTGTCCGAGGCCCACGTGTGGCCGAAGCGCCGGGCGATTTCGCGGAAGATCCACCAGTTGGGCCGGGCCGCGCCCGGTGCCGGACTGGCCGTTCTCACCCGGCTGACCCGGCGCTCGCTGTTCGTGAAGGTGCCGTCGTTTTCGCTCCAGGCGGCCGCGGGCAGCACCACGTGGGCAAAGCGCGTGGTTTCGTTGAGGAAGATGTCCTGGACCACCAGGAATTCGGCCGACGCCAGTTCGTGTTCGACTTTGTGGATATCCGGTTCGGTATTGGCCAGGTTTTCGCCGAAGATGTAAAAGCCGCGCACCGCGCCATCGACCAGTTTGTCCATCATCTGGGGAATCATCAGCCCCGGCTTGAGGGACATGCCGCTGGTTCCCCAGGCGGCGTCGAATTTTTCACGGACCTTGGGGTCGGTCACGGCCTGATACCCCGGATAGACATTCGGCAGGGCCCCCATGTCGCAGGCCCCCTGAACGTTGTTCTGACCGCGCAGGGGATTGACGCCCCCCATCTCGACCCCCATGTTGCCCAGCAGCATCTGCAGGTTGGCGATGGACATAACGTTGTTCTTGCCGCAGGTGTGCTCGGTGATCCCGAGGGTGTAGCAGACCATCGCCGGCTTCACCGAGGCCAGCAGGCGGGCCACCTCCCGGATGGCGGCCGCGTCGATACCGCAGATGGGTGCCGCCTTTTCCGGCGGGTACGCCAGCACCTTTTCCCTGAGCTGATCGAATCCAGTGGTGCACTCGGCCACGAAGGCCTTGTCGTAAAGATCTTCCTGGATCAGCACGTGCATGATGGCATTCAGGAGAGCGATGTCGCTGCCCACCTTGAGCTGCAGGTGCAGGTCGGCGAAATCGACCAGACGGTGCCGCCGCGGGTCGGCCACGATGAGCTTGGCCCCGGCCAGCACGGCGTTTTTGACGAAGGTGGCCGCCACCGGGTGGGCCTCGGTCATGTTGCTCCCGATCACCAGAAACATCTTGGCGCGCGAGAATTCCGAAAACGAGTTGGTCATGGCTCCTGAGCCGAATGTGGCCGCCAGCCCGGCGACCGTCGGCGCATGTCAGGTGCGGGCGCAGTGATCGATGTTGTTGGTCTTGAAAACCCCCCTGAAGAGTTTCTGCATCTGGTAGGAATCCTCGTTGATGCTGCGGGCGCAGCTGACGCCGGCCAGGGCATCCGGCCCGCTCTCGGCGATGATTCGCTTGAACGTGTGGGCCACAAGATCGAGGGCCTCGTCCCACGAGGCTTCACGGAAGCCGTCGCCCTGCTTGATCAGCGGCGTCTTCAAACGCTCGTCGGAATAGATGAAATCGTAGCCGAAGCGGCCCTTGACGCACAGCCGCCCCTTGTTGGGCGCGCCTTCCTCGACCCCGGTCACCTTGACGATGCGCTCGTTCTGGACATGCAGCCACAACTGGCACCCCACCCCGCAGTACGGGCAGGTCGTGCGGATTTTGCGGTTCTTCCAGGGCCGCCAGGTGAAGCGGGCCTTCTTTTCCACCAGGGCGCCGGTCGGGCAGGCCTGGATACACTCGCCGCAGAAGACACAATTGGAATCTTTCAGCGGCACATCGGTGCCGGCCACCACCTTGGCGACCGCCCCCCGGTAGCCGAAACTGATGGCGCGGTTGACCTGGACCTCGTTGCAGGCCTGAATGCAGCGGCCGCAGAGGATGCAGCGCGAAAAATCACGCACGATGAGCGGATTGACGGTCTCGATGGGGTACCGGACGTCGGGCGGCGCGTACTTGCCCCTGCCGACCTGGTAGTGATAGGCCAAATCCTGCAGCCGGCAGTCGCCCCAGGCCGGGCACAGGTCTGCGGTGCCCTCGGAGGCGGCCGCCTGCAGCTGAAAGGCGGTCCAATCGCCTTTTCCGGGAGACCCGATGGCGCAGTTGTGGTTGCCCGAGGCCAACAGAAGTTCAAGTGTCTCCTTGCGCGATGCCACCACCGGGGGCGATTCGGTCAGCACCTCCATGCCTTCAGTGGCGGGTGTGCTGCAGGCGGCCACCAGCGAGCGATAGCCCTTGAGCTCCACCACGCAGATGCGGCAGGCTCCTGTCGGTGTGGCCGACTTGAGATAGCACAGCGACGGGATACGGACCCCGTTTTCCTCGGCGACCTCAAAAATAGTCTGCCCCGGAACAAATTCGACCGTGCGCTGATCCAGTGTAAACGTGTGCTCCCCCATTCTCTCCTCCCCCTGTGGCGGTTTATTGCCGGGTTGCCGCAGACCGATTGAGCGGTGCGGCTGTTTTCTGGCGGCTTTAAATATGCCAAACTTGACATAACAGAACCCGCAATCTTACCCGAGACGCCGATCAGCATATCCCGCAACGACCGCGCCTCAAATTTCTTTAACTTGCAATAAAGTGATGTCTGTCGGCTTTTGAGTTGTGACCGGTTCGGCCCGCGTGCCGGAAACAGATGCTGGATGGATTTAGCAGAGCGGCGTCTATATGTCAATTATGACATAGCTGGACGGAAAAAATTTTTTTAGGGTGGGTGAACGCACAAGGCTTGAATATTCAATGGGGCGCAGCCGCCGGCTCAGTGGTCGAGGTAGGCCGCCATGAGATCCCTGAAGACGTCGTCGGATTCGGTCTCCACGATCTTCTGGAGACGCTGGAACTGCTTCAGGAGCGTTTCCCCGAGGGGCGTCAGGCGCGAGCCTTTGGGCTTGCGGATCAACAGCGGCTTTCCGAGCCGTCTCTCGGTGGCGCTGATTCGCCCCCAGATGGCCCGGTAGCTCATCTTGAGTTCCTGGGCGGCGGCCTGCAGCGAACCGAGCCGTTGGACGGCTTCGAGGATGCGGTATCTGCCCAGGCCGAACACGACCTTGCCGTTTCCGTCTTCCACCCAGATTTTGGAACGGATGCGAAACGGCGACTCTTTCTTTCCCATGGGCGGCCTCCCGTGATGAATCAAAGGGGTTTCCATTAATTGCATACCAGATCGGGCGACCGACGTCCATTCGATCATTTCAGGTCATTTGGCAGGTATTCTTTCCTCATCCCGCAGGGGCAGGCCTGTGTGCCTGCCCTTTCCATCGATTCGACCGCGTTTTTTTGTGTCGATGCGGTTGCCCGGGTCGCGCCTGTGTTTTTCAGGGCTCACGCAGAGGCGTGCCCCTATCGCATTGATATTACGGCGACGGAACGGCCGGCATCTGAGCAATCACTTGCGTACGCGCGGCATTGAATCGGCTTCCCAATTGTCGATCATGGTCGGAATTCACGACTTCTGGTAGATTTAATACTCCTTACCGGCACCACGGATGAATCCTGATGATATACAACTATATCATTATTGACATAACCGGACTCTTTTGTGTAAGAGCATATGGACCGGGGCTTTAAATATGCTTACGCCGGCCGGCCGCCAAAAGAAACCTGCGGCGGCCGACCTCGCCGCGCCCGGGTTGAAAAAATCCGCAAACATCGAGGAGGACTGAAACATGGCGGTTCGGAAAGTGTACAGCGTCTGCGGCATGTGTACCGTGCGCTGCCCGATCATGGTGGAAGAGGAAAACGGACAGATCCGCTTTCTCCAGGGCAACCCCCATTTCGATGGCATCAACGGAGCCCTGTGCGGCCGCGGCGCGGCCGGCGCCGCCCTGATCAAGGACTCCGAGCGCCTGCAGAAACCCATGATCCGCCGTGGCGAAAGGGGTGAGGGCAAGTGGGAGTCGGTTAGCTGGGACGCGGCCCTGGATTACACGGCCGAACGGCTGAAAAAAGTCATCGACGCCTACGGCGGCCGAAGCGTGCTGTTCTCCGACCGCGGCGGGCCTTTCCGTGACCTGCACCGCGCCTTCGTGCGCGGGCTCGGCTCTCCCAACTGGTGCAATCACGATTCGGCCTGCGCCCGCAACGTCCAGCACGCGGCCCAGTCGCTTTTCGGCTTCGGGCGCAAGGGCGTGGTGTACGATCTGAAAAACGCGCGCCACGTGGTCCTGCAGACCCGCAACATGTTCGAGGCCATTAACGTCAAGGAGGTCAACGACCTGCTGGCTGCCATGGAGCGGGGCTGCAAACTGACGGTGATCGACATCCGCGCCAACGTGCCGGCCACCAAAGCCAATCGTTTTCTCATGATCCGGCCCGGCTCCGACTACGCGCTCAACCTGGGGGTGATTCACGTGCTGCTGCAGCACAAGCTCTACGATGCCGATTTCGCCTTCAGGTGGATCAAGGACCTCGACGCCCTGATGGAGTTCATCAAACCGTACACGCCGCAGTGGGCCGAAACCGAAACGGGCATTGCCGCCGATGAGATCATCGATTTCGCGCGCGATCTGTCCAGGGCCAAACCGACGGTTCTGTGGCATCCGGGCTGGATGAACTCGCGCTACAAAGATTCCTTCTACATGTCGCGCACCATTTATATCATCAACGCCCTCCTGGGGTCGGTCGGGGCGCGCGGCGGCCTGCCGCTGGCCAACAAGCCCGGGGATGTGGGCCGCAAGGGGCTCAAGGCCCTGGTGGATGTTTTTCCCAAGGTCGAAGAAAAACGCGCCGACGGGGTCGGTTGGCGCTATCCCTATTTCGATGCCGGGCCGGGGCTGCTGCACCTGGCCTTCAAGGCCATCGAAACCGGGGATCCCTACCCGGTCAAGGCCTACATCGCTTACCGGCATGACCCCCTGATGGCGTATCCGGACCCCGAAGCGCTCAAGAAGGTATTTTCCAAGCTGGATTTTCTCTTGTCGGTGACCTTCACCTGGAGCGACACCGCCTGGTTTTCCGATGTCGTGCTGCCGCTTTCCCCCTACCTGGAAAGAGAATCGATTCTGGCCTCCAAAAACGATCTCACCCCCTATTTCTTCACCCGCCGCCGCGCCGTGCCGCCGCGCTACGACACACGCGCGGACTGGGAGATCCTGTGCGGCCTGGCCCGGCGCCTGGGACTGGCGC
>JBAPSB010000212.1:0-6243 GCA_049281435.1 Desulfobacterales bacterium
GTGCGCGGCGGTGTCGGGGAGGCCAAGACGCCCGGCAACTACGCCGCCAGCCTGCTGGCCGGAAACAAGGCGCATGCCGAGGGCTACACGCAGGTGCTGTGGCTGGACGGGGTGGAGCAGAAATACCTTGAAGAGGTCGGCTCCATGAATATCTTTTTTGTTATCGATGGCGAGATCATCACGCCGATGTTAAACGGCAGCATCCTGCCGGGTATCACCCGTGACAGCGTCATCAAGCTGGCCGAGCACTGGCAGATGAAGATAAGCGAACGGCTGATCGGCATCGACGAGTTGATCGCCGCCCACGGGTCCGGCAAACTGAGCGAAATTTTCGGTGCCGGCACCGCGGCGGTTATTTCGCCGGTGGGCGAGATCAAATATGGCGATCGGGTGTATGCCGTGGCTGACGGCCGGGTCGGCCCGTTGGCCCAAAAATTCTATGCCGCGCTGACCGACATCCAATACGGGCGCGCCGATGACCCCATGGGCTGGATCGATCCGGTTCTGTGAACCCGTTTCGGTTGGATTCATGTTGAGCTGCACCGAGGAATAACGAGAATGACCCCTGCCCAGGATACCGCCCACCTGGCGTCCTTTGAGACGAAGCTGAAGAAAGAAGGACTGCCGCCGGTGGTCATCGACACCTTCGGTTATTACTACCGCAGGCTTGTCAATGGGGAAACCGGTCTGATCCACGAACGTGACATCGACGCGGTCGCACCCGGGGAAATCGACGCCACCGAAAACCTGAAGCATTGCGAGAAGGCCGGCGAATCGGCATTCCAGAACGCCGTGCGGATCATCTTGAACGGGGGCCTGGGCACCAGCATGGGCCTGACCGGCGCCAAGAGCCTGCTGGAGGTCAGGGACGGCCGTTCGTTTCTCGAGATCATCGTGCGCCAGGCGCGCCGCATCGGTGTCAGGCTGGCGCTGATGAACAGCTTCAACACCCACAGCGACACACTGGCCGCCCTCGAAAAAATCGATCCCGACCATTTGCCGTTGACTTTCCTGCAGCACAAATTTCCGAAAATACTGCAAAAGGATCTCCGCCCGGCCGCCTGGCCGCGGAACCCCGAACTCGAATGGAATCCACCCGGACACGGAGATGTGTACACCGCTCTTTACTCATCGGGCATGCTCCAGCGCCTGCTCGATGAAGGGGTTATTTACGCGTTCATTTCCAACTCCGACAACCTGGGCGCCAATGTCGATGCCGCTTTGCTGGGATATTTTGCCGAAAACCGTTTTCCCTTCATGATGGAAGTGGCCGAAAAAACGGCCGCCGATGTCAAGGGCGGCCATCTGGCCCGCCTGAATGACGGCCGACTCGTTTTGCGGGAAATTGCCCAGTGCCCGGATGAAGAAAGAGACTCGTGCATGGATATAAAGCGTTTCCGGTTCTTCAACACCAACAACATCTGGGTCAACCTCGAGTTCCTGAAAGACCTGATCGAGAGAGAAAAGGCGATTTGTCTGCCGATGATCGTCAATCCCAAGAATCTGGATCCACGGGACAGGACCAGTCCGGAGGTTTTTCAGATCGAAACGGCGATGGGCGCGGCCATTTCGCTGTTCGATGGCGCCGCGGCGGTCAGGGTGCCCCGTTCGCGGTTTTTCCCGGTCAAAATGTGCAGCGATCTCTTGGCGGTCAGATCGGATTGCTTTGTCTTCGATGCCAACGGCAACCTGGTCGTCAACCCCGAGCGGCAAGCAAAAGGTCTCCCCGATTCCCTCGTAATTGACCTGGACCCCGAGTATTACGCCAAGATCGATCAGTTCGGCGCCCGCTTTCCGTCCGGCATCCCGTCTCTGGTGGACTGTGAGTCATTGAGAATCGAAGGGGATGTGTGTTTCGAGTGTGACGTCAGGATCGCCGGCCGGGTCCTGATCAAAAACAGCCGCGCGTCCCAGGTGCTGATTAAAAAAGGCGCGGTCATCGAAAAAGACCTGCAGTTTTAGCCTATGACCGTCTGCGACTGGCTGCGCCAGGAACCGGCTCCCGGAAGCCGGATGTTGACGTATAGCGGCGACACCCTGACATTTTCCCTGGCCCTGGATCGGCCGCGCCAGGGCAGCGCCTGGCTCAGGACCAACATCGGCTCGGCCCGGCTGGTCCGCGGCGAAATCATCCGCGCCGTTGACCTGGAAGAAGCGCCCCTGGGGCGCGGCTGGTTCGATCGGCCCATGGCCGCCGTCGACCCCGGTCACTTTCGCATCACGTTGCCGCTCTGTGAAACCGGGCATTTCGAAGCCAAGTGTTTTTTCCTCGAACAGGGGACCTCACAACCGGCCTGGCCCTCCGGCGCCAACGTCGCGATCAATGTCGAGCCGGCGGACACCTGTTGCGCCAACATCGTTTACAATGCCTTCGTGCGGCAGTTCGGACCCAACAAATCCGGCGCTTTCAAGCCGCCGGTGGACACCGGAGCCATCACCGCCCTGGACCGGGCCGGGTTCGCTGTTATTCCCCCCTCCGGAACCTTTCGGGACCTCATCCGGGAACTGGATTTCATCATCGGGGACCTCGGCTGCCGAATCCTGCAATTGCTGCCCATCCATCCCACGCCCACGACCTACGGCCGCATGGGCCGTTTCGGAAGCCCGTATGCGGCCTTGAGTTTCACCGATGTCGACCCGGCCCTGGCCGAATTCGACCCGGCGGCCACGCCCCTGGAACAATTCATCGAACTGGTGGACGCCGTTCACGCCCGCAGCGCCAAGATCATCATCGACATTGCCATCAACCATACCGGCTGGGCGGCCGGGCTGCACGAATCCAATCCCCAGTGGCTGGCGCGGGACACGTCCGGACAGATCGAGGTGCCGGGTGCCTGGGGGGTTCGGTGGGAGGATTTGACCAAACTCGATTATTCCCACCTGGACCTCTGGCAGTACATGGCCGATGTGCTGTTAAAGTGGTGTCGACGCGGCGTGGACGGCTTCCGCTGCGATGCCGGTTACATGATCCCGGTTGCGGCCTGGCACTATATCATCGCACGGGTCCGGCAACAGTATCCCGAAACGATCTTTTTGCTGGAGGGCCTGGGCGGTAAACTCGCGGTGACGCGCGACCTGCTCAACCGGGCCAATTTCAACTGGGCCTATTCCGAACTCTTCCAGAACTTCGACCGCGGCCAGATCGAAGCGTATTTGCCGTCGGCCTTCGAGATTTCCGGGCAGGACGGGGTCATGGTGCATTTTGCCGAAACCCACGACAATTTGCGCCTGGCGGCCCGATCGCCTGATTATGCGCGGATGCGCACCGCCCTGTGCGCCCTTTTCGCCCCCCAGGGCGGGTTCGGCTTCGCCAACGGGGTGGAGTGGTTTGCGACCGAAAAAATCGATGTCCACAACGCGCCCTCGTTGAATTGGGGGGCCGAAACCAACCAGGTGGCCGAGGTCCGTCGCCTCAACTCCCTGCTGCGAAACCATCCGGCTTTTGCCGCGGGCTGCGACCTCCGGCTGGTCCAGCAGGGGGACGGCAACCACGTGGTGCTCCTGCGCGATCATCCGGCCTCCGGTAAAAAACTGATCGTGGCGGTCAATCTCGATGACCGGCAGCCCACGAGGGCGGCCTGGAGCGTTGCGGCCACGGGCCGGGCCGGGCCGGATTTCGTCGATTTGCTGACCGGCCGACCGCTGGCCGCCGGCACCGACGGCGACCGGCTCGTCCTGCACCTGGACCCGTGCCAGGTGCTGTGTCTGACGCCGGATGCAACCGATCTCGATTTGATTCAAGACGCCACCACCGGTTTCCTGCAGCCCCCGCGACGGTCCGTGCAGCAGCGCTTTCGCGCCAAGGCCCTGGAAGTGTTCACTTTTTACAATGATACCGGTGATATCGGCGGGTTCTACCTTGAGCGGGCCGCCGCGGAACTGGCACGTGACCCGAAGGGTTTCTGCCGCGGCCTCAATCCGGGCGGGGACGAGCCGCGCGTCGTCACCTGGCAGTGGCCGCAGGATCGGCACCGGCAGGTGATGTTGCCACCGGGGCACTTTCTGCTGGTGCGTCTCGATGACCGGTTTCGGGCCTGTATCGTGGCTGCGAAAGGCCACATCGGATGTGAAGATGGATTGCCCGCGGACGACGGGTCGTTTTTCGCGCTGTTCACCCCATTGCCGACGCGCGTCAAGCCCTGGAACCCCACCTTGAAAATAAGCGTCTTTGCGCCCGCGGGCAGCCGGCACATCGACGCGCCGCTGCGCGTCCTGCCACAGCCGCGGGATGTCAAAATAAAGCATACGTTCGGCCGCCCGCAATTGCTGCACCACGATTTTCTTTTTCTGGCCACCAACGGGCGCGGCGCCATGCTGCGGGCCGGAGTGTCATGGGGCCGGCTGAAAAGCCGCTACGATGCGCTGCTGGCCGCCAATCTGAACCCGGAAGTCCCCGAAGACCGCTGCATTCTATTCTCGCGCTGCCGGGCCTGGGTGGTCTACCAGGGCTACTCGCAGGAAATCGGAAATGATTGCCTGAACGCGTTTCGGTTCAACGGTGATGGCACGGGGAAGTGGCGGTTTCGGGTGCCGACCGGTCAGGGAGAATCGATCGAATTAGGCATCTGCGCCGAAATGCTGCCAACTAAAAATGCCGTTCGGCTCACATTTCACCGCCACCCGGCCGGCCCGGCCCGGCGGCGGCTGGACGACCGCCACCCGGTCCAGTTGATCCTGCGGCCGGACATCGAGTGCCGCGGATTTCACGAAACCGTCAAGGCCTACCTGGGCCCGGAGCAGCGCTGGCCGAACGCGGTCCGGCCCCTGGAGGACGGATTCTTGTTCACGCCCGTAGACGGCGTTTGCCTGGAAATAACCGCTCCCGGTGGACACTTCATTTCAGAGCCCGAATGGCACTACATGGTCCACCGCCCACTGGAGGCCGAACGCGGCCTGGATCCGCACTCGGACCTTTACAGCCCCGGCTATTTTTCTCTTTTTCTCGAAGGCGGGCAAACCAACGTCCTGACCGCCGGCGCAAATGCGGATGCCGTCGCTGCGCCAGCTACCGCTCCCGCAGAACCAAGACCACCGTCACCCGCCCGCGGCGATGAATCGACTCTAGTGAATACGCTCAAAAACAGCCTCGACCAGTATGTCGTTCGGCGCGGCGACCTCAAATCGGTCATCGCCGGCTATCCCTGGTTTCTCGACTGGGGCCGGGATTCGTTGATCGCCGTGCGCGGACTGGTCGCCGCCGGCCGGTGGCAAACCGCGCGCGCCGTGCTGAAACAGTTCGGACAGTTCGAGAGTCACGGCACCATTCCGAACATGATCCACGGGCGGGATGCCGGCAACCGTGACACCTCCGATGGTCCCTTGTGGTTCTTCACGGCCTGCGCCGACCTGGTGGCGGCCGAGGGCAACGAGGAATTTCTCGACAGCACCTGGGGCGACCGGACCATCCGCGCGATCCTTGTTTCCATGGCCGAATCGCTGATACGCGGCACCCCCAACGGCATTCGAATGGATCCGGCTTCGGGCCTGATATTCAGTCCGGCGCACTTCACCTGGATGGACACCAATCATCCCGCCGCCACCCCGCGCGAGGGGTATCCGATCGAGATTCAGGCCCTGTGGCACCGGGCGCTGGAATTCCTGGCGCGCATCGATCCCGCCGGCCGCAAGCAGTGGCGTAACATCCTGCGGCAGGTTGCCGCCTCTCTCGTCACGCTGTATTACCGTGAGCAAAGCGGCTATTTTTCGGATTGCCTGCACGCATCTAAGGACACCGCGGCGCAGGCCGCCGAACCCGACGATGCCCTACGGCCCAACCAGCTGCTGGTGCTGACGCTGGGGGCCCTCTCCGATCCTGCTATTGCCCGGTCGGTTCTGGCCGCCTGCGAAGAGCTGCTGGTGCCAGGGGGCATCCGCAGCCTGGCGGACAAACAGGTCCGGCGCCCGCTGGCCGTCAGTCACAATGGCCGGATCATCAATGACCCGCATCACCCCTACCAGGGCCGATATGAAGGCGACGAAGACAGCCGGCGCAAGCCGGCGTATCACAACGGCACGGCCTGGACCTGGCTTTTTCCCTCCTTTTGTGAAGCCTGGGCCAACACCTACGGGGCCGATGGCTGCCGCAGCGCCCTGGCCTGGCTCGGCAGCAGCGTCGAGCTGATCAACCAGGGCTGCATCGGTCACGTGCCGGAAATCCTCGATGGCGATTTCCCGCACGCGCCGCGCGGCTGCGATGCCCAGGCCTGGGGGGTAAGCGAACTGCTGCGGGTCTGGTCGACCTTG
>JBAPSB010000213.1:0-12566 GCA_049281435.1 Desulfobacterales bacterium
CCTCCTGATAGAATGTTAACGAGACCCTTCATCAATCGCGCGCTTGTGGATCGACAACCGGTTCATCCGAATGCGTAGGTGTCACGTAAACAATATTGTTGATTTTTCCCGTTTGATCAAGAAAAAAAGCCGCAGTTACATCTTTTCTAGAGATGCTTCCGACATCAATCCGAGTATAATCTGATCTGCGTCATCAATTCTCATTCATTCGACTTGGCGGCAACGCATATTGATGCTATGCATACCTTTTGAAACGCATTCTGTTAACAAACTAATGGGAACATTACCATGGGCCTGCTCGAATTTGCGATAATCCTCTCCGTGACAATCGCGCTGTACAATCTGCAGCAAATCAAGATGATTCTGAAAGACAAGGGATTCACGGTCGATGCTTTCAAGGGGTGGCTCGTAGACTATCGGCGATTCAAAGGCTTGATCCGTAATGAAACCGACCCGAAGGTCCAGATCAAGTATCAGAAAATCCTCAACGGGCGGAATTTTTCCCTGGCGGGCGGGGCCGCATTTGCAATGATAGTTCTCATCAATCGACTGTAGCCACCTGTCCGGTAAGACGGGGCGCCAACCTTTCATTTGCGTGTGTATTTTAAACAGGAGGGGCTGATGAACAGAATAACTGTCGGGCTCGGCATCGCCTCAGTGTTTCTCGGCGTATATTCTTTTTACCTGCGCGCTACCTACAATGACAAATTCTCGAAATTGAAACGCCTGCAAGACCGGTTCGGCACGACAAAGGGCAGTATCATCCATTTTGTCTCCTATTGCATCTTTCCGATCGTGTTCGGCATCGGTATGATTTTTGCCGGTATGAGAGGCGTTTCTCTGTTTTAGCGACGCAGGTACCGTCTTAAGTGACGCGCCCGGTCGCACGGGCAGAAATTCTCGGTTAAAACAAAAATCCTCTTGATTGAGCCGCGTAACCAAGAATCGCAGTCGCGCCAGGTGACCGCCCGCTGCGCCGCACGGACAATTTTTTCCAGAATGGAACTCATGCCCCGCTACCGCCTTTGTTGTTAGAAGCCCTCACCCCTCGAGATCGACGGTTTCCACCAACACTCTCGCCGTCCCGTTTTTATAAAACCCAAGTTTTTTGGCCGCTCCCGCACTCAGATCGATGATCCGCCCGTCGACAAATGGCCCGCGATCGTTGACCCGCAGGATGATCCGGCGCTGGTTGTCCAGGTTGGTCACGCGCACGAAGGTCGGAAGCGGCAAGTACTTGTGCGCCGCATTCAGGCCGTCGGGATCGAAGGCTTCCCCATTGGCCGTCATGTGCCCGCCCTTTTGGCGGCGGGTTTCGTACCCGTACCAGGAGGCCGTCCCCTCCTGTCGGTAGGTTCGAGCTTCTTCAATGCTCATCGGGACGTAGCGCTGACCCATGACCACGTAAGGCGATGTCTTGACGCGGCCCTGCGCGATGGCGTCTTTGGGCGACAAACCGTCGATCGATTCGAGACCGGTTTGTGTCAGCGGCCAGGTCAAGGGTGCCTTGACCACGATGAAGGTGTATTTTCCGACCGTATACACGGTTTTGCCCGCAAATTTCGTTACGTGGTATCCCAATTTGAGGGTGCCCTTCGTGACGGTGTAAGTGCTCTTGAGGATGGTGCAGGAGAGCAGGGCAAGACAAGTTCCAACCAAAACCAATCGGAGAAAATCGTGTAAAATGCCCCGGGGGTTCATCATCATTTGCCGCAAAACCGATATCCAGAAATGGTTACAGGTAGTTTAGATTTTAGACCACTTAAACCGATTATGTAAAGAGGCCGGCGGCAGACCCGCTGTCCGGAGCGCCCGGTTTTTGTCAACCGAAGAAAGGAGGGCGGGAGCCCATGAGAACCGAGAAAATTTCCATTTGACCTTGACTGCGGGTTGGTCCTATGGGAATGTCCGTTTGCGGCCGGCCGGTGGCATACCCCGGCAGCCATATCAGTGGTCCTGTTCGTAAATACGGTGCCGCACCGAGATGACAGTGGTGCCCGCAGCGCAAGGCGTGAGAAGCGAGCATACCAAGCGTATGCGCGCGCCGAGCAACACAGCGCGTCGGGATGCAGCGGTCATTGAATGCCACCGTATCTATGAATAGGGCCACTAAGGTCGCGGAGTATTTTTGTAATCTTGCGACCGCCCTGTCTTTTAAGAAGGTCGAAAGCGAAAACTTGGTCGTCGGCAATGATGATGCGCTCTCAGGCCCTGGACAGGGCCGCCAGGCGATACACCACCATCCCGGCCAGCCAGGCGGCATCTTCGGGTGACAGGTACTCGCCGGCGGTCTCGTCGAAAAGGATGCTGGCATCGGGCGGGAACTCATCGTCCCCCTGCCACAAAATCAACCGCAGGGGCACTTTTGGAAAAACCGTAAAATCGAAGCCCGCATCACCGGTATCCGCGGGTGTGGCCGATAGTAAGCGGGCCGACTTCTTCAGGGCGGCCGTGTCGTTGCCGAAAATTTTCTTTAAGGGATCGATGGCCCGTTTGACGAAGGCGCCATAATAAAACCCGGCCCCGGGGATCTCACGGTAGGCGATCCAGTTGCCGGCCGGAATATGCTGGCTTTCAGACATCAGGTAATGCAGTATCAGCACCTGTTCCTGGATCGGGACCTCGGCGGCGGCGTCCGCGATGTCGGTAAACGTAAAATCCGGCCAGTCGATCCGGTATTGACGATTCAGAAAGGGAGCACGAATGTGGATTCCGGGCTCGCCGTCGAAACCGGAACGACCCACGACGGCATCGAAATCCTGCGCTGCCAGCGTGGCGACGGCGATCCGCCGCGCCTGTTTGTAGTCATCGATGCGGGCCATGCCAAAAACCTTTTAGTGTTGCTGAAGAAAAAGAGCCTCGGCCGGAAGGAAAAAGAGGCTCTTTTTGGACGAAACTGATTGATGGGCAAACAAGCAGCTAGGTTGAGCGGTTCAGGGTTCAACGTTCTGGGTTGAAAAACCCTTAAACTGCTCATATCTGAATAATTCCAACTTTATGGTGCTTATGAAACCGTTGCATTCCTTGGATTGAAGCGGTCGATCCAGGTACTGGTGGATAAAGTTCCGGAAATCAGCATTACATAACCATTGAACCCTAAACCTTGAACCCTGGACCTTACACCATATCTTGATCCCCGGGAACCTTGCCCCTTGAACCGTGAACCCTGAATCGGCTCGTTTCCGGTCTATATCTCCAGCCAGGAATCCGAATAGAGCGATTTTCCGAGGATGACATTCACGGTCTTGGCGTAATCCTGGAGTTCTTTGGGCAGGCTCGCCATATCCGGATCGGTGCCGTCCATCATGTTGTAAATGAGATCGACGATGTCCTGGCGCTTGCCCTTGGCGATGTCGGCCAGTTGGGTGTCGAGCGGGTCCGCGATCACCGAGACCATGCCGCATTTTCCGAGCATGACCATATAGGTCTGGTTCAGAATCGGGCGCAGGTGGTCGGGCGGCCCGTTGGAGATGTTGGACAGGCCGCAGGTGCTCTTGGCACCCGGGGCGATGTCCCCAAGCATCTTTTGAAACTCCATCAGGCTGATCAGTTGCGGCTGCTGGATGTTGACCGGCGTGACGATGCCGTCCACCCAGATTTTTTCGTTCGGAATTCCGGCTTCATTGGCGAAATAGAGCAGCTCGACGCACAAGGCGGCCCGTTCGTTCTCATCGCGCGGCAGCCCCTCCGGCCCCCACATCAGGGCAATGAAGTCCGCACCGTGTTCGGCGGCGATCGGCACCATCCGCTCGTAGCGTTCGGGGCGCACCATGATTGAGTTGATGATGTGGGACGTGCCGCTTTTGACCGGTTTGATCACTTTCAGCGCCGCCTCGATGGCATCGATGTTCGATGTGTCCAGCGCCAGCGGGATGTCATCCACCACTTCCTGAACGGTCTTGACCACCCACGGCATCAGATCGTGCCCGTCTTTTTTGGCCGGCCCCAGGTTGATATCGATGTGGTCCATGCCCTTTTCGCGCTGGAAAAGAGCTTCCTCCTGGATCGGTTTGGGGTCGCGCTCTTTATACGCTTTACCGATCTTCCGTGAAATGACATTTAAACTTTCGCCTATCAGCAGCATCGACTCTTCCTCCTCGTTGGCGTTTCGACAATTTTTCGACAAGCAGTTGAAGAACGGCATCGGACCGTTCTTCAACCGGCAGTGTCGCTCTGACTATTTATTCTTGAGAAATCCGGGAATATGAGCGGCTTCGCGCGGCCCCACGGTAATGTTCCAGCCCGGCAGTTCCTCCTCCATATCGCCGGCAATCGCGGCGGCATATCCCGGAATGATGATTTTCTGGTGTTTGACCTTATCGGCGATACCGCTTTTCTTAACGAACGTGCCGACATCGTCGCCCGAAAATTTACCGGCGGCCCAAGCCGTCATGACCGACAAACCTTCGGAATCCTTAACCAGGAGCCACGAGGGAACGCGGCTGCCCTCGATCTCGCCCGAGACGATAAAATAGGTCAGGGCGAAATTGGTGGTGACCAGAACCGGCGCATTCTCGTCCGGGTTGCCGATTTCGTAAATACCCTCGGTGACCATCATCGGGCGCTGCGGGTCGGTAAAGATGTTCAACCGCTCCAGGAGCAGCGGGAAGAGGCTCTCGCTCTTGAAATCCGAAAAGACGACGATGCCGGCGTACTTGGCGATGAAAAGAGCCCCGAGCATCGTCTCGACATCCAGGTTGGAGGCCATTTCACACGGAAAGGCGATGGTCGGAAAGCCCACCGTACGATTGGCGTTTTTGAGCGCCGCGCGCCGGATCGCCACCTGGTCGTTGAATGCCTTTTTGAGTTCCCTTGAACCCGGATCGAGAACCAGGTCCTTTAGCCCCATACCGGTCAGTTTGTCCGAGAGGGTCAGCAATGCGTCGACGGATTCGGCTTTGATGGCCAGCGGCAGGTCGTTCTCCTTGGCCAGGGCGCCGAAGGCGTCGGCATTGGCCGCGGTGGCGGCATACATCAGGGGCCTTTTAAACTTGCAGGCCGCGACGCCAGCCTTCATCACCTCGGGATCCTCGGTCATCAGGATCAGGTTGAATTCGGAGGTTTCGGCGATCGTCTTGGCTTTTTCGGCAAAGGCGGATGCGTCACCGCCCATATCCTTGAGCGCCACCAGCTCCGGACGCAGGTTCAGCCCGACGCGTTCGAACTGATACGCATTCCAAATCTTCAGTTTGGCCTTGAGGTCGGCCGGCGAAATGTCCGAACCGATAAGGGCCGCCAGGCCGGTCGGGTTGTAAAAAGTTTTTTCGTGGCGGCTCTGCACGAGTTCACCGCCGACGGTGAGCTTGCGCACGCCCTTGCCGATCACCACCGGCCGAATAGGCGGCGCGGAGGCTTCGGCCAATTGTTCGCGGGCTTCGGCGGACACATACGGGCAGGCGTCGAGTTCGGCCTTGCCCGAAGCGAGGTTCATGGCAAACGCCAGGCAGGTCGGAACCCCGCATTCCTTGCAGTTGGTCTTCGGCAGGAGTTTGAAAATCTGAATACCGGTTAATGCCATTTTTATCTCCTTACAGTCGAGTGAGTCGAGTTGCCGGTTCCGTATCGTCCACCGCGGCGGTCGGCCGCATGATTTCGGCCGCCGCCGGCGATGGACGATATGCGAGATGACGGGTGTGGTTACTTGATAATCGGCTCCATGGAGAGGGCCGGGTGTCCCTTTTCCTGCAGGAAGGGCATGATTTCCTCTTCTGTCAGCCCGACGGTCTCATCGGCAATTTTGTCGAACAGGTCCGGATCGCCCATGTCGGTGCCTCTCTTGATGATCCGATCCTTGATTTCCTCTTTCAGGCTCTTGGGCATCCACACCATCCGCAGCAGCCCGCCGTCGCCGACGAGGAACTTGCCCTGGGTGATGTTGAACTTGGAGTGGCCAACGAAACCCGGCGAGGAAGCGCCGCCGCCCATGACACCGGCCAGGGTGGTGAACTTCATGCCGCAGGGGGTTTCCCCGGTGTAATCCCGGTGTACGGTCATCACGCCGTTGCAGGCCGGCAGCATGGCCGCGATACATTCGCAGCAGCCGCAGGTGGTCATCGGGTCGATGACCAGGGAGTAGAAGTTATAGTGGTCGATGGCTCCGCGGGAGGCCTTGCGCACGAACTCGTTGACCCCCTTCCACTGGCCCAGCTTCGGATCGAGGCACTCGCCCTTTTCGATCGGCTGGTTGGGGCCGGTGGGGTTGATCTCGAAAGACGCCTTGCAGTCCATCCAGTTGTAGGCACCGCACAAACCGGTTCGCTCCGGGCTGACCGTGCAGACGTGCGTGGGCGCGAAAGACTGGCACAAGGTGCAGGAGTAGTAGGTCTCCACGTCCTCGTCCCTCATCTTTTCCACCCGCTCGTCCCGGGTACGGTATTCGGCCCGGGCGCGCTTGGTCAGCTCGTCGACCTTCTTTTTGTCCGTGATCAGGGTGATCTGAACCTTGTCGAGGATGTTGCCGAAGTCCTGGTGGAACTTGGCATGCAGCACGACCCCGATGTCCTTGATGGTGAACCCCTTTTCGATGGCGCCCTTGCCGACACGCACCCAGGCGATGTCGCGCTGGCCGATATGCATCACGCCCTGAATGTAGTTGACCAGGTGGTGGATCTGGCGCTCGATGATCGGCTCGAAATCGGTCTGGAATTTCCGGCCGGCGACCTGCACGTAAATGCCGAGCGGCAGGGTCTCACCTTCCTTGATGTCGCTGACATTCGGACCGTCGACGATGACCTTGCCGTCTTCGATCTCGTTCATCTCGGCCATTTTGACCAGCTCGGTGGCCTGGGTCTTGCCGCCGCCCATCTGGCAGAACAGATCGGCGCCGCGGACGCGCTCGCCCTCGTAAGCCGGACCGAAAGCGCAGGGAATGTCGATCTGGGACACGGTGGTTTTCAGGCCGCGGACCTCGACCGATTTTTCCACCATCTTGTCGTGCGGCACGTTGGCGACCACATGCTCGTAGGTGCAGACGCCGGTGGGCAGGATTTCGGGAATGTCGGTGTCGGCCAGGGTCGGGAAGCCCCAGTTGACGGCACCGGCCGCCGCCGCCGCCCATTCGGCGTTCACTTCTCCGAGGGCATTGACGAAGGCGAAGATCCGGTCCTTGTTGTAGAGCAGCATCTTCTTGTAATCACCGGGCTTGACACCGCCGAAGGCCATGGCCGCCCGGTTGGCGAACCCGAGGGCGAAGACCGCCGAAGAAATGTCGGGACCGAAGGGAACGATACGGGTGTTCCAGCCGACCTGCACCCCGGCCTGGATGAGTTGCTCGATGACGGTGGTGCCGTTCTGGTTGGCGGCGCAGAAAATGTAGAGACTGCGGCGCTGGTACTCTTCAACGATCAATTTGGCCGTTTCGGGGTCCGGTGCCGAGCCGACGATGGCCGCAAAACCGGGGGCCGAACCGTCGACGAACTCGACGCCTCTTTTACGGAAAACCGTGTCGTCGGCCGCTCCGAGCCAGATCTTGCCGGCGTCGATGTCCGGCTCTTCGGAGTGCAGATAGAAATCGGGCTGTTCCAGATACCGCAGTGCCTCGTCGAGTTCGAAGGCCAGAATGGCCGCCATGCCGGCATCCAGCAGGGAGCCGAGGTACGGCAGGTGGTTGTGGCCCTTGACGTGGGGCGGCAGCAGGCCGCGGGCGAAATCGAGCGGCTTTTTCATATCCTCCAGCGTTTCGACCTTCAGGCCGAGCAGGGAGTAAATCACCGGCAGGTAGTAAGCCGTGTTGGGAAAGCCCACCTTGGTGTCTGCAGTGTAGGTCTGCAGGGCTCTCTTGTACCTTCCTTCAACCTTGGAAACGATATTGTAGCCACCCTGAATAGCAGCAAATGCAACGAGTCTTGACATACCTTCCTCCTCCTTCGTTGAGGGCGTTAAAAGCAAAAATAGTTAAATCGTCGGGATTTCCCGATGCCGTTCGCTTCCTGCGGGTCCGGCATGGGCCCGGTTACGGATGTGCCAACCATCAGTCGATGCGCTTGTGAATGCGGTCCAGCTTGTAGAGCATCTGCTTCAGGATGCTCTCCTGATCGGCGACAGGCGCCACGCCGGCCTTTTTGGCCTTGGCGGCTTCTTTTGGCTTGCCCTTGGCAGCGGCCGCCTTGCCCTGGTCGGCTTTTTTACGCTTGGCATTCATGGCATCGCGCTCCGCTTTCCGTTTGGCCCGGATTTTATCTTCCTCCGCCGTGATCTTGGCGTCGGCCGCGGCCTGGGCCTTGGCTTCCGCGTCCGCCTTGGCCTTGGCTTCCGCCTCGGCTTTGCGCTTGGCATCTTCCTCGGCCTTGGCCTTGGCCGCCTGGTCGGCCTGGGCCTTGGCTTCCGCATCGGCCTGGGCCTTGGCTTCCGCATCCACCTTGGCTTTGGCACCGGCTTCGGGGTCGGTCTCGGCTTTGGCGGCCGCCGGTGCCGGTTTGGGTGCTTCGGCCGGCTTGGGCGCGGCCGCCGGTTTCGGTGCCGCAGCAGGCTTGGTCGCCGCAACGGGCTTGGCTGGAGCCGCCTTGGCCGCCGGAGCGGCTTTCTTCTCGGCTTCGATGGTCAGGTCGGCCTCTGGTGCCAGCGATGCAAAGTCGATGTCCACCTCGGCCAGGGACTTTTTGATGGGGGCCACGTCGGCCGCCGATCCGCCGCCGGCAATCAGCTCGATGTAGGATTTGACCAGGCGGATCGCCTCCGGATGGCGCATGATCAGGATGTTGCTGCCGGCCGTCAGATAGGAAACCGCTGCGGTCGCCTCCATGAGGATGGCCCGCCGTTCCGGGTCTCCGAGAAGAGGGGCGTCGGCCGCCGCCTGTTTGGCCTCCTTGCACTTCCAGACCTCATTGGCCACGTTGTTGATGATCGGAAGTTGCAACTTTTCGTCGCCCTGTGTCAGGGCGGCCATGCGGATGCGCTCCATGACGGAATAGGAGTACTCCATGCCGTACCCCAGACCGCCGGTGGTGGGATCGACGATGATCCGGTCGCTGGGCATGCCGAGGTTTTCCAGCAGGATGTTGATCTGCTTGGCGAGGTTGACGTCGATGGGCGAGGAGGAGATGATCGTGTGGCCGTAGCCCATGGCCGCGGCGCCGATGCCCTTGTGGTTCTTGTCCTCGACCGGCCCCATGATCAGAGACTTGTCCTGGCAGGTTTCGGCGATTTTCTTGAGGACTTCCTCGTCCTTCTGAACATTCGCACAGCCCCAGACGATCAGCGGCACATCAATTGCGTCGGCCACTTTCTTGACCGTGGCGGCCGCGTCGGCTGCACTTCTGTTCTGGCCGTTCGGATCGATGCTCTTCAACTGGAGCACGATCATGTCGGCACCGTAGTCTTTGACGCATTTCTTGGCCCAGGCCGCCGGGTCCGACATCACCCCTTTAAACGGGCTCGTGGCGGCTTCCGGCCAGTCTTCCGGCTCCATATCCCAGATTTCCATGGCAATTCTGGGTTTGTTGGGCACTTCGCCTTCAAACTGGTAGAACGGATAGCAGTTTTCTCCGCCGACCGTCACCGCCTTCTTGCCTTCCCCGAGGGTGATCTCCTTGATCTTGCCCGTGTAAGATTCCTTGTAAAATTCGAAGCCCAATGTTACCTCCTTCATCTCGATAATTTAGTCATTCGATGAGGTTATGCTCCACGCGAGCTTACACACACCACCCGGGCCAGTTGAGAATCGCCCGGAAAATCGAAGTTTTACCCCCCCTTTCATGGATTGAATTTTCTGGTTTATTCACCACTCAAAAAGCATAGACAAATAACAGCAGGTTGCCGCAAACTTTAAGAACCGCACCCATCGGAAGTGAGCATTTTCTGACTCAAAGCCGGCTTCTCGCGAATTTGAAACCGCAGGCGCACCCCGGGCTACCTCGAACATTTCAAATTCGCCGCGGTCTTGGACCGAACCGGTCCCGCCCAGGCGGAACAACTGATTCTGGATGGACAAAAAATATGATGAAACGGCCCGAAGGGCGCGGAAAACGTCGTAGCTGAAGAGGGAAAGAACTGCTGCATGAGATAGAAGGTTGTCCCTTGCATTTAGTTGGATGCCACCAAAAATGATTCCTTATATGGGCAAATTGGCTTTGTCAATAGATGAGTCCAAAAATCAGGCCGGTTCGGGACGACGGCCCGGCGGCGAGCTCAGCGCGGCCCGGCGCTGGGCCATGCGGGCCGTCAGCTTCGGAAACTGGTTGAGATCGGTGTGCGGCAGAAACAGTGCCGCCACGTAATTATCCATGTAAGACGGCGTCTCCGAGAGTTCGAAATTGGTCATCTTGCGCGTGACTTCCACCACGTCCCGGCGAATCCGGTTCGTCAGGGCGCTCATCTTGGCCCCCATCAGCGAACCGTTTCCGACAAACGTCACCCGCTCCGTATCGACCTCCGGCAGCAGGCCGATGGTCATCGCCTTGGCCAGATCGACATAGCTGCCGAATCCGCCGGCCAGAACGATGCGTTCGATGTCCGCGATCCCCATGCCCACCTCGGTCAGCAGCGTCATGCAGGCCGCATAAATCGCCCCTTTGGCCCGGATGAGGTTCTCGATGTCGATTTCCGAGATGGCGATGTCACGGTCGATCTGGGTGGCCTCTTGCCAGGCCAGGACGTATTCGTAAATGCCGTCCGTCTCACGGATACGCGGGGTCTCGAGAGTCCGGTCGAATTTCCCCTGGTGATCGATGATGCCCATTTCGAACATCGTCGCCACGATGATGATCAGGCCCGAACCACAGATGCCTTTGGGCCGCACGTTGCCGATGGTGATGATCATCGGCTCCTTGGTCAGGGGGTCGATCGAAAAATCTTCGATGGCGCCCTTGGCCGCCCGCATGCCGAAGGTGATGCCGCCGCCTTCGAAGGCCGGGCCGGCCGAAGCCGCCGCGCAGGCCAACCAGTCTTTGTTGCCGATAACGATTTCGGCATTGGTGCCGATGTCGATAAAAAGAGTCAGCTCATCGGTGCGGTATACTCCCGAGCCCATGACCCCGGCAACGATGTCCCCGCCCACGTAGCTCGAAACGGAGGGAAACACCAGCGCGGAAACCTGGTCGGCCAGCTCCAGGCCGAGACCCGCGGCATCGATCGGCGGATAGAGCGTGGATGCCGGCACGTAAGGCGACCGGCGGATATAGCGCGGGTTCACCTTCAGAAAGAGCTGGGTCATGGTCGTGTTGCCGGCCAGCGTGATGGTGGAAACCTCCGCCATCTCGATCTGGGCCCGTCGGATGATTTTTCGAATCACGGTGTTGATCGTCTCGAGCACAACCTTGTGCAGCCGCTCCAGGCCGCCGGGTTTCTCGGCGTAGACGATCCGGCTGATCACATCCTCGCCGTAACTGATCTGGCCGTTGAATTCCCCGAACTGGGCCAGCACCTTGCCGCTGACCAAATCGATCAGCTGAGCGTAAATGGTGGTGGTTCCGATATCGACGGCAATGGCGAAATTGCGGCCGGTCGTGTCGCCGGGTTGCACGTCGATAATGCGGGTCTTGCGGCCGGGATGTACCGGCCGGGCCAGGGTGGCCGTGATCCGGAAATTGTCCTGGCGCAGGACATCGGGCAGTTTCCGGATGACCGGCAGCTCGACCACCAGCCGGTGTTCGTCATGCTTCAATTTCAAAAAACTCACCAGACGGGTCGCATCGGCCAGATTGTCCTGAACGGTGGGCGGGGGCAGTTCGAGATATTTCTTTTCAACCGGCGGCACGAAAAGGCCTTTTTCGGTCAACTCCTCCAGGTTCATCTCCTGGATGCGTGCCGTTTGCCGCGGCGTGGCCTGCATGTTCAGGACCGCCGCATCCACTTCGGATTCGATCGGAATGCGCACGATCAGGTCTTCGACGACCCGGCTGCGGCAGGCCAGTCGATAGCCGTTTTCGACGTCCTGGCGGCTGAGCTTCTCGCTGGTCCCGCCCTCGACCTTTCCCGACTCGATCATGACGCGGCACTTGCCGCAGAGTCCTTCCCCACCGCAGGAAGCGTTTATATGCACGCCGGCTTCCAGGGCGGCCCGGATCAGAATTTCGCCGGCATCGACGTCGATTTCCTTGTTGTGGGGCATGAAAGTTACTTTAGGCATAAATGAATCAGTGCTCCATAGGATGGTTTTAGGTATTGAGTTTTAGGTGTTAGGTCTTAACGCTCGCGACTGTGACCGTTTATCAGGTGCTGGGGCCTGCGTCACGATGCATGGAAATTCTGAGCAGATGAACGCTGAACATCGAACATCCAACGTCGAATCCTGAATAAGAAACGGTGTCATTTTATAAATTCGGCTCATGGAGCAAAGCGCTCCTTATTGGACGTTTAGCGTTCAATGTTTTTCTCGCACTAAAATATGGTCTTGCCCTTTGAGACCCCCCCAGGTGCATGAAAATCGGCAGGGGCTGTCGAGCCGCTATGTTAAGGTTAACGGCCACGACTTTCAGCATCTTGCCGCTACCGTTTGGCGCGGGGCTCGTCGAAGCGGCAGCTGAGCATCAGCATGTCGCCGTCGAAGAAGGTCTTTATGGTGTACGGCAGGCTGTTGAACAGTTTTATCATGCCGCTGTTTTTGGGCGAGGTATAAGCCATGAATCCGG
>JBAPSB010000214.1:0-18421 GCA_049281435.1 Desulfobacterales bacterium
GGCCTGCTGGGGCTGCCGCGCGAGTCCCTGCCGCGGGTCGGAAAGGTGTTCCGCGAACGGGGACTGCTGGTGACGCCGCTGGTGGTGATCGTCTACCTGCTGATCTCCGGTTCGAGCCCCTTTCTGGCCGCCTACTGGGGCATCATTTATTCGGTGTCCATCGGCCAGATCCACAAACGCTCGCTTCCGCTGCTGGTGACCATCTTCCTGAGCATGCCCTGCGTGCTGTTCTGGTTCAACCCGCTGACCTTCGCCGTCTGGACCATGGTTACCTGGGCGCTGGCGGCGGTTGCTGCCCTCATCTGGCTGTATCCGCGCAGCGAGCGCCGCGGCTGGCTGTTCGGTGCCGGCACCACCGGCCTTATGGCCGGTCTGTTGATCGGCGGCGTGGAGCCCTCGATGGCCGCTTTTTACACCAACATGGCGGTCATTGCCGCGGGCATTACTTACAAGGAGAGCAAGATGGGCTTCCGGGACATCCTGGACACCCTGGAGTGGGGCACCAAAAACGCTCTGGCCATCGGCGCGGCCTGCGCCACGGTGGGCTTTATCGTCGGGGCCACCACCCTCACCGGCCTGGGGCTGAAGTTCGCCTCGGCGGTCATCGAACTGGCCTCGGGCGTGGCGGCCTTCGTTTACAGCCTCGATTTCATGCATCTGACGACCCTGGACGGTACGACCCTCTTCTTTACGCTGGTTTTCACGGCCATCAGCTGTTTTATCCTGGGCATGGGCATTCCCACCACGGCGCAGTACATTATCGCCTCTATGATTGCCGCCCCCGCCCTGCTGCAGTGGGGCATCCATCCCCTGATCAGCCACATGTTCGTCCTGTTCTATGCCGTTCTGGCCGATGTGACGCCCCCGGTGGCCCTTGCGGCCTATGCCGCCTCGGGGATCTCGGGCGGAGATCCCTTCAAGTGCGGTTTCACCGCCTTCGCCCTGTCCTCGGCCAAGCTCTACGTGCCCTTTGCCTTCGTTTACTCGCCGATTATTCTTTGGCTGCCGAAGATCCTCGATCCCGCGGCCAGCTTCGACGTTATCGAGTTCATCTCCGTCTTCGCCACGATCGTGCTGGGCGTGGTTTTCCTGGGCTCGACCATCATCGGTTATTTCAAGGCCAAATCGACGCTCGTGGAGCGCGTGTTGACCGGTGTCGCGGCCCTTTGCATGCTGGTGCATGAGATTTTTTCCTCGCTCGTGGGCCTGGCTATCATGATCGTTATTTACCTTCTACAACGTAAGCGAACTCGCCAACTTGCACCGGCGGGGATCGAGATGGCAAAATGACCTCGCCACCGCTTCGATTGCGATTATTACAGGAGCCCGTATGGCTGCCGTTAAAGAAGACTTGATTGCCCTGTACCGGACCATGGTCACCATCCGGCAGTTCGAAACCCGGGCGGGCGAACTGTTCGCCGCGGGCAGGATCCCCGGCTTCATCCATCTGTCGCTGGGCCAGGAGGCCTCGGCGGTTGGGGTCTGCTCCTGCCTGCGCGCCGATGACTACCTGACGACCACCCACCGCGGCCACGGCCACATCATCGCCAAGGGGGCCGATTTAAAGAAAATGGTGGCCGAACTCTTCGGCCGGCAAACCGGCTACTGCAAGGGCAAGGGCGGATCGATGCACATCGCCGATTTTTCCCTCGGCATCCTGGGCGCCAACGGCGTGGTGGCGGGCGGGCTGCCGATCATTGCCGGGGCCGGTTTTTCGATCCGGATGCGCAAGACCGACCAGGTGGCGGTGTGCTTCTTCGGCGACGGCGCCGCCAACCGCGGCCCGGTGCACGAGGTGATGAACCTGGCCGCGGTCTGGAAACTGCCGGTTGTCTTCGTCGTCGAAAACAACCAGTTCGCCTCGACCACCGCTCATCGCGACGCCTGTGCGGTCGAAGACATCAGCCTGCGGGCCGCCGGCTACAACATGCCCGGCACGACCGTGGACGGCAACGACCTGCTGCAGGTCAGGCAAGCGGCCGAAACCGCCGTGGCGCGGGCCCGCCGGGGCGACGGGCCGAGCCTGCTCGAAAACAGGACCTATCGCATCCGGGGGCATTTCGAGGGCGACCCGCAGAAATATCGCCGGCCGGCGGACGTGGAGGCATGGCAGAACGACAACGATCCGATCGCGCGCTTCAGCCGCTTTCTATTTCGCGAAGAAGTGTTGACTGCCGACATGGAAAAAGACATCTGGGACGCGGTGGCCATCGAATTGACTGCAGCGGTGGAATTCGCCGAACAAAGTCCGTGGCCCGAACCCGGGCAGGCGCTCGAAGACCTGCTGGTCTATCCGTGAGGCAAAGGAAAAAAGAGCCATGACCGCTCGCATCCTGACCTGCTCGGCCGCCCTGGCCGAAGCCCTGAACGAAGAGATGGCCCGCGATCCATCCGTGTTTATCTTAGGGGAAGACCTCAAGGCCCACGCCGGAATTTTCGGCCAGTTCAAGGGCATTCCGGAAAAATTCCCGGATCGCATCATCGACACCCCGATCAGCGAATCGGCCATCGCCGGCGTCGGTCTGGGTGCGGCCCTGACCGGCATGCGGCCGGTGGTGGACCTGCACTTTTCCGATTTCGTCACCTGCTGCATGGACGAGATCGTCAACCAGGCCGCCAAGATCCGGTTCATGCTGGGCGGGCAGGTGCGGGTGCCGCTGGTGGTCTGGTGTCCGGACGGCGCTGGGTTGCGGGCCGCCGCCCAGCATTCCCAGTCCCTGGAAGCCTGGTTCGTGCACACGCCGGGTTTGAAGGTGGTGGTTCCCAGCGAGCCCGCCGACGTCAAGGGCTTGATCAAGGCCGCCATCCGCGATGATAATCCGGTCATGTTTTTCCAGCACAAGAAGCTCTTTGCCAAGGAAGGCCCGGTGCCCGCGGGCGAATATGTCATAGAGTTGGGACGGGCCGCGGTGAAGCGGCCGGGAACCGATATGACGCTGATCGGATACGGATCCGGCTTTTACCTGTGCCGGCAGGCCGCTGAAGAACTCTCCGAAATGGGGATCGATGCCGAGGTCATCGACCTGCGAACCCTCAAGCCGCTGGACATGGGGACGGTGGCGGAATCGATCAAAAAGACCCGGCGGGCGGTGATCGTGCACGAGGCCTGCCGCACCGGCGGTTTCGGGGCCGAGCTGGCCGCGCGGATTCAGGAGGAGTTGTTCGATTTCCTGGCGGCGCCGGTCAAACGGGTCGCCGCCCGCGACGTGCCGATGCCCTTTTCACCGCCGCTTGAGGATTTTGTCCTGCCCAAAGTCGCCGACGTGGTGGCGGCGGTTCGGGAGCTGCAGTCGCGGCAGCGCAAGTAGAAGCTTCCCCCTCCCCCAGCCCCTCCCGCGAGGGGAGGGGAGTTTTTGGTATTTTTGTATAAAAGCCGAAACCTTCCGTTGGGCTTTCAAACCAGCGAGGGTATGGGTGCACCTAAAATGAACATGACGATTTTCGCCCGTGCAAAACGGTTATATTGCCTTTTGCTGCTTGGCGCACTCCTGGCCCAGCCGTGGCTTCAAACCGATGTAGCGGCCGAAACCACACTGCGCTGCGCCGGCGGCCTGGTTTCGGTGGGCGAAACCGCCGCGAGGGTGCTGGAGATCTGCGGCGAGCCCACCGCGGAGTCCAATTGGGAAGAAGGGCACAACACCTACACCTCCCAGATATTCGACTACGAGAAAGAGCGCTACCAGCTCCCCAAACTGATCAAGGGGCCGATCCGGATGGCAGTCTGGACATACGACCTGGGTTCCAACAAATTCATCCGGACCCTGCACTTCGAAAACGAGCGTCTGATCCGGATCGAAACGGGTGAAAAAGGCCGCAACTAATCTGCCAACCACCAGAGGGGATCGCATGCCAGTCGGGACGCAAAGCACCGCCGGGAAATCCGCCCCGTCGCTCAGGTTCTCGCTGGCAGCGAACTACGATCCGGAACTGGTGCCGGCACTGGCGGCGTATCCGGTCGACGAGGTTTACGGCAAACTCCCGACCGACGGCGTCAGCGGCGGCCGGCCCCGCTACCTGGCGACCCCGCTCACGCCGGCATGCCTCGGGCGCTACATCACGCTGCTCGACCAGCACGGCATCGCCTTCAATTACCTATTGAACGGCGCCTGTTTCGGCAACCGGGAATGGACCCGCGCCTGGCAAAAACAGGTGACGGCGCTGCTGGAACGGCTGGGCGCCATGGGCGTGCGGCGGCTGACCGTGTCGACCCCGTTTCTGCTGGAACTGGTCAAGCGCCGCTTCCCGGAGTTCAAGGTGCGGGTCGGGATCTACGCCCAGGTCGACACCCCGCGGCGCGCCCGTTTCTGGGAAGACCTCGGTGCGGATGCCATCACGCTCGAGAGCTTTTCGATCAACCGCAACTTCAGCCGCCTGGCGGCTATCCGCCGCGCGGTCCGCTGCGATCTGCAGCTCATCGCCAACCATGTCTGCCTGCCGAACTGTCCGCTGCAGGTCTATCACCAGAACGGCTTTGCGCATGCCTCCGACAACACCGGCACGCTCTTTATCGACTACTGCTTTCTGCGCTGCTCGCGGGTGCGTCTGGCCGATCCGTCGCAGTTCATCAAGGCGGCCTGGATCCGGCCCGAGGACCTGGCCGCCTACGAGGCGCTGGGGTACACGACCTTCAAGCTGCTGGAACGCGGGATCCCGTCGTCGGAACTCCTGCGGCGCGTCCGCGCTTACAGCGAGCGGCGGTTTAGCGGCAATCTGGCCGACCTGCTGCTCTCCTACGGGTTTAAGGAAAAGATCCGCAAAGAGTCTTTCTGGACCCTGCGTCATTTCTGGAAACCGCGTCAGGCGAAGTCGCTGCGCTTGAAGCCGCTGCGCGACCTGGCGCGGCTGCAAGGCATGCTCTGGCCGCTGCCGGACAATCCGATCCGGGTGGAGGCCGGCCGGATCCCGGCCGGTTTTCTGGAGGGCTTCCGCGACCGCGACTGTGCCGCCCTCGACTGTCGGGCGTGCGGGTATTGCGAGCGCATTGCCGCGCGGGCGGTTTCGGTCGCGCCCGATTTCCGTGAGGCAGTGCTGAAGAAGTACGCGGAAATCGAAACATCGATGGCTACCGGAGCGTTGTGGAATGTTTGACAAGCGCTCCATGGCAACCGAGTACCTCGACCGTCCGGACTGTGACGCGGCGCTGGCCGTCGCCAGCTACCGCTTCATGGAAATCGTCAATCGCCATTTTGGCGGCATGGCTCCGGTCCGGCGCTTTCTGGCCGCCGCCACCGCCAACGGCCGGGCCGGCAATCCGCTGAACATCCTCGATATCGGCGCGGGAAGCTGCGACATCCCGCTGGCGGTGAGCCGCTGGGCGCGGACGCGTGGGGTGGTCCTGAACTTCACCTGCCTGGAAACGGGCGTCCAAGCGGCGGCCATTGCCCAAAGAAAACTGGCGCGGGCGCACGACCCTGCGGTGCATCTGCTGCAAGAGGACATTTTCTCCCACCAGCCGGCCCACCCCTATGACTATGCCGTGGCGTCCATGTGCTTCCATCATTTCAGCGATGCCCGAATTGTCTCGCTGCTGCAGAAACTGCGCGGGTTCGTGCGCCACGGTCTGCTGATCAACGATCTTCGGCGTTCGCGCCGTGCGCTGCTGGCGGCCGGGCTGCTGTCGGCCACAAGCCCGGCCGGGGTGCGGCACGACGCGTTGCTGTCCATCCGGCGCGGCTTCAAAGTCGGTGAACTTGAAGCCTTGCTGCAACAGGTAGAAGGCGCCACGGTCTGCGTGAAGCCGGCGCGCTGGTTTCGGGTCGTGGCCCTCGTTGGCTTCAGGGCGAAAGAAGCCGCATGAAGACAATCCTCAGGGGTTTGGGCACCGCCACGCCGCCGCTGTATGCCACCCAGGCCGAAGCCTACGAATTTTTCACCACGCATCTGGACTTGACGCCGGGTCAAAGGGATCTTTACCGCCGGATTCTGCTGGGCGGAAAAATCAAGGGCCGTTTTCTGGGGCTGGATGTCGACACGGATATCCTTGCCACCGATCCCGATCGTCTGCTGACCCGTTTTCTGAAATTCGGACGCCTCACGGCCGTCACCGCCGCCCGCCGCGCGCTGGCCGAGGCGGGCGTGGATGGCGCCCGGATATCGGGTCTGATCGTCAATACCTGCACCGGCTATCTTTGTCCCGGGCTGTCATCGTATGTCGCGGGTGACCTCGGGCTCGGCCACTCGATTCGCGTTATGGACTTGATGGGAATGGGGTGCGGCGCCGCGGTTCCGAATCTCGAAGCCGCCGCCGGCATGCTGGCCCGCAGCGGGTCGGGGCCGGTTCTCAGCATTGCCGTGGAAATCTGCTCGGCCACCATTTTTCCGGAGCATGAGCCGGAACTGGTCCTGAGCAATTCCATTTTCGGTGACGGCGCCGTCGCCGCCGTGCTCGATCTGGTTCCGGACAGCCACCCGGACGGCCTGGCGCGTCTGACGGACTTTACCGCGGGCTTGTGGCCCCAGTACCGCGAGGACCTGCGGTACCGGACGGTAAACGGCCGGCTGCGAAACCACCTGAGCCGGCGGGTGCCGGTTATCGGCGCGCAGATTGTGGCAGAGGTTTCGGCGCGCCTGATGTCACGGCACGGCCTTGACCGCGATGACATCGACTGGTGGGCGGTTCATCCGGGAGGTACGCTCGTTTTGGACCAGGTCGCCAAAAAACTCAACCTGCACCCCGATGCCCTGCGGTTTTCCCATGACGTCTTCGAGAACTACGGCAACATGTCCTCGCCTTCCGTCCTTTTCGTCTTGCGCCACATCCTGGACAGCGGACGTCCGCAGCCGGGACAAAAGGGCCTGCTCCTCACCTTCGGCGCCGGGTTCTCTGCCTTCGGGGCGCTCGTGGAATTTGGGCCCGCCTGATCAAAAACCGCCGCCGCCGGTTTAACGCAACCCGCCGCAGCCCGGTAAACGGTCAGCCCCCCGGCCCGGTGATATCCGGGTTTGCCGACAGCCGGACGATGGGTTCTATTCTGCCCGCAGGGCTTCGATCGGATCGAGGTTGGCGGCCCGGATGGCCGGCAGGACCCCGGCAGCCAGACCGATGGCGGCCGCCAGCAGTTCGGCCAGAACGACGTAGGACCAGGGGGTGTGGGTGGGAAGCGCCGGAATCAGGAGCCCGAGCAGCCAGGCGCCGCCGGTGCCGATCACCAGCCCCGCCAGGCCGCCGATGCCGGCCAGCACGACGGCCTCGCCGATGAAAAGGGCCAGAATCTGCCGCCGGCCGGCCCCCAGGGCCCGCAGCAGCCCGACTTCGGACGTGCGGTCATTGACGGCGATGATCATGATGGTCAAAATGCCCACCCCGCCCACCAGAAGAGAAATTCCGCCCACCGCACCCACCGCCAGGGTCAGGATGTTCAAAATGGAACCGAGCACCTCGAGCATCTGCTCCTGGGTCGTGATGGTGAAATCTTCCGACCCGTGGCGGGCGATGAGCAGTTTGCGGGCCCGCTCGGCCACCTTGCGCGCTTCGGCGCCGGCGGCATAGAGCAGATCGATTTCCATCAGGCTCTCGCGATTGAACAGGGACAGGGCACGGGCCGCGGGGATGTAAACCGCGTCATCCAGATCGAAGCCCAGCATCTGCCCCTTGGACTCCATCACACCGACCACCCGGTACCGCTCGCCGCCGATCCGCACGCGCTGTCCCAGCGGGTTGGCGGTGCCGAACAGCTCCTCTCGGACCTTGCTGCCCAGCACCACCAGGGCGCGCGGTGCGCGCGGGTCGTCGGGTGGCAGGAACCGGCCTGCGGCAACCCCGATGCGCCAGACCGCCGGCGCCTCCGGCCCGACGCCGAAGATGTAGGTCCGGCGGCTGCGCTTTTCGAACTCCACCGGGGCGTTACCCTGCACGACGGGCACGGCCGATATCACTTCCGGGAGTTGCTTCACTGCTTCGGCATCGTCGATCGTCATCGGGCGCACATTGCTGATGATGGCGCCGGAAATGCCGACCGTCGTCGTTTTGCCGGGGGTGATGCCGATCAGGTTGGTGCCGAACTGCGTGAACTCGCTCAGCACGAAGCGGTGAACTCCTTCCCCTAAAGACGTGAGCAGCACCACCGCCGCGACGCCCACGGTAATCCCCAGGGCGGTCAGAAAGCTGCGCATCCGGTGGCTGAAAACAGCCCCGAGCGACAGCCGGATGAGATCAGCAACGGTCATGCCCGCTATCTCCGGGAGAGGGCTTGTACGGGTTCGAGATCGGACGCCCGGCGCGCGGGCAGAACGCCGAACAAGAGGCCGGCGCACAGCCCGACGGCGATGGCGGCCATCAGCGCCCACCATGGAATTGTCACCGGGAAATCAGGATAAAATCGCCGGGCGGTCCAGGTGCCGACCAGGGCCAGCACGACGCCCAGCAAAGATCCGACCAGGGAGAGAACGGCCGATTCGGAGAGAAACAGGCGCAGGATCTGGCCGCGGGGCGAGCCGATCGCCTTGAGAAGGCCGATTTCGGTTTTCCGCTGCGACACCGAGACCAGCATCACGTTCATGATCAGGATGCCCGCGACGGCCAGGCTGATGGCGGCGATGCCCCCGACGGTCAGTGTCAGGGCCGTGAATATCCGGTCGAAGGTCTTCAACAGGGCGTCCTGGGTGATGACGGTCACATCGTCCTCGCCGTCGTGGCGGTCCGCGATGATTTTCAGGATGGCTTTTTTGGCCCGGGGCACGGCCTCCCGCCCGCCGGCCTGCACCATGATCCGGAAGAGGGAAGAGGTGTTGAACAGCATTTGCGCCGCTGCCACCGGGATGAGCGCGATGTCGCTCATGTCCATACCGAGGCTCTGCCCTTTGGGGGCCAGCACGCCGATCACGCGAAACCGCCGGCCGCCGATTCGCACCCATTGCCCCAGGGGCGACATGTTGCCGAAGAGTTCGCTCTTGACCTTGGATCCCAGCACGCAGACGGCGGAGCCGCGCGAGGGGTTGCCGGCCGGCAGAAAACGGCCCTGGGACATCGACAGCGACCGGATGTCGGCCAGCTCGGCCGTGGACCCCATGATGGTCGTCTCCCGCTCGCGCTGCTGCCAGGCCACCGGCGCGCTGCCCACGGCGATCGGGGCCATGCGCCGGATGGCCGAGCCGCGCTTGAGTGCCAGGGCGTCTTCGAGCGTCAGGTCGCGCGGGGTTTCGCCCATCATGGGCGGCGGCCCGCCGGTCGTTTCGGACCGGCCCGGAATGACGATCAACAGGTGGGTCCCCAGGGAGGTGAACTCGCGCGTGACATAGAGGCGGGCGCCTTCGCCCAGTGCGGTCAACAGGATGACCGCCCCCACACCGATGGCCATCGCCAGCAGGGTGAGAAGGGTGCGGGCCGGATAGCCGGCCGCGGCCCGAAAACTGAATCGCAAAACGTCGAGGGTTTTCACGCCGATTTTCCGGAATCCGAACCGATGCGGCCGTCGAGCATCGCCAGGCGTCTTTTCGCCCGCCGGCCGAGTTCGGGGTCGTGGGTGACCATGATCAGGATTTTGCCTTCCAGGTTGAGGTCCTCCAGAATTCTGATGACCTCGCTGCCGGCGGCGCGGTCCAGGTTGCCGGTCGGTTCGTCGGCCAGGATGATGCCGGGCCGCATGATGGTGGCCCGGGCAATGGCCACCCGCTGGCGCTGTCCGCCGGAGAGCTGATCCGGTCGATGCCGGGCGCGGTCGGCAATTCCCAGTGCGTCAAGAGCCTGGAGCAGGCGTATTTTCCTTTCCGCGGACGGAATGCCGGCCAGTATAAGGGGCAATTCGATGTTTTCGGCGGCGGTCAGACGTGGCACGAGGTGGAAGAACTGAAAGACAAATCCGATTTTGTGCCGGCGGACGGCCGCCTGCTGCGTGTCGCTCAGGTCGGTGGCGGTCACGTCGTCCAGCCGGTAGACGCCGCTGTCCGGGCGGTCCAGCAGGCCGATGATGTTCAGCAGGGTGGACTTTCCCGACCCCGAAGGGCCCATGACGGACAGGTATTCGCCGTCTCGAACCGTGAGATCGACCTGATTCAAGGCAAGCACGGTCTCGGTGCCGACCTGGAACGTGCGGCCGATGCCGGTCAACTCGATCAAGGGATTTCCTTTGTGACGACGGCCGGCGCTTTGTCGGCGATCCCGGACCGGTCCGCGTTGACCACCACCTGTTCGCCCGGCTCGAGGCCGGAGATGACTTCGGTGACGTCCCAGTTCGACAGACCGGCTTTGATCGCCCGCTCTCTAATGACGTTCTGATCCGGCAAAAAAACGAACACCCGCCGGCCGTCCAATATGGCGTGGGTCGGTATCCGCAACGCGTCCGCCCGGGCTTCCAGAACGATTTCCACATCGGCGCTGTATCCGGCCAGTAGGTGTTTGAAATCCTCCGGCCGGCTGAATTCGACCTCCACATCGACGGTGCGGGCCTGCTTTTCGCGGTCCAGCACAAAAGGGGCGATGCGGCGGACGCGACCGGGAAAGCGCCGGTCGCCGAACGCATCGAGGCTGATCCTGGCCGGCAGGCCGACAGTGACCGCGGCCGCATCGACCTCATCGATCGGCGCCGTCACGTAGAAGCAGCTCACATCCACGATGTCGACCGCCGGTGGCGTCGGAATGCCGATCGGCGACGGTGTGACGAACTCGCTCAGTTCGCCGTTGATCTGGGCGATGATGCCGTCAAACGGCGCCTTCAGACGGGTGCGGTCCAGATTCGCCCTGGCCACTCCCACCCCGGCGCGGCTGGTCTTTACCGCCGCCCGGGCGGCCTCGCATTCGGCTTGCAGGTATTCCGCCCGGGTTATCGTCTTGTCGGCCTGTTCTTCGGAGGCCGACCCCGAGCGGCGCAGCTTGACCTGGCGGTCGGCTTCACGCCGGGCCACTTCGGCCTGCAGGCAGGCGGATGTTGCCCGGGATTCGGCCGAAACGGCCTCGCTCTCGGCCAGGGCGCTCTGGGCCACCAGGTCCTCATTCCACAGTTCCAGTAGAAGCTGGCCACTGGTGACGCGGTCGCCTTCCCTGACCGGCAATCTGGCGATCTGCCCGCCGATGCTGGGGGAGAGTTTGGCGCGGCGGCAGGCCTCGACCGTGCCGGCCCGCGTGTTGGCGACAATTTTCTCCACCGGTCCGGTCTCGACCGGCCGCACGACGACTTCCACCGGTTCCGGTCGCGTGACGTGCCAGATAATGGCGGCGATGACCGCAACGGCGACTGCCAGGAGTGACCAGCG
Source organism: Desulfobacterales bacterium (assembly GCA_049281435.1). Taxonomy (GTDB): domain Bacteria; phylum Desulfobacterota; class Desulfobacteria; order Desulfobacterales; family SG8-13; genus JARFQH01. Next base: position 11,188 of record JBAPSB010000214.1, read on the forward strand.
CAGAGTTTTACGAAGGGTTCGATTCAAGATCAAGACAGAATGCCACAGATCGGTTTAAAAGTGAAGCGGGTTCAAATTTGGGATGACGGAAGCCTGGCGACGGGGCAAAAGCCGCTGGCTGCCGCCCGCGTTCGGGTGCGGGTCAACCTGTTTTTCAGTGGATCATGCGGGGCAGGAAGCGGGTCAGCGCCAGCAGCCACCCGGGAAAGATGCCGAAGAGAATGGTGCCGGCCAGACAGAGACCCAGGCCCACCTGACAGGCCGGGCCGCCTGGCACCGCAACGGCGCCCGGCAGCGGCGGGCGCATGTAGAGCAGGGCCGCCACGGCCACGTAGTAGTAAAGCGCAACCGTCATGTTGATCACAGCCACCACGGCCAGCCAGGTCAGTCCGCCTTGCATGGCGGCGGTCAGGAGCAGGATTTTACCGGCGAAGCCGGACAGGGGCGGGATTCCGGCCAACGACAGCAGACAGAGGCACAGCACCGCCGCCAGCCAGGGGCTCAGGCGCCCCAGGCCCTGCAGCGCACTCAAGCTGTCGGTTCCCAGCATGCGCTCCAGTTGGGCGGTCGCGGCAAAGGCGCCCAGGTTCATGAACAGGTAGGCGGCCAGATAAAACCCGACCGCGTCCAGGGCGCCGCCGTCATGGGCCGCAACGGCGACCGCCATGAGGATGTAACCGGCCTGGGCGATGCTCGAATAGGCCAGCAGGCGCTTCAGCCGTTTCTGACGCAGCGCGGCCAGGTTGCCCAGGATCATGGTGGCCGCGGCCAGCACGGCAATGACGATGGGCCAACCGGGCAGGCCGCCCGGAAAGAGCGACAGGAACAGGCGCAGCAAGCCGGCAAACCCCGCCACCTTCGGCACCACGGAGAGAAAACCGGCCACCGGCGCCGTGGTGCCCTGGTAGACGTCGGGCGCCCAGAAGTGAAACGGCACCACCGTCATCTCGAACGCGTAGCCGATCAGGATGAGTCCCAGCGAGAGGGCGATCCAGATCCCGACGGTGTTCGGGTGGAGGCCGGCACCGATCCGGTTCAGGTTCAGGCTGCCGGTCAGTCCGTAAAGAAACGTGAGCCCGTAGGCCATGATCGCCAGTGCCGCGGCCGCATAGATGAAATACTTGAAGGTGGCCTCGTTGGAGAGCGGCTGACCGCGCACCAGGCCGACCAGCAGGTAGGAGGCCAGACTCAGCATCTGCAGGAACAGGACGATCAGCCCGAGGTCGAGGCTCGATGCCAACCCCATGCAGCCGAGCGTTGAAAACAGGACCGCCAGCGGGGCATGGGCGATCAGCGGATGGCCCTTCAAATACTCCAGCAGGATCAAGAGGGTCACCAGGGCGCCGGTTTCGAGGATCAGCTTGAAGACGGTGCCGAAACCGTCGACGGCATAGGTGCCGCAAAAAACCGTCAGCGGTTCCCAGGCGAGCATGCGCGCGGTCAGGCCCATCGCGAGGACCAGGCCGGCCATGGCGGCCCAGACCGGGACGTACCGGATGCGTCCGCGGGCGAATCCGGCCACCGGCACGAGGGCCAGCCCCAGGCCGGCGACGACCAGTTCCGGTGCGATTGCCCAGAGCTCCATGGGACATTGCGCCGTGCCGTCCACCTCAACCCCCCAGCCCGGCCAGATAGCGCGTCAGGTTTCCGGCCACCCGCAGGATAAAAAACGGTGCGAGCCCGATGCCCAGTGAGAGAACTGCCAGGGGCACTACGGCCGTCAACTGGCGCGCGTTCATGTCGGTCACGGCCGGCATGTCCGGCGGCGGCGCGCCCATTATAAGAGCCACCAGCACCTTCAGGTAAACGGCGGTGGTGATCACCAGGGCGATGACCGTCAGAACGGCCGCCCATATGGATGCGGACAGCGTGGCGCCAATGACTTCGAACTCCGCAATGAACCCCGAAAGGCCGGGCAGACCGAGCGAGCCGAACGCCAGCAGCGCCAACAGGGCGCTGAATACCGGCGCGGGTCCCAGCAGGCCGCCGAACCGGGACATCTCCCGCGTTCCGGCCGCTTCCTGCAGGATGCCGACCATGAAAAACATGCCGCCGGTGAGCAGGCCGTGGCTGACCATCTGGAGCACCGCGCCGTTCAAGGCCAGCTGCCGGACCGAAGCGCTGTCCGTCAGCGCCCAGGCCGCCGCCGCCAGGGTGACGAAGCCCATGTGGTTGATGGAGGTGTAGGCCACCAGGCGTTTGAAATCGCTCTGGGCCAGGGCCGCCAGTGCGCCGTAAATCAGGGAGACCACCGCCAGCACCAGCAGGAGCCAGCCATACTGGCCGACGGTGTCCGGCAGGGTGGGCAGCAGGATCCGTATCAGGCCGTAGCCGCCCATCTTGAGCTGAATGCCGGCCAGAAGGACGCTGCCCTCGGTCGGCGCCTCGACGTGAGCGTCGGGCAGCCAGTTGTGAATCGGCACCGTCGGAATTTTCACCCCGAAGCCGAGCAGCATGCCGAAAAAAGCCAGGGTGGCGGCTACCGGGCGCCCCGCCAGCGGTTGGGCGGCGATGATCTCTGAAAGGGAAAAGGAGCGCGGATCGGTGCCCAGGTAAAGCCCCAGGAATGAGAGCAGCATGAACAGGCTGCCGGCGCGGGTGTAAATGAAGAACTTTACGGCCGCATAGCGGCGCCGCTGGTGGCCGTAAATGCCGATGATAAAATACATCGGCACCAGTCCGACTTCGAAAAAAAGATAGAAAAGAAGCAGGTCACGCGCGGAAAAAAGGCCGATCAGGCCGGTTTCCATGAGCAGGAACAAAAAGGCGTGCAGTTTTACGCGATCCCTGGCCGGCGTCACGTAAACCATGGTGAGGGTCATCAAAAGGGCGGTCAATACGATCAGGGGCAGCGACAGTCCGTCGATGGCCACATCATAAGTGGCGCCGATGCTCGGAATCCAGGAAATGGTGGTGCGCCACGGCGTGAGCGCGCCGGCCGGGTCGAAACCGGCCCACAGGATGAGGCTGAAAATAAGGTTCACCACCGCTGCGGCCAAGGCCGCGACCCGAATCCACCCGGGACGGGATTTCGGCAGGAGCAAGAGGATCAGCCCGGCGAAAAGCGGAAAGAAGATAACGATGTTCAGCATGCGCAAAGGCTCCGTTGGAAAGAGGAACTATGGAATTGTGGAATGATGGAATGCTGGGGTGTGATTCACCCCCACCCGGCCTCCCCCATCGAGGGGGAGGAGTACTCGGGTAAAATCTAGACATTCGAATCCCCCCCACCCGGCTTCGCCAACCAAGGGGGAGGAGTACTCAGGTGGATTCCAAATTATTGCTTCCCTCCCAGGCGGGAGGGATCGAGGGAGGGGGATAAAATGACCCCATCCGTTGGCACTTTCATGATACACGGTATCCGATCCCATTCACCAGTGAAGGTTAACTGCCAGAAGCCGGCCGATATCTACCCGATTGCCGCCCAGACCATGAAACCCAGAACGATCACCAGCAGCGTCCAGATGAACAGGCCCATCGTGTACAGATAGAGTTTGCCCGTCTGGAATGACGCCATTCGTTTACCGCCCCGGCCGAAAAGCGCCGCGAATGAATCGAGGCCATTGGAAAAACCGGCGGTCTCGATCCGATCGGACCGATTCGCCAGCCGCACGCAGGCCGCAGCCATTGCGGCCGTGCGGTTATCGAGGGCCCGTTCTATGCGCTCGCTGCCGGCCGCCGCCGCGTGTGCGGCCTGACGCACCAGCCGTGCGCCGGCGTCTATCAGCCCCTCGATTCGGTCGCACCCGGTGGCGGCGCTGAACGCGGTTGGCTTCAGCGCCGATGCCGCCCCGTCGGCCGTTTGTTCCACGGTGGTCAATTTCAGAGCCGAACCCGCAACGATACGCCCGATGAAACCCATCACCCGGTTCAAGCCGGATTCGAGACCGGACCAGGGCGCGCCCAGCGCCGGCACCGGTCCTTTTCGGTAAACCTTCAACGTTCCCCAGCCGATGCCGGCCAATCCGGCCAGGGCCGCAACGATTTTCCAGGCGACCGTCAGTTCGGCGCCGTGGTGTTCAAAGGGAACCATGTGGCCGATCTTATTGGAAAGCGCCCAACCGAGACCGGCCACGAAAACCGCCAGGACGATCATTGCGGCCTGCATGAAACGGTCCGGATCTTCGCTGTCCGGTTCCGGCGCTGCCGGCCAGCGGCCGAAGACCGCCGCCCCGGCCCGGCTGATGTATACGCCGGCCAGAAAGACAAGCAGCAGCAGGAAAAAACCGGCTGGAAGGCCGCGGCCGACCGCCGCGGCCAGGATCCGGTCTTCGCTGAAGAAGCCGGAAAGCGGCGGCACGCCCGCCAGGGCCAGGGCGGCGATGCCGAATACCACCGCGGTTACCGGCATTTTGCGGTAAAGGCCGCCCAGCGACCTTAAATCCCGGCGGCCGGTGCCGTGCTGAACGGCTCCGGCGGTCAGAAACAGGGTCGCCTTGAACACGCCGTGGGTGACAAGCTGGAAAAAGGCCGCCAGGGGGCCGGCCAGACCGACGGCGAAAAACATCTCCCCCAGCTGGGAGATGGTCGACCAGGCCAGGACCCGCTTGAAGTCGGCCTGCACCGTGGCCGTGAGGGCGGCGAAGAGCGCCGTCGCGCCGCCGATCCAGAAAATGACCTCGAGGGTACCGGGCGCCGCCGCAAATAACGGGTACAGGCGCAGCATCAGGTAAACCCCGGCGGCGACCATGGTGGCGGAATGGATCAGGGCCGAAACCGGCGTGGGGCCGATCATGGCCGGCGGCAGCCAGACGGACAGCGGCAGTTGGGCGCTCTTGCCGACGGCCCCCAGCAGAAAGAGCAGGGCGATGATCGTCAGCGTCCGGCTGTCGATCCGGGCGAGTCCGCTTTTATCGAGAAGCGCCGTGATGTCGGTGGTGCCCGTCAGCAGCAGCACCCAGATCCAGCCCAGCAACAGCCCCATGTCGCCGATCCGCGTGATCAAAAACGCCTTTTTCGCCGCCGCTGACACGCCCTGCTCGCGGTAGTGAAAGCCGATCAACAGAAACGATGCCAGGCCCACCCATTCCCAGGCGGCGAACAGCACCAGAAAGGAGCCGGCCAGCACCAGCGTCAGCATGGCGCCCGTGAAAAATGCCATCTGGGCGAAAAATCGCGCCCGGCCCGCTTCCGATGACATGTATCCGCAGGCATAGAGATTGACGAGACCTGCGAGGACGGACACGAACAAGGCGGTGTAAAAAGAAAGCCGATCGAGCCGCAAGCTCAGCGTAAGGTGATAGTTTCCGATCGCCAATAGTTCAGTGCCGACCGTCAGGGGCAGCTCCCGCTTCAAAACGATCAGGGCCACAAGGCTGGCGGCAATTGCGGCGACGGTCAACCAGCCGGCAGTGCGGGACATTTTTCGGCCGGCAATCCCGATGATGCCGGCGGCGGCCAGCGGGAGTGCCGGTATTAAAATGAGCCAACCGGCGGTCATCCCTTCAGGTCCTCGTATTTATCCACCTGCACCGTTTGCCGGTTGCGATAGAGCAACATCATGATGGCCAGGCCGATGCCCATTTCCACGGCGCCGATCGTCACGACAATGATCAGAAATATCTGGGCGCTGTAATCATCCGGCCGGACAAAGCGCCAGAACGCCACGATGTTCAGCCCGACGGCGTTCAGCAGGACTTCGATGCCCATCAGGATCATTACGCCCGTGCGCTGGGCGATGACGGCATAGACGCCGATTCCAAACAGGATGGCGGCCACGACCAGGTAGGCGGTCAACGGGATGGCCATGAGGATGCCCCTTTTTTTTCGCGAAGTGGGAATTGCGTCAACTTGACATTCCGTTCCGGACGATTCGTTCCCGCCGGAATCCGGCCGGTCTTCCACGGGCGAAGAAGCGCTGCACCCGGCCGGCGGCAGTCGGAGGCTTTCGAACTCCAACCCGAATTCCAGTAGACCAGCGCGGAGGGCCGGGCGGCGCGCGGCCGTCAGTTGACGTCTGCGTGCGCCTCCGGGATTATTGTTTCCGTTAATTTCGGGGTCGGCCGCTGTTTTGTTTCAAGCGGCGTGTCCGCGATCGGAGCGGGCGGGCGGTCGTGGGCGACCCGTTCACCGCGTCCGGGACGCGTCGAGAATTTTCCGGTCCGTCCCATGAGAACGGCGCCGAAGATGCCGATCAGGATCAGAAGGCCGGCGCCTTCGAAGGCCATCATGTACTTGCCCATCAACAGGTCGCCAATCTCGCGGGCCGCAGCGGTGGAAGGCGTTTGCGCCACGACCGGCCATGCCGGCCGGAGTACCAGCACGGCCACCAGGCCGATGACCGTGAGGAGGCCGATAACCGCTGCATATTTTTTCACCGGTGTCGTCATCGACATGCCGCTCATGTCCATATCTTCCATTTCCTCGACCGGGATTCCCCGAGAGAAGAAATTCTCCGGTGGACTCATCTCCATGCCGGCCATCATCGATCCACCCGGGTCATTGGAAAACATGACCATGAACACGATCATCACGAGCATCCCGCCGACGTACATCATCACCTGCAGCAGCGCCAGCAGATCGGCCAGCAGAAGGATGAACAGGCCCGCCACGCCGATAAAGGAGCCCATCAGGAAAATTCCCGAGCGGAACATGCTCATGGTGGTGGCCATGCCGAGGGCCCCGGCAATCGACAGGGCGGCAAAGATCAGAAATGCGGTCCATTGGGTTCCGATCGACAGGGTCAATTTTTCACCCCCACGCCTAACAGAATCAGACCGCCGACGATCAGAACGTTGACGAGGCCCACCGGGGTCAGGATTTTCCAGGACAGCTGCAGCATGCGGTCCGTTGTCAGGGGCTTGAATTTTGTGCCCAGCCAGATCAGCAGAACCATCAGGGCAACAGTCTTGATCAGCATCCAGACGATGCCCGGCAGCCACGGTCCGCCCCAGCCGCCGAGGAAAAGGACGGCGCCCATGGCCGCGACGGCAAACAGAAGACCGGACAGGGACAACCGCCAGGCCCATGCTTTCCAGCCGCCGTAGAGTCGCAACACACCGCAATCTATTTTCGAGGAGAACGGTTCTATAAATGGTGCCCGAAAGGCCTGCATCAGGGCGGTCACCAGGTAGAGGGCAAATCCGATCGGCTGTACCACGATAAACCAGAGGCCGGACTGCGCCTCGACAATCCGGACGGTCGAGAGCGACTTGGCCATCATGATGGCCCCGATATACGCCAGGCCAAGCGGCACGACATAGGCCACCAGCTGGGCCACCGCGCGATAGTACAC
>JBAPSB010000215.1:0-16298 GCA_049281435.1 Desulfobacterales bacterium
TCTCGGCAAGACCGGTTGGAACCGCAGCAAGGCGACCAAAATCCTCAACATCAGCTACAAGACCCTGCTTTACAAGATAAAGGACCTCAATATCCCCGCCCCCGAAGGCACGGAAATCAATCAGGAACTTTAGGCCGGCGATCGGGTGGGTGAACCCCTCACGGGCCCTGTGCGATATCAAAAGGGTCGGCGGTGGCCGGACACCCTGGTCCGGTTACGAAACATAGGGTCATCAGGGTATGTAAGTCATTGCCTTATTTTCTAACTTGAATACCACATCTTTTCCGTTTTCCGGCATCTCGATGGGGTGCCCCTCTCCCCCCTTCACGGCATAAAATACCGAGATAATAAAAAAATATTAATACACGGCCGCGAAAAGATTGCGCCGCCCCTATTGATTGGCCCATGGCATGAAAGGTGCATCTGTTTCAGAAATCAATAATGACCTTCATGGAAAATCATCCTGCTGTTATCATTACGAATACGACTCGCACAGCGTCGATTTCGCTTGAAATGTAGGTAATATATTTCGGATGGTGCATTTTTTATAACCCTTTTTAGTCATCTTTTAGTCATCATTTTTGCACCCGCCTGATGTTGGGCTTCGCAAAGAAAATTTCGAGGGTCGTCCGCATGGCTAAATGTGAGAACAGATGTAAGAAGGACCGCATGAACCGCTACTCCGAGACCGATATCTTTACGATTTCAACCAATCCCTACGACAAGTTCATGCTGGTCGACAACGGCGGCAGGCGAACCGGCGGGGATCGCAGAAATTACTCCTACTCAATCCACCTCCCAGAAAGAAGAGCCCGCCAGGACCGGCGCAGCGGCATCGATCGCCGGAAATTTCCCCGCTACAAGTGCGAATGACCCCCGCCCGACTGCCGATGTTCCGAAGCTATTCATGAAGCGTGCACGTCCCGGCGTTTTTTAACACCCTGCTGGTAAGGGCTCACTCAAAAATAACTTCACGTTTCAGAGGTCGATCCATCCCGTCCAGCGGCCGGTGCGAAGACTTGGAATATCCAGATATTCCAGCGTTTTCGCGCCTCGCCGACCGGGCGCCCCAACACCTGAAATTACGAATTTATTTTTTCGTGAACCCCAAGCACCAAGAAGTCGCCTCCGCCCGGGTAACCGATAGCAAAAGACGGCCATGGCCATCCGGTTCCTTTGCCCGGCCGGAAGCCCGGGCTGGATGGAAAATTACGGTCGCTTTGCCGAAATCGGGAAAAACGGATAGAATACGGCATGTGATCGTTGGCTTTTTCAGAGCCCATCGGCTTCGAGAGGAGACGCTTAATGAGAAATGCGGGGGCACTCGGGAACCGGCCGCTTCCCGGGAAGAAACAAAAGGTCAAGGTGCGTTTCTGGGATCAGATGGTCCTGATCGGGATTGCCTTGGCCGCTTTTTACACCATTTTCGATTCGGTCCTTTACATTTTTCTGTCCTATGATGTGGATTTTTTTGGCCGGTTGTTCGGCCCGGACATCAGTGTCATCTGGCCGCGGCTGACCATCCTGGCGTTGCTGCTGCTGCTGGGGTCTCATGCCCAGTACACGATCAATCAGCGGCAGGTCATCGAGGAAGCCCTGCGTGAAAGCGAGGAGAAATACCGATCGATCATTGAAACCACCCAGGACGGGTATTACGAGGTCGACCCCCAGGGCCGGATGACCTTTTTCAACGATGCCATGTGCAATATTCTCGGCTATTCCAGAACGGAATTGGGCGCTCTGAACAGGCAAATCCCGCTGGATGCCGAGAGCCGCCGTTTGGTGGGCGAGGCGTTTAACCGCGTCTTCACCTCGGGGATTGCGGAAACATCGGTCGGCCTGGGGTTCATCCGCAAGGACGGTTCCCGGCGCTTTCTGGAATCCTCGGTGGCGCTTCTCAAGGACAAAAAGGGCCGCACGGCCGGATTCAGCGGATTTTTGAGGGATGTCACCGAACGCAAACGGGCCGAAGCGCTGCAGCGGGAAAAACTGGCCGCCGACGCGGCCAATCGGGCCAAAAACGAATTTATCGCCAAGATGAGCCACGAAATCCGCACCCCGCTCAATTCGATTATCGGCATGGTGGAATTGGTGCTCGATACACAGCTGCAGCGGCGGCAGCGTGAAGACCTGGATGTCGCCATTTCATCCGCCCACGCCCTGCTGGCCGTCATCAACAACATCCTCGATCACTCCGAAATCGAGGTCGGCAAACTGGACCTGGAAGAAACCCTTTTCAGTCCGCGCGAAATTCTGGAAGAGGCCCTGCGGATTATGGCCATGAAATGTCACGCCAAGGCTCTGGAGCTGGTTTATCGCGTGGATTCGAACGTGCCGGCAAAACTTCACGGCGATGCGGGGCGGTTGCGCCAGGTGTTGCTCAACCTGGTGGACAATGCCTATAAATTTACCGATGCGGGCGAAGTGGTGGTCCGCATGGTTCGCGAGCCAACCGATGATGTCGGCACCCGCCTGCACATCACCGTGAGCGATACCGGAATCGGGATTGCCCCAGACAAGCAGACCGATATCTTCAAGGCTTTTTCCCAGGCCGATGCCGTTAAATCCCGCCGGTATGGCGGTGCCGGCCTGGGCCTGGCCGTTTCGACCCAGATCGTCCAGCTGATGGGGGGCCGGATGTGGGTGGAAAGCGATTTGGGAAAAGGGTCCACGTTCCATGTCACCGCTTGTTTCGGAAATTTAGCGGAGGCGGCCGGAACGGATGCATCGATGGTGCCGTCTGCACTGGCCGGGATCAAAGCCCTTGTCGTCGACGACAATGCGTCCAACCGCACCGTTATCGCCGAGATCCTGGAGTCCTGGAAGATGAAGCCCTTACTGGTCGCCGGAAGCGAGGAGGCCCGGCGGTGCCTGCTCGATACCGGCGTACCGGCGGCGGAGCGCTGCGAGGTCGCCCTGATCGACGCCTCGTTATCGGGCTCCAGCGGGTTGGATCTGGCCCGGTGGATATCGCAGCAGAAGGATATCGATCTGCCGATTGTCATCATGTTGACCTACCCTCATCTCGAGGTCGCCACCGATGCTGACGACGCCGGTTTTTTCCGGTGCCTGATGAAGCCGGTCCGCCCCGTTGAACTTCAACGGGCCCTGGTCGAGGTGTTGCGGATTTTGCCTGAAACCGGCGAAGCAGAGAGCCAAAAGGCCCGCAAGGAAAAGATGGCCGGCGCCGGGCATTCGTTAAGGGTCCTGGTGGCCGAGGATACCCCTTTCAACCAGAAGTTCATCTACCGGCTGCTGGAACGCTGGGGCCATGACGTGGCGGTGGTGGAAAATGGGCGCCAGGTTCTCGAAAAGCTGGCGACCGAAGCCGTTGACCTGATCCTGATGGATGTTCAAATGCCGGTGATGGATGGCTTCGAGGCCGCCCGGGCCGTGCGCGCGGCGGAGCGGGGCCATGCGGATGGACCGCATGTGCCGATTGTCGCCCTGACGGCCCATGCCGGCAAGAGCGATCGCGAGCAGTGCCTGGCAGCCGGAATGGACGACTACCTGTCGAAACCGATTTCGCCGGAAAAGCTGCAAGAGGTTTTAACAGGAATTGCGCGCCGAAAATACGGCCGCGGCGCGCCGGAAACAGATCCCGCAACAGGAAACGGACTAACTGAGCCGCCCGTTTCCATTGACAAAAAGGTCCTTCAGGAGGCCTTCGACCAGGATTGGGAATTCTTCAAGGAGGTGGTCGACCTGTTTCTCTTGGATTTTCCGCCGATGATCGATCTTATGCGGCAGGCGTTGAAAGACCGGGACCCGGCCACCTTCAGCCGCCAGGCCCACGCCATCAAGGGCATGGTCAAGTTGTTTCAGGCCGAGGCGGCGGAAGGGATGGCACGCTCACTCGAGGAGGCGGGCGCGAAGGGCGATTTGTCGGCCGCCGGGCCGGGGGTGGACCGGCTGGCCGCTATGCTCAGTGACCTCAAGAATGTCTTAACCGGTATGTACACTGAAAGGCTGTCACAAACAAAATGAAAATTCTGCTGATAGACGACGACCGGGTTTTTCTCAAATACCTCACGCATCGGCTGGAAGAGGCCGGACACGAGGTCAGCAGCGCCGCGGACGGCCTTTCCGCCCTGCACCTGCTGACCGAGGCGACGCCGGACATCATCTTTCTTGATTTGATCCTGCCCAAAATCGACGGTGACAAGCTGTGCCGGATAATTCGTAAAATGGACCACCTCAACAATTGCCGGCTGGTGGTCGTATCGGCGGTGGTGGCCGAAATGGGGTCTGATTACGAGGAGATCGGCGCCGATTACTACATCGCCAAGGGTCCTTTCGCCAGTATTGTCCGGCATGTCCTGGACATCCTGAAATCCGCGACCGAGCCGACGACGACACTACCGTCGCGGCACGTTCTGGGCCTCGATCAGGTGTCACCGCGGCAACTGACGCGCGAACTGCTCTCGCGGAACCAGCACTTGAAAACCATATTGGAGAGCATGGAGGAGGGCATCATCGAAATTGTCGAGGGGTCCGTGGTGTATGCCAATGCGGCGGCCGTCAGGCTTTTTGCGCTGCCCCTCGAAAAAATACTCGCCGCGAATCCGGAACGTCTGTTCGAGGCCGGGCAACAGGCGCGGATCGATGAGCTTCTCGGTGCCGGGGGGGCGCGCATGACCGAAATCGGTGAAAACAATCCGATCGATATGGGCGGGCGCCTGGTGACGGTCAAGTCGTTTCGGGTCGACCACGACGCCAAGTGCAGAATCATGCTGATCACGGATATTACCGAGCGCAAACGATTGGAAATCCAGCTGCAGCACGCCCAGAAGATGGAGGCGATCGGCACGATCGCCAGTGGTGTGGCACACAACTTCCGGAACACCCTGACCGGGATTCTGGTCAACAGCCAATTGGTTCAGGAAAATTATCCGGACGATCCGGAGCTGCTGGAAATCGTGGGACGAATCGGAACCGCGGTTAAAAAAGGTGCGCACCTGATCGAACGGCTGATGCAGTTTTCACGCAAGGAGATCGCGCGCGAGTTCAAAAAAGTCGATCTCGTCACCATCGTCGCCGGAATTTACCAGATTGTGCGCAAGTCTTTCAGTGCTAAAATCGAGATCCGGCTCAACTTGTGCCAGTCTCTGCCCATTACCGGCGATCAAGCCGGTCTCGGCCTGGTCCTGATGAACCTTTTTTCGAACGCCCGGGATGCGATGCCAAATGGCGGCATCATTCAAATCGACGCGCAGCGTGTGGGGGCGATGGCTGTCGTCAGGGTGAGCGACACCGGGGACGGCATGGATGCGGAGACCTCCAAACGGTGCTTCGATCCTTTCTACACGACCAAGGAGGTCGGCCAGGGGACCGGCCTCGGGCTTTCGACCTCCTACGGCATCATCAGGGGCCACGACGGGGACATCAGCGTAGATTCCTCACCGCAAAAGGGCGCGACATTCACGCTGCGCCTGCCGCTGGTCGGCGGGACCGATGGCGGCGGCCGGAAAAACCAGCACGACATCCTCAAAGGCCGCGGCCAGCGGGTCCTTGTTTTCGAGCCGAGCGCCAAAGAACAGGCCATCTTGCGTGACGTGCTGGAATGTATCGGCTTCCGGCCCGTGATGGTGTCTGCCGCCGCCGACCTGCCGAGCCAATACTCCAATGAAAAGCCCCAGGCGGTCCTGCTGGACCTCGACCCAACGGTCCTAAACGAGAATGGGAGTGTCGACCGGATCTTGTCGCTCGATCCGCTGGCCCGGATCGCTGTTTTCCGGAGCGGGCTCCCCGCCGCAACAAACCAGGGCCCTTTTGTGAACGATGAGAGGATCGTTGGTTACCTTGAAAGGCCAGTGGACGTGGCCGAGTTGAGCCAGATGTTGGCGCGCATGGTGAACGGCCAAGCCGAGCCCGGGACCATTCGCTGAAGCCCTCGAGATCAAGCCGTTTTGGCGAGCAGCGTTTCGATGTGCCTTTTAAGATCCTTCAGTTCAAAGGGCTTTATAAGAACCACATCGGCGCTGGCTTCCTTTGCCAGCTTTTCAGGATGCTCCCCCATGCCGGTTATCGCGATAACCGGTGTGTCAGGGTTTTTGCGTTTAACAATGGCAATAATTCCGAGACCGCTGACATGCGGCATGACGACGTCGGTAATCACCAGAGAGAAAGCGTTGCCATCGGCCTCGATGATCTTAAGGCCCTCCAGGCCATCGGGCGCCGTAATGACCTCGTATCCCTTCCGGCTCAAAAAGCTCTGCAGCCCGTTCAAGATTTCCGGGTTGTCCTCAATCAATAATACCTTGATATTTTTTCGCATGGGACCAACACACCAAAAATAGGATGATTAAATTTTGAAAATAATTTATAGTAGCTAATTGATACGTCAAACCGCGTGTTTCTGAAGACCCAACACGCGGAAAAGAGCCTTCGATCCGAGAGGAAACTAGCCTGAATCAACCTAATCCGCAACAAAATGCTCCTGATCGGCATGCTAATTGCTATTTCAAGCAAACGCCACCATAGAGTTTTATTACTGTGTATCGATAGCGGTTTCAAGGCGAATTTTCACCCGGGCGAAGCCAAGCGATGATCGCCCGATTGTGAAAAAGTGTTAAAAAATACAATTATTCGAGTAAGTTGATACGTTTCTATCCCGGTAATCAACCCGGCGGAGCCTTGTATGCGTTACAGTGTCGCCCGATTGAAAGCCCATCGGAGGGGAATCGGTCGACAAGAGTATTGACAACGGCGACGGGCATGTTGATATAAAAAACCTTGAGCCTTACACCCTGAACCACTCAACCTATCGTCTATTTTCGTACTATCTAATTTACGAGGATCACCCATGCAATCGACAGACACCCTTAAGCCAGCCGATGTTCTCGATATCGTATTCAGGCGGCGCTGGTTTATTCTCATTCCGCTTTTCCTGACCCTTATCGCCGGTATTTACTATGCCTTCACGGCTCCCAGGATATACCAGGCCACCACACTGGTGATGGTCGATCCCCAGAAAGTCCCCAAGGAATTCGTCCGGTCCGTCGTCACCGACGATGCCGAGGCAATGCTCAGCATCGTCTATCAGCAGATTGCCAGCCGTGCCAATATCGAGCGGGTTATCAGGGGGTTTAATTTGATACCCCCAAACAGGCCCGATCTTCTCATGGAAGATGTCGTTGATTCGGTGAAGAGAAAAGTTCAAATCAAGGTGACGCGCGAGAAGCAAGGCACCGATACGTTCTCCATTTCCTATAACGATTCGAAGCCGGTAAGGGCGATGGAAATCACCAATGCCCTGGCGAGTAATTTTATCGAAGCCGACCTGATTGAAAGAGAAATCGCGGCCGCGGGCACCAACACGTTTCTGGAAGGCGAACTCGAAACTGTGCGCAAGCGCCTCATTGAAAAGGAAGACGAGTTGAAAGCCTATCGGCAGCAGTTCATGGGCGAGCTGCCGGAGCAACTCGGCACCAACCTTTCGGTGCTGCAGGGCCTTCAAAGCCAGCTGACGGCCAAAGAGGCGAATCTCAGGGAACTGAAAGGCAGAATGTCCGACGCCCAAGACCTGGCCCCCGGTGGCGCGGCGGACCCGAACGATATCGGTTCATTGCGACGGCAGCTTGCTGACTTGATGATGCGGTACACCGAAAATCATCCGGACGTGACCCGGTTGAAAAACAGGATCAAGGAACTCGAGAACGGGGCGGGGGCCGACGGAAGCGCCGGTCAACTGCCGGCCGGCGGAGGATCTCGCAGACAAAACATGATGCTGCGCGAACAGGCGGTTCTCGAAAGTCAAATCGCCAACATTCAATCCCAAATCAGGCTCTATCAGGCGCGGGTCGAGGAAACTCCCAAGCGCGAACAGGAACTCGTCTCGCTCAAGCGCGATTATGACAACATGGACAATCTTTACAAATCGCTGCTGAAACGCAAGCTCGAATCCGAAATCTCCATCAGCATGGAACGAAAGCAGAAAGGCGAGCAGTTCCGGGTGATCGACAAGGCTCAAATTCCCAAAAAGCCGATTGAACCGGACTTGAAAAGGATCTTCATGCTGACGATGGCCATTGGCTTGGGCCTGGGCGGCGGGCTGGCATTTTTACTGGAATTCCTGGATTCGTCCTACAGGAGACCGGAAAAGGTGGAAGAAGATTTCAATATTCCGGTCATCGCGACGATCCCCGCCATCTACTCGCTGAAAGCGGTGTACAAAAAACGCCTGGAGCTTGGCGTGTGCAGCCTGTTTGCCCTGGTCATCCTCGTATTAATCGGGGCCTTTTCTTTTGTGACATTAGGGGGAAACGACCAGACCCTGACCGCCGTCAGAAATTTTGTCAGCCTATGAATGTCGAAGGTTCGGGGTATAGGGTTCAAGGTGCAAGGCTCTGAATTCAATTGTCAATTTCAAATCGGTTTCGCTTTCCCATTGGCGAGTTTCCAGTTTCAAGTATCAAGTTTCCACCCCGGATGCGGAGCCAATCAGAAGTATAGGCAATGCCTCGCGGCGGCCCTGGAGCCGTCAGCGCCTAATATGAAATACACTCTATAAACGGGTTCCTGGTGAGATACAGATGGGCAAAATACACAAAGCGTTGGAAAAATCAAAAAAAGAGAACCAAGGCCGAGCCAAGACGGGACTTTCCTCCCCGTACGCTGACGACAGCGGACGAACCGAGGTCCTCGACCGGAACGTCACGGACCCCGAGGATGGTTTCGACGATTCGGCGCCGGGTTCCCCTGAATTCAACCTTGGAACGATCCACGAGCTTCTGCGGGATCCCCTGACGTCCGTAAGTGCGGGTCCCGGTGAAAAGAGCGACCCCGTTAAGAAGGGCGAGGGGGATATGGCCGCTCCTGACCGGGCCCCGACGGCCGCGCCGGAAGGCGGCGGGCCGCCGGACAGATTCGGTACGGCTGTAAACGGGAAGCCGGCCATCGAGGTGGAAGCCGCCAAAGGCGAAGACCGGCGGCCACCGAAGGGCGACGATCGTGTGCCGCCCCCCCGCAGCCAGGTTAACGGCGATCCGGCCTTTAGCGACCCATGGGTGCAAAAATCAACCGGGAAAGGCACCCAAACCAGAAGCGCCACTCCGGCGGGAAACGAAACGGAGAAGAAAGTCGTCGTTTTAAGGGAGAAAACGGTGACTGAAGCGCCGCGGGACGAGGCGCCGCAAAAATCGTCAACCGGAACTCGAGATTACGTCAAGGCGGATCCTTCCGACACGGATTCGACCAGTTACACGCCGGTCAACGGTTTACTGGTCGCCTTGCTGAAACCAAGGTCCTATGAAGCCGAACAGTTCAAGATACTGCGTACCAACCTGTTGTTTCCCGAAGCCGGGAAACCGGCCAGATCCATTTTGATCACCAGTGCCGCGCCCGGTGACGGCAAATCTTTTGTTTCCTCCAACCTGGCTGTCAGCCTGGCCCTCGATTACGATCGCAAGGTTTTGCTAGTCGATGCGGATGTCCGCCGTTCGGCGATTCACAAAATTTTCGGGCTGAACGGCTCCGAGAAAGGGATTTTCGATTTCCTGACAGACCGGGTGCCGCTGGCCTCCTTGCTGGTCAAGACCAGTCTGAACAACCTGTTCATCCTGCCGGCCGGTCAACTGACCCACGCCCCCGACCAGCTGCAGTCCCTGGAAAGACTGCCCAGGCTTTTCGATGAACTGGCCGCGAGCTTCGGTGATTTTTTTATCGTCATAGATTCTCCCCCGCCGAAACTGGCCGCTGAAACCGGTGTTTTGGCAAGGCTGGTCGACAAAATCGTCATCGTCATGAAAGCCGGCGTCACGAAGAAAGAGTATATCGAAGAGACAATCGAACTGGTGGACAAAGGCAAAATCGCGGGGATTGTGTTCAATTGGCACGAAAACAGAATGTCAAATTATAGAAAATATGCTAAGAAGCGGGAATATTATTCATAACCACTCACGGGCCCAAGGGGTGATCGGGGTCCGGCCGGGCCGCATTTCCTCAATTCAACCGGGTAAGTAATCGACAATGATTCGGGTATTCAAACAATATTATCCCATCCGAAATATTTTTTTCGTTCTCGGGGAAGGGCTCGTGATTTACCTGGCCGTGTTTGCCGCCGCCTACGCGCTCAAGCACACCGAGCCGTTCATTCCCGACAGTTCCATGGCCCTGAGGATGCTGCTGGCGACGCTGGTTTGCCAGATATGCCTCTATTACGGCGATTTATACGACATGAGCACGTCCAAAAGCTCGGTCGAGCTGTGCATTCAGCTTTTGCAGGCGTTGGGAGTGGCGGCCATTTTGCTGGCGCTGATCTACATCGTTTTCCCGAAAACGATCCTCAACACGGGAAACTATATCGTCAGCGCTCTTATTCTCGTGTTTTTATTGAGTTCTTGGCGGTTGGGCTACGCCCTGATTCTCAACCAGGGGCTGTTCGACAAAAAAATCATCCTGATCGGATCCGACGAGCTGGCCCAGAAAATAAACAACGAGATCATGCAGAAAAAGGATTGCGGCTACCAGGTCGCCTGTATCGTTCTCGAAAAGTACCACCAGGGAACCATTGCGGATGCCCAGACGCCGGTTATCCGGAAAAAGGGATACCAGGGGCTGTGCGCGCTGGCCAACAAATTGAACATCGACACGATGGTGGTGGCCATCAAGGAAAAAAGGGGCGAACTGCCGACCAAGGAACTCCTGCAATGCCGCATCGACGGCATCGAGGTTTTTGATGGAATAAGTTTTTACGAAACGCTGTCCGGCAAACTCCTCGTGGAGCACATAAGCCCGTCATGGCTGATTTTTTCGGATGGGTTTCAGAAATCGGGCCTTAAAAAATTTCTCAAACGAGCGACCGATATCATTTTGTCGGTCATCCTGCTGATTATTCTCGCGCCGCTGAACCTGCTGGTGATGCTGCTCATCAAAATCGACTCGAAGGGGCCCGTCTTTTACAGCCAGGACCGGGTGGGAGAAGGGCACAAAATATACCGCATCTATAAATTCCGTTCCATGTTCACGGATGCGGAGGAAAAAACCGGGCCGGTGTTCACCACTAAAAACGACGACCGCGTGACCCGGGCGGGGCGGGTTTTCAGAAAATGGCGCATCGACGAGATCCCCCAGTTGTGGAATGTCCTCCGGGGGGAAATGAGCTTTGTCGGGCCGCGGCCGGAGCGCGAATTTTTTGTCAAGCAGTTGGAGCAGAAAATTCCGTACTACCGGGAGCGTTTCAGTGTCAAGCCCGGCATCACGGGCTGGGCCCAGGTCTGCTACCGGTACGGATATACGTTCGAGGATGCGGTCGAGAAATTGAATTACGATCTGTTTTACATCAAAAACATGTCAATTCTCATGGACCTCATGATCATATTGCGCACGATCAAGATTGTTTTGTTTGGCATCGGTGCGCAGTAATTTCATCTTGCATATCAATTCAACAAGAAGAGGAAGGCTTTAAATGAACAAGACAGCGATCAACGGGGCGTTCATAATCATTATGGCTCTCACTTCGATGTGTTTCGGATACGGCCGGGGCGAAGCTGCGGCGGTCGACTCTTCGGCGGCCTCCGCCAAAGCGGCGGGTGCCGCCTACACCATCGGCGCGGGTGATGTGCTGCGCATCGTCACCTGGAAGGAAGCGGATTTCAGCCTGGATACGGTCCTGGTCAGAACCGACGGAAAGATATCCTTTCCGCTGCTCAACGACGTTCAGGCCGCCGGCCTGACGCCCATGATGCTCAAAGACGTTCTGGAAAAAGGGCTGAAAAATTATGTCTCCGCTCCGGTCATCACCGTGGCGGTCGTCAACGCCGGCAGTCAAAAGTTTTACATTTTAGGTGAAGTGACCCGCACGGGTGAATATCCGATCGTCAAGGAACTTTCCGTTTTGCAGGCGTTCGCCCTGGCGGGCGGATTTACCCAATGGGCGGCCAAAGACGAAATTCTGTTGATCCGGCGCGAAGGCGGCCAGAAGAAAGTATACAAGATCAATTACAAAGACATGGCCAAAGGCAAGAACCTGGAACAGGACCTGCTGATCAGGGCCGATGACACCGTCATCGTTCCCTGAAAAAAATGTTAGTGGTGGGGTGTTTGTCGTTAATTGTAAAACAACAGACACCGAACAACGATCGACGATGCAACACCAACTGACGTCAAAACACCGGGGGAGGGGAATAATATGAAAAAGATAAAGACAGTTGGTATTATTTTAGCAGTTATCGTTCTCCCGTTAATTTCCTCTCTCGCCCATGCCGCCCAATACACCTTCATCCCGCGCCTTAACGTCGAATCTTACTATACCGACAATCTTTTTTCAGCACCGGACAACACGGAATCGGATATTGTTACCACGGTCATTCCCGGCTTCACCGCTGGTGTCGCGGGCCAAACGGCCGGCCTCGATATCCGCTTCGATCCCGGTTATACGATCTACAAAGACAATACCGATCTCAACTACTGGAGAGTGAACGCCGGCCTGAACGGTTTCGTGGATATCACCCGGGATACGACCCTGTCTGTCAGAAACACCTACTATCTCACCAAGGATCCGAACTCCGAGACCATCATCAATGATGTCAGGGCAAACGAACCGGGGATTTCTATTGATCCGACCGTCAGGCAGGGCCGGGACAAATACTGGCGCAACAATTTCAGTGCGCGGGCCGACCATCAACTGGGGCTGGACAAATCGATATTCGCGGAATACCGCAACCAGATCCTGCGCAACGACAACACCGCTCAATATGAAGACAGCGATGTCAACACGGGCATTGCCGGTTTGACCTACTTTTTCGGGCCGAAATGGGGCACCCAGATAGAGGGCACTTATTCGCAACGGACATTCGACCAGACATCCGAATATATCGGCATACCTTCCAGCGATTCGGAGATATGGGGCGGCAGGATTAGGCTTATCCGGCGGTTTTCCCGGGTAACCGACGGATTTTTTGAATACAAGTACGGCGATGTCAGCTACAGCGGCGGACGTATTTCCACGGTGCCCGGCGCAGGTCAACCGACCATCGTGCTCAACGAGGACTACACCGTCCACGATGCGCGGGTCGGTGTCAATTATGCGATCGAGAATGACATTTTGCTGACGGCCAACATCGGATGGGCCATAAAGGTAAACGATGTCACCGACAACCAGAACGGCGGGGTCGGTGAACTGACGCTGCGAAAGACGTTGGATAGAGGGGGGGTCAGATTCGAAGCCGGAGCCGGGTATGATTTGGGCACCTTCAATACCACGGCCCAGAACTACGGGGTTACCCGCTTCTACCGTGTCGGGGTGACCGGAGATTATGAGCTGTACAGACGATTATATGGTGACGCATTCGGTGCTTACCGGAATGATAAGTATATCGACACCATCCCTGAGCGCCAGGAGGACAGTTACCTGGCCGGAGTCGGAATAACCTGGCAGCCGTTCCGATGGGGTTCCATGCGCCTGGGATATTCTTATCGACAAGTTAAATCTGATATCGATGCCAACGAATACACCGAAAACCGCATTTTGCTTAACCTCTCCTTTGCTCCCGAACTGCCCTTCAGGTCATATTTTTAAGTCTTGTGCCGACATGAATATCCCTTTTCCGTCCGGAGCCGGCCACGTTGTTGCAAGGCCCGGCCGGAAAAGGGAACATCCCGGTGCAGCGAGCCTCCGGCCACAATCCCGACACCCAAGGCGTGCGTTATCCAATGAGAAAACTGACGATCCATCTGATTGCCGCGGCCCGTCCGAATTTCATGAAGGTGGCCCCCCTGTACCACGCCCTGAAGGCTGAACCGTGGTGTGAGCCCGTGATCGTGCATACCGGGCAGCATTACGATCTGAACATGTCCGACGTCTTTTTCCAGGACCTCGGGCTGCCGGCGCCGCCCATTCATCTGGGGGTCGGCAAGGGCACGCATGCCGAGCAGACCGGGCAGGTCATGATGGCCTATGAAAAAATCCTTTTTGGCGGCCGGCCGGATCTGGTCGTCGTCGCCGGCGATGTCAATTCGACCGTGGCCTGCACCCTGGCCGCCGTGAAGCTGGGGGTCCCGGTAGCGCACCTCGAGGCCGGCCTGAGATCATTCGACCGGACGATGCCCGAGGAAATCAACCGCCTGGTGACGGACACCCTGGCCGATATTCTCTGGACACCGTCACCGGACGGCGACGCCAACCTGATGCGCGAGGGCATTGCCGCGGAAAAAATCAAGTTGGTCGGCAACATCATGATCGATTCCCTGAAAATGGCGCGGGAAAAAATCCAGGCCGAAAACACCGTCGCAGACTTGAATCTCGAAACCAAAAGATTCGGCGTGGTCACCCTGCACCGCCCCTCGAATGTCGACGACCCGCTGAAGCTGAGAGAGCTGTTCGAAACGCTGCTGACGATTGCCGAAAAAATCCCGCTGGTGTTTCCGGTTCACCCAAGGACAAGAAAAAATATCGAAACCTCCGGATTGAGCCGGCGCCTGAACGGTTCGGGCAAACTGCAGCTGCTCGAGCCTTTGAGCTACCGTCGCTTCATGAACCTTATTTTCAACTGCCGCCTGGTCATAACCGATTCCGGCGGCATTCAGGAGGAAACCAGCTATCTGGGCATCCCCTGCCTGACGCTGCGCGCCAACACGGAACGGCCGATCACCCTGACGCAGGGGACTAACCAACTCTGCAAAATAGAAGAATTGGCGCGCAAGGTAGACAAAGTACTTTCGGTGCCGCAAACGGCCGCCCCCAAGATAGATCTCTGGGACGGCGCCACCGCCGCCCGCATAGTGGATTCGATCAAAGCGTATTTCGGGTCACTGCAGGACCGATGACCACCTAAGGCAATCGACGTCACCCTTTCTCCAACCGCGACCCTTCACTGACAGGACCCTAAAAAAAGATGAAAAAAGAAAAACAAGTCCTTAAATCCGACATCGATACCGAAGCTGCCGCCGTGTCCGTTTGTCCGGCGGGCGAAACCTACACCTTGCCGACCGAAAAAGATTTCGCTGAAGAGTTCGAAAAACTCCAGCACATCGTCAAGGAACAACGGCTCAAGGGCCGTGAGATCGTGGTCGTCATGGGGATCGGCTTCGTCGGCGCGGTGATGGCCGCCGTGGTGGCGGACTCCACCGATAAAAAGACCGGAAAGCCCACCAAGTTCGTTATCGGCATGCAGAGGCCCTCGCCGCGGTCTTTCTGGAAGATTCCCTACCTCAACAAAGGAATCTCTCCGGTGAAAGCCGAAGACCCGGAAGTCGAGCCGATGATCAGGCGCTGTGTCCTGGACAAGCAAACGCTGCTGGCGACCTTTACCTACGATGTTTTAGCGCTGGCCGACGTCGTGATCGTGGATGTCCAGTGCGACTACCACAAGGAAACCTTCGGCAATGTCACCCGGGGCCATGCCGACATCGACGCCCTCGAGGACAGCCTGAAAATCATCGGGGAGAAAATCGACCCCCACTGCCTGGTTCTCATCGAAACCACGGTGCCGCCGGGGACCACCCAGTATGTGGCCTATCCCCTGATCAAAAAAGCGTTCGAACAGCGGGGCTTGAATGATGCCGAGCCCGTCCTGGCGCATTCATTCGAAAGGGTGATGCCGGGTCGTAATTACGTGGCCTCGATCCGCGACTTCTGGCGGGTGTGCAGCGGCATCAACCCGACCGCCCGGCAGCGGGTGACGCAATTTTTGTCCGCCATCCTCAATGTCGAGAAATTCCCCCTGACGGTGCTCGACCAGCCGATCGAAAGCGAGACTTGCAAAATCGTCGAAAACTCCTATCGGGCGGCTATTCTGGCTTTTCTCGACGAGTGGAGCCGGTACGCGGAACGAAACGGCGTGGACCTGATAAAGGTCATCAACGCCATCAAGGTCCGGCCGACGCATTCGAACATCATCTTTCCCGGGCCGGGCATCGGCGGGTATTGCCTGCCGAAGGACGGCGGGCTGGGGGTGTGGGCCTACAACACGTTGATGGGATTCGAAGACGAACTGTTCAAGATCACCCCGATGGCGATCGACATCAATGACACCCGCAGCCTGCATGTGGCCGAACTGGTCCGGGACGCCCTGCGCAACATGGGCAAAATCGTGGCCGCCTCCCGGATTGCCCTCTTGGGCGCCTCTTACCGCGAAGACGTCGGCGATACGCGCTACAGCGGCTCGGAAATCATCGTGCGCAAACTGACGGAAATGGGCGGTGATGTCGTGGTTCACGATCCGTACGTATCGCACTGGTGGGAACTCGAGAAGCAGGACACCTATCCGGCCCCGGGGCATTCGTGGGCGCGCTTCTTCCGCAACCAGGACCGGCTGCAGGAGTCGGCCGTGCACAAAGAGATGCACACGGCCCTCAAG
>JBAPSB010000216.1:0-6207 GCA_049281435.1 Desulfobacterales bacterium
GGATGTCATTTTCCGGGAGTATGAAGCCAGAGGCGCCATGACACTTTATACGATGCTCTTTTATCTGCTGGCGGCCGTTATTGTCGCCGCGACGGTGATGGCGATCACCCGGTCAAACCTGGTGCATGCGGTGATTTACCTGGTGGTCTCCTTCTTCGGCAGTGCGCTGCTGTTTTACCTTTTCGGTGCGCCGCTGCTGGCGGCCCTCGAGGTGATCATTTACGCCGGGGCCATCATGGTGCTGTTTCTTTTCATCATCATGATGCTAAGGGTCGAGAACCCGCTGGAAAAACTGTTTCCGCTGCGTCAGTGGGCGCCGGCTGCCGTCATGGCCGCCGTTTACCTGGCCGTCGGCGTGTTCGTGGTCATAACCGACGGTGACGCCCGCGCCCCCTTGACCGCAGCGGTGGCCACGCCGCGGGCTCTCGGGCGCTTTGTTTTCGAACACCACTGGCTGGCGATCGAAATCGTTTCCCTGCTGTTGTTGATTGCCCTCGTGGGAGCCCTCTACCTGGGCAAGCTGACAGGGAAAAGCGCCGTGCTGCCAAGCGAGGAAAATAAATGATCGTCTCCTTCAGGCATGTTCTGCTTCTGGCGGGACTGCTCTTTTTGCTCGGCATCGTCTGTGCGGTGGCGCGTCGCAACCTGGTCATGATCCTGCTCGGGGTCGAGATCATGTTGAACGCTGCCACCATCGCCTTTGTGGGGGCCGCTTTGCGCTGGCACGACCTGGAAGGCCAGGCGTTCGTGCTGTTCATCTTTGCGGTCGCCGCCGCCGAAGTGTCGGTCGGGCTGGCGCTGATCATCAGCGTGTACCGACGCACCGGCTCTGTGGATCCAAGTAATTTCAACCTGTTGAAATGATATCGACATGATCGAATCCGGACCTGTGGTTTCCACCTTGACGCTGGCGGCCCTGGCCACCTGGCCGCCGGCGGTCGCCTTCGCGGTGATCATCATTTTTTTGCGGCCGCATCCGCGCCGGGCCGCCGCCGTCTCGATCGCGGCCGTATCGGTTGCGCTGGCGAGCGCCGTGTGGCTGCTGGTCAGAAACTGGCATGCGGCCGCACCGCTCCGCTACGGAATGCGGTGGGTGGCCTCCGGAGACCTCACGATTCCCTTCGGATTCCTGCTCGATCCGGTCAGCCTGCTCATGCTGGGGGTTGTGGCCGTCATCTGTTTTCTCGTCCAGGTATATTCCCTCGGCTACATGGCCGGAGACCCGGGCTTCGGGCGCTACTATGCGTTCATGTCCCTGTTCGCCTGGGCCATGACCTCTCTCACCATTTCCCTGACCCTCATTCAACTCTACATCTTCTGGGAACTGGTGGGGTTGGCCTCCTACCTTCTGATCGGATTCTGGTACGAAAAGTTCAGCGCCAGCGAAGCCGGCAAGAAGGCGTTCATCATGACCCGCCTGGGGGACGTGGCGTTTTTCCTGGGGCTTTTGCTGGTGCTGATTCACTTCGGCAACCTGGACATCATGGAGTTGAACGGACCGGCGCCGGCCGAGCGCATGTCGCCGTTTCTTCTCACCGTTTCTGCGCTGCTGATTTTCGGCGGCATTGTCGGCAAGAGCGCCCAGTTCCCGCTGCTGACCTGGCTGCCGGATGCTATGGAAGGTCCGACGCCGGTCAGCGCCTTGCTCCATTCGGCCACCATGGTGGCCGCGGGCGTCTACCTCTTCGCGCGCCTTTTCCCGCTCTTCAGACATTCCGCGACCGCGATGGCCGTATTTCTGACGGTCGGCACCATCAGCATGATCGCGGCCTCCACCATGGCCATGGTCAGCCGCGACATCAAACGGGTCTGGGCCTATTCCACCATCAGCCAGCTGGGCTACATGATCATGGGCCTGGCGGCCGGCGGTTTTTTTGCCGGGGTCTTTCATTTGACCACCCATGCCGGTTTCAAGGCCCTGCTGTTTCTGTGCTCCGGGGTCTTCATCCACTACCTCGGCACCAACGACATGGTCGAAATCGGACGACGGGGCGGCCGCAACCTGAAACTTCCGATGGTCTGCATGGTGATCGGGGCCGCGGCCCTGGTCGGCCTGCCCCCTCTCTCGGGATTTTTCAGCAAGGAACTGATCATCGGGGTCCTGGCCGGCCAGTCGAATCCCATCTGGGTGGCGGCTGCGCTGGCGGGCGTCTTCTTGACCGCGTACTACACGTTTCGGCTGATCTTCATCATCCTGTTTCCAGGCGTCCCAACTGCGGCTGACGGCTCCCACGGGCAAGACGCCGGCGACCACCGCACCGCGGATCGCCTGATGGGCTGGCCGCTGATCGTTCTCTCGGCGGCCACACTCCTGCTGGGATTCTGGGCGGCGCCGCTGGAGCATTTTCTGGCCCGCGGTCCGGTGGTGATCGAGGCGGCGCCCCATCACAGCTGGGTGCTCTTTGCTTCCCTGGGGCTGGCGGCGGCCGCGGTGGCCTTGGCCTGGTTCGAATTCGGCCGGCGCGGGGCCGCGCAGATCGGGTTTGTGGAACGAATTGCCTGGCTCAATGACTTTTTTGCCGAACGCTGGTACCTCGATCGCTTTTACCGGTTTGCGCTGGACCGGTTCGTCTACCGGGGAATCGCCGCCTTGTGCGCCCGCAACGATCAGAAGGTCATCGACGGCGGTATCGACGGTCTCAGCCGCGGCACGGTCGCCGCGGGACGCCGGCTGGCCTTCCTGCACACCGGAATGATCCAGTACCGGCTGCTGATCATTTTCGCGGTCATGGTGCTGCTGGGCGTCTATTTCATTTTTTGAACCGGTCGATCGGTCGCAACCAGAACTGGTGACAAATTCAAGCCGGTGGTGATAAGGCGCCGCGGCCTGCGGTCGTCGATACATCAAAGGAAGTGATATGCGGATCCGATTTTTTTACGCCGTCTGAAGTGAAATACTGTTTTTTACCGAGCCCCGAACGGCCGCGGAGACTTCCCCTGCTCGCGCCGGGGGGGCTAACGGACTTTTTTCGACACACAGGACCTGTTTGACATGCCGACAGCATATGCCGACTTTCCCTACCTGAGCGCCATTCTCCTTTGCTGCGTCATCGGGTTGCTGGTGATTCTGTTCATCCCGCCGGAGCGCCAAACGGCCATCAAACGGGTCAGCGCGGTCTGTGCCGGCATCACCCTGGCTCTTTCCACCTATCTCTTCTTTGCTTACGACCAAAGCCTCGGCGGCTTGCAGTTTGCGGAAAAACTGGCTTGGGAGCCGTCGCTCGGAATCACTTACTTCAATGCGGCCGACGGCTTCAACCTGCCGATGCTGCTTCTGACCGGCATCGTTTTTTTTACGGCCGTATTGACCATGTGGGAGTTGGAATACCGGGTCAAGGAGTTCTTTGCCCTGACCCTCCTGCTGGTGGCCGGCGTCTTCGGCCTCTTTATGAGCTTCGACCTGTTCTTCATCTTTATATGGTACGACGTTTCCCTTTTCCCGATGTACCTGCTGATTGCCGTCTGGGGCAGCACCCGCAAGGAATACGGGGCCATGAAGCTGACCCTGTACCTGCTGGCCGGCAGCGCCCTGATCCTGCCGGGGATGATCTATCTCTTCGTCCAGTCGGGCCTGAACACCTTCAACGTGATCACGCTGATGCGGCAGGGGCTGTTTACTCCCGAGCAGCAGAAATTCGCTTTTCTGCTCTTTTACATCGGCTTCGGCATTCTGGCCGGCGTGTGGCCGTTTCACACCTGGTCGCCGGTGGGGCACGTGGCCGCACCGACCGGGGTCAGCATGATCCACGCCGGCGTGCTGATGAAGATAGGGGCGTTCGGCATCCTCAGGATCGGCATGTTCCTGTGCCCGCTCGGCTGGCAGTACTGGGCCCAGCTCATGGCCCTTTTGGCCGCTATCGGCATTGTCTACGGCGCCCTGGTGGGCTTGAAGCAGACCGATCTCAAGTTCGTGATCGGCTATTCGAGCGTGTCACACATGGGCATCGTCGGCCTGGGCCTGGCGACCGTGACCGTGGACGGCCTGAACGGTGCCGTTTTTCAGATGTTTGCGCACGGCATCATGACGGCCCTCCTGTTTTCCTCCGTCGGCTATATCTATGACCGCACGCACACCCGCATGATCGGGGAACTCGGCGGGCTGAGCCGCATCATGCCGGTCGCCTCGGGCTATTTCATCATCGCGGCCCTGGCCGGGATCGGCGTGCCGTTTCTGGCCAGTTTCTGGGGCGAACTGCTGGTTTTTCTCTCCGCCTTCAGAACCTTCCCGGTGCGCGGCGCCCTGGCCGTCGGCGCTTTGGTGATCAGCGCGTTGTTCATGCTGCGGGTGATCCAGAAAGCCTTTTACGGGCCGCGCAACGAAAAATTCGCGCGGCTGCTCGACATCACCCCCGGGCTCGGGATACCGCGCCTGATTCTGGCCGCGGTCATCGTGATCTTTGGCATCTACCCGGCGCTGATGTTCGACATGATCGATACGGCAACCATTCCTTTCATCAACGGGTTACCCTGATGCAACGGCTTCTTCTCGGTCCTGAAATTTTCTTCTTCTCAGCGGTAATCGTTTTTACGATACTGGCCATGCGGCCGGCGCGCCACCCGCGGGCCGATTTCTTCACGGCCCTTTTTCTGGCGGCCGCCGGGATGGTGGTCTGTCTGGCCGCGGCGCGATCGGAAGGCCTGCTCTTCGGCGGGACCTATAGCGTCGATCTTTATTCCCAGGTGTTCAAGGTCATGCTGTCCATGGGGTTGTTTCTGGTCGTCTGCATCTGCCCTGATCTTGGCGGCGTCGACCGCAAGGTGCACCCCGAGTTCTACCTGCTGCTCTTTGCCTGCACCCTGGCCATGATGATCCTGGTCAGCGCGGTGCACCTGCTGACGATATACGTCGCGCTGGAACTCAGCAGTTATTCGCTGTATATCCTGGTGGCCCTGCAGCGCCGGCAGGAGTCCGGTCTCGAAGCCAGCCTGAAGTATTTTCTGATCGGTGTCTGCGCATCGGCCGTCATGCTCTTCGGACTGGCCATTCTCTACGGGTCGGTCAAGGCGGTCTACCTGCGTGAACTGGCGCAGGTGTTGCCGGCCGCGATCGAACGACCCCTGGTCGTCATCGGCCTGGTCCTGAGCCTGGGAGGGTTTTTCTTCAAACTGGCGGTGTTTCCCTTTCACTTCTGGGCCCCGGATGTCTACCAGGCCGCGCCCAACCAGGTGGCGGCCTTCATTGCCTCGGCATCCAAAGTGGCCGCCGTCGCGATTTTGATGCGGTTTGTCGCCATCAGCGGCAACAGCACCTACCTGGCGCAGACGCTGGTGGCGCTGGCCATTGTTTCGATGACCGTCGGCAACCTGGCGGCCGTCGCCCAGAAAGACTTCAACCGGTTGATGGCCTACTCGAGCATCGCCCACGCCGGGTATGTATTGATCGGGATCCTGAGCATGAACGCGGCCGGCTACGCCGCCACCATCTTCTATGCGCTGTCCCTGCTGTTGATGAAGTTCACCTGCTTTCTGGTACTGGTCAAGGTGGCCGGCGACGGCGGCAGTCTGCAGATCGACCAGCTGGCCGGGCTGCACCGGCGCTCGCCGCTGCTGGCCATGGCCCTGATGCTGGCGCTGTTCGGTCTGGCCGGCATTCCCCCCACCATCGGGTTCACCGGCAAGCTGCTGGTCTTCATTGCCGCCATGCAACAGGGCTATTTCACCCTTGTTCTGATCGCCATGATCAATGTGGTCATTTCGTTGTATTACTACATGCTGGTGATCAAGGCGGCCTATCTGCTCGAGTCCGCCCACGATCTGCCGGCCCTTTCCATTTCGGCACCGGTCAAGTTCCTGACCGGCGCCCTGGTCACGGCGATGGTGGTCATCGGCATCTTCCCGACCCATCTCATAGAGCTGGCGCGGGCGGCGGCGCGCTTCCTTGCGCTGACGCTGTGATCGTCCGCCGAGAATGGCCAACCGGCCGCGGAGTCAATCAATGCGTGCGAGAATATTCCTGTTTCTCTTAGTCGTCTTGCCGGGAATCAGCAGCTGCGGCGACATCGGGCCCGGCACGGTCGCCAAAAAGGCGGGTCAGGCCGTGCGGGTCGAGATTGCAGCGGTGCAGCCGACGTCCCATCCCGACATTTACGAAGCCATGGGGACGATCAGAAGCCAGACCACCAGCGTACTTTCCAGTAAGATGATGGGCACGGTGCGCGCCATTCCGGTGGAGGAGGGCCAGAGGGTCAAGGCCGGACAGCCGCTGGT
>JBAPSB010000217.1:0-33905 GCA_049281435.1 Desulfobacterales bacterium
TGGCGGTCCGGCCCTGGTTCGCGGTGTGACCTGGCAGCGGGTTCGATTCCCGCAGTTCAAATGCAGATGATGGGGTGACGGCTTTAAAGACACGCTCGCGGCGATACGCCGGAAACTTGAAGTCGAGATTTAAGAGGACCCTGTCTTGCACTAAACTACACCCCAACAAAAGGAGATCAGCATGCTTGAAATACGCGAGACACCTGACTCGAACATCGTTGAAATCGCCGTGGACGGGCGCATCAGCCGAAAGGATTTCGACCGTGCCGTGACCGTCCTCAACAATAAGATCGCAGTATACGGAAACGTGCGCCTTCTTGAAGAAGTCAAGCGCATCGGTGCGGTGGAACCGTCACTGATCTGGGAAGACCTCAAGTGGGTATATTTACACTTCAAGGAGATCACCAGGACGGCGGTGGTCGCCGACCGCAAGTGGATCGAGCTGTACACCAAGATCGTGAAGCCGTTTGTGAAGATCGAGATCCGCTACTTCGACAGCAGTGAGATCGAGGAGGCCCGCCGCTGGCTGGCAAGCATTTAGGCCTGCCCGAGAATGTGTTTTTTGTGGTAAGGATTAAAAATCGACGTGACGGAAAGTCAATTTTGGCGAACGGGGGTCGTATCGTTTTAGTGCTCGATAAATTGTGGGACAAGAGAATTGAGACAGTCACCATTTCCGAACGATGAGCGATTAACGATCAAGAAAAGGAGGCGAAGCGATGGAAGGGAAAACGATCGATGAGCTGAGCGTGGGGCAGAGGGCCCGGTTTTCGAAGACGGTCACCGAAACCGACATTTACCTTTACGCCGGTATTACCGGAGATTTCAACCCGGCGCATGTGAACGAGGAATATGCCGCCAAGACGTTTTTCAAGTCCCGCATCGCCCACGGGATGTTGACGGCCGGTTTCATCTCGACCCTGGTGGGAACGATTCTGCCCGGGCCCGGCTCGATTTACATGCGCCAGGAACTCAATTTTCTGGCGCCGGTCAAGATCGGTGACACGGTGACCGCCATGGCAGAGGTGGTCGAGATCATCGCCGATAAAAAGCGGGTGCGGCTCAAGACCTGGTGCGTCAATCAGGAAGGAACGACGGTTCTCGATGGTGAGGCGCTGGTGAGCCCGCCGCGAGCGGCCAGGTAGTTTCCGATCATAATGGGGGTCTAAAAAAGATCGCGGATAAACACAACGATTTCGGCGTCAATCACGCCAAGGCGTGACAGGGTCTGGCGCCATCCCTTGGGCGCAAACAGTAGGGGCAGACCTGCGTGTCTGCCCATGATTGGTCCTGTGTGCCTGTTTTTTTATCAGCCCCAACTCCCTCGGGCGCACCTCACGAGGGTCGCCCCCACGGGTTCACCCCTTACGGGTAGTTACTCGTCTCTGGCGCGGAAACCGCGCGACCTGCTCTGACTAAATTGCAACTATCCCTTGGATCCCAGGCGCAGGCCGCCGTGGATGTAGAAAACGTCTCCGGCCAGGGCCTCGTTGCGGTAGAGTTCCGCGATCAGGGAGGCGACCTCCTCGGGTTCGACCAGACGGCCGATGGGCACGTTTTCGAGGATGCCATCGAGCGCCTTCTGGTTCATGCCCTTCACCAGGGGGGTGCCCACATAACCGGGGGCGATGGCCACGCAGCGGATCTTGTCGGCCAGACCGCGGCGGAAGAACTCGGCCGTGATGACCTTCGGCATGACCGACATGGCGGCCTTGGTGGATGAGTAGTTCAGCTGTCCGGCCGTTCCCAGGGATCCGGTCGAGGAGACCAGGCAGATCAACCCGCGGCAGTCGTGATTGATCATGCGCTCGGCGCATTCGCGCACCGTCAGAAAAACGCCGGTCATATTGATGTCGACCACCTTCTGCCAGTTTTCGAGCGGCATCTTCTTGGCGACCTTGCCGGTCTCGCGGCTGGTGGACAGAAAAAGGCCGTCCTTGATGATGCCGGCAAACGGGGCGATCAGGTTGATGGCCCCGAATTTCTCGATGGCCGTGTCGGCCAGGCGGGCGCAGTCCGCTTCGCTGCTGACATCGCAGACCACCGTGGCCACATCCCCGCCGATCTCCGCGGCGGCCTTGGCCAGGCCCTCGGCGGCCACATCGGCCAGGACCAGTTTGCCGCCGTTTCGATGCCAGTACCGGGCCACGGCCAAGCCGATGCCGCTGGCCCCGCCGGTAATCACCGCAACCGCATTTTTGATTTCGAGCATCTTGTTTTCCTCCTTTCTGCTGGTTTATCATCACTATTGTCATTCAATGATGCCGAGGGTCAAGCTAAAAAATGTTCAGCAAAAGATCGCGGTTTGGCCCATCTTTGATGTTGCGGAAGCATTTTCCACAGAGCTTTTGTAAAGATTTCAAACTTGACATCATTCTTTACCATTGTTAGGAATATTTAAAAAACCTTTCAATTCTTTCCGGGAGATCGATCTTGCACGTCAGCAAACTGTCAGCCAAAGGCCAGGTGACGATCCCCCTTCAGATCAGAAGGGCCCTGGGTATAGAGCCGGGCGATCTTGTCGCCTACGAAATTCAAGGCCAATCCGTTAAGATCAAACGCATCGCACCGTTTGATGCGGTTTTCCATTCAGCTGTCTCCGAAACCTTAGAAGAGTGGAACAGCCCCGACGATGACGAGGCGTTCCGTGATTTGTAGCCAGTGGGATGTGGTGACGGTGCCGTTTCCGTTTTCAGACAAACCGGAGGCCAAAAGACGCCCGGCCCTCGTTCTCAGCAATATGGCATTCAACAGCGGCGGACACACCGTGCTGACCATGATAACGACCAGCGGTCTTCGTCGTTGGCCCGGTGATTCCGAAATCAAGGAATATTCTTTGGCGGGATTACGGGTGCAATGCCAGGTCCGCCTCAAGGTTTTTACCATCGACAACCGATTGCTCCTGAAAAAAATCGGTCGTCTCTCCGAGACTGATGCCGCGACCGTGAAAAGACATCTTCATCAGTTTTTTTCATAATGCTCTGCTCATTCACCACGACACGAATCGAGGCGTGTGCCGTCCGCGATCTTGCAATGGGTGGCCGCTTCTATCGGATTAGTTCTTGACATAAGCCGTTCGCCTGTCATAGAGACTGCTTATTAGGTGCCCGAAAGGGCTTAATAGGGAATCCCGTTGAAATCGGGAGCGGTCCCGCCGCTGTAACCCCACTTTCTTCGTTCGATTGACTTCAGTTGACCAAGCGGCAGAGGCGCGTATGCGCTGGCGTGATGGGTACGACTGAGTGAAATGGCCGAAGAACCCCTTTCAGCTTCATTCGCCACTGTTCCGTTGCAATGGAATGGGAAGGCCGCTGACCGGGCGGGGGAGCCAGAAGACCTGCCTGAACCACAAGCTGTGCCGCTACGGAGCATGGAGTCGCGCAGCGATGTTGCAGGGTCAAGAAAGCTGGGTGCAGCCCTTCAAACCAATGGCGTTTGAAGGGCTTTTTTTATTTGCTGACTCCGCCATCTATAGGGCAGAAGAGAAGAAGAAAAATGACATCATGGATGGAATCCGCAACGCAGACCTGCATTCGCTTTTTTGCCATCAAAGGTTTTTTTCAGAATATCCGCGAAACGGCTGAAGGATGAGAAATCGGCTTTCAAAAGATATCATTGGTTGGCTTGCGGTTGCCGTCATCACGGTTTTTTTCTTTTCTCCAGCCGATGCAAGGACAGTTGTCGACCAGGCGGGACGAAAATTGACCGTGTCCGACAACCCCGAAAGAATCGTTTCGCTGGCACCCAGCATCACCGAAATCATCTTTGCGCTGGGGCAGCAGGATCGCCTGAAAGGGGTGACCCTGTACAGCAATTATCCGCCCGCCGCGGCCGCGCTGCCCAAGGTGGGAACCTATATCCGCCTCGATCTGGAGCGCATCGTGGCCCTTGACCCGGACCTGTGCATCGCCATCAAGGACGGCAACCCGAAAGCCGCCGCTGACCGGCTGGCCGAGCTGAACATTCCGGTTTACGCCGTGAATCCGCGCGACATCGAGACTGTCACGCAAACGGTGATCGAGATCGGCGGGCTGCTGAATGTCGATGAGAAAGCCGGCCGGCTGGCCGATGAGATGCACGCCCGGGTTCGGCAAGTCACCGCTCAGGTGGCACAGACGACTCACCGGCCGCGCGTTTTTTTTCAGATCGGGGTGGCCCCGATCGTCTCCATCGGGACCGATACATTTATCAACGAACTCATCGTTTTGGCCGGGGGGCAAAACCTGGCCGCCGGCAGCGCGGCCTACCCGCGATTCAACCGCGAACAGGTTCTGGCGCTCGCGCCCGAAATCATCATCATCACATCGATGACCCGCGGGGCCTCGTTCGACCAGATCAAGGCCGAATGGCAACGCTGGCCTGACATTCCGGCGGTCCGCGATCGGCGCATCGAGATCGTCGATTCGGACTTATTCGATCGGCCCTCCCCGCGCCTGGTGGATGCCCTGGAAATGCTCGTGAAACTCATTCATCCGGAAATTTTTGGAAATTCCCAGTGACCACAGCCCCGAAATCTGTGATCTATCGCCTCTCGATGGTGATGCTGCTGCTGACCGCTATCCTTGCCGTGGCCGTGCTTCTGGCCATTTCCAGCGGGTCGTCCCGCGAGGGCATTGGGGCTTCACTCGCGGTCATTTTCGGCAAGGGTGAACCGAACGCCACTTTGGAAATGATCATCTGGCACCTCCGGTTGCCGCGGGTCCTGCTGGCGGCGTTGGTGGGTGCAACGCTC
The DNA here is from genome assembly GCA_049281435.1 of Desulfobacterales bacterium. Classification (GTDB taxonomy): domain Bacteria; phylum Desulfobacterota; class Desulfobacteria; order Desulfobacterales; family SG8-13; genus JARFQH01. The sequence goes on from JBAPSB010000217.1 coordinate 4,733, forward strand.
TCGCTGGGGGGCCTGGTCTTTCAGGCGCTGCTCAGAAACCCGCTGGCTGAGCCCTACATCCTGGGAATCTCGGGCGGATCCGCGATCGGCGCCATCATCGGCATCACGTTGGGACTCGCCCGGTTTCCCGGCGTCAGTTTTTGCGCCTTTATCGGCAGCCTGGCGACCCTGGCGCTGATCCTGGTCATGTCGTCCGGTAAAACGATATTGAAGAAGGATGCCCTGCTGCTCTCCGGGGTCATGGTGAACGCGTTTTGCTCGGCGGTGATCATGTTTTTGGTGTCGCTGACCCAGGACGCGCGGTTGCACAACATCATATTCTGGCTGATGGGGGACCTGTCTTCGGCCGACAGTCTGACGGCCGGCATACTGGCCCTGATCCTGGGTCCCTGTTTCCTGGTGATTTTTTTCTTTTCCCACGCCATGAACCTTCTTCTGGTCGGCAAGGAAACGGCGCAGACCATGGGGCTGCCCGTCCAGGCCGTGACGATTATTTTACTGGTCCTGACATCGTTGATGGTGAGTGTGACCGTCAGCTACAGCGGCCTGCTGGGGTTTGTCGGGCTGGTCATGCCGCACCTGCTGCGGCTGATCTGGGGCCCCGACCACCGCGTGCTGGTGCCGGCCTGCATTCTGGGCGGCGGCGCCTATCTGGTCGTCTGCGACCTTTTGGCCCGCACGCTGCCGCAGCAGGGGGAAATGCCGACCGGCGTGATTACGGCCCTGATCGGAGCGCCTGTGTTTATTTTTCTGCTGAAAAAGTCAAAGCAATGAAAACGGCAGTTGCGATCGACACCCTGAGCTACACCTTCGGAACCCACGCCGTGTTGAAACGGCTTTCTTTTTCCATTACCGCCGGCGATTTTTTCATCATCATCGGCCCGAATGGGTCGGGAAAGACGACGCTGATGAAGCTCATGGCCGGCGTGTTGAAAACCAAAGCCGGCCGGATCCGGATATTCGACCAGGATATCCGCAGCTTTTCGTACAAGTCACTGGCCCGGCGGATCGCCTACGTTCCCCAGCGGCTCGAGGTCGGATTTCCGTTTACCGTCGAAGAAGCCGTCCTGATGGGCCGGGCCCCGCACCAGAATGTGTTGGGCATACCGCAGGACCAGGACATCGAAAACGCGCGTCAGGCGATGGCGATTACCGAGGTGAGCCAGCTGGCCGGACGCAAGCTGGACCAGCTCAGCGGCGGGGAGCAGCAGCGGGTATTCATCGCGCGCGCTCTGTGCCAGGAACCGGAAATCATTCTGCTGGATGAGCCCACCGCCTCCCTCGATCTCTCCCATCAGGTGCGGGTGATGGACCTGATGGAGAAATTGAAAATCGAAAAGCAGGTGACGGTGGTCATGGTGTCGCATGACGTCAATCTGGCCGCGATGTACGGCGACAGGCTCCTGCTCCTGAAGGGCGGCGACATTGCCTGCCTGGGATTGCCCTTTGAAGTTCTGACCTTTCAGAACCTGGAGTCCACCTACGGGTGCAAGTTGCTGGTGGATGAAAGCCCGCTTGGCAAAGTGCCGCGGGTGACGCCGGTGCCCCAAAAGTTCTTGACCCGAAACGAACCATGACAAGGAGATGACAAATGACCAGACGATTTCTGCGGGTGCTCTTGATCACATCGGTATTCTTGCCCCTTGGCGTCGGCGCCCAACAGGCTCCGCAAACCGGCCCATCTGCGGCAACGCTGCCTGAGGTACTGGTGACGGGAACCCGGATCGAACAGCAGGTTCGAAAAGTACCGGCGAACGTGAGCATCATTACGCCCGCAGACATCCGCAACACGAATGCGCAGACCGCGGCCGATCTGCTGCGCGGTGAAGAAGGGATTGTCGTGCGGGATCCTCTCGGAAACGGCAACACGTCCGCTGTGGACCTGCGCGGGTTCGGTGAAACCGCGACGCAGAACACGCTGGTTCTGGTCGACGGCCGGCGGGTCAACGAGGTCGATCTGAGCGCCGTGGATTGGGCCCAGATACCGATCGAGCAGATCGAGCGGATCGAGGTCGTGCGCGGCTCCGGAACGGTTCTATACGGCGACAATGCCTCTGCCGGGGTGATCAACATCATCACCAAGACCCCCTCTAAGCAGTTCAGCGCCACCGGCGGCGTGACCTTTGGAAGCTACAACCGCGCCAAAGTCGATGCCCACGCCAGCGGCGGCGATAAAAAGACAGCCGCTTCCCTGTATGGCAGCCTGGAAGAAACCGACGGCTACAGGGAAAACAATAACTACAATTCCGGCGATATCGGCGGCAAAGTACTCTATGATGCCACCGACCGGTTGGCCCTGAACCTTTCGGGTTCGTATCACAAGGACAGATTCGGCCTTCCGGGAACCCTGACCCAGGAGGAGTTGGACGAAGACCGCCGGCAGAGTCTGGACCCGCAAGACAGTGCCAAAACCCGTGATGCTTATATTACGGGAGGACTTGATTGGGATATTGGCGGATACGGACAGGTGCTGGCCGATCTGTCCTACCGCGAAAGGATCAGCGAATCCAAGTTTCCCGACGAATCCTTTCCCTTTGAAAATAACGTCACCACCGACACCATAGGGTTCACGCCGCGGTATATCTGGGATGCAGACATATTCAGCCTTGGCAACAGACTGGTTGCGGGGGTGGATCTTTACGGTTCCAGCCAGGACAGCAAGTCGTACTCGGGTTTCTTTTCACCATTGCCGTCTTCTCCCACGGGTATTGCAAACGTCGATCGGAATTCCTACGGCTTCTATTTGAATGACGAGCTTTACGTCCTCAAAAATCTATTGTTCACGTTCGGCGCCCGTTATGAAACCGTCAAATACGATTTCGACGTCAAAGATCTGAGCGACTTTCCCCTGGCTCCCCTGGAGGACTCCACCTCCGACAGCGAAAATGCATTCACGGCCGGGTTGACCTTTTTGTATGGCCAGGATTCATCGGTATTTGCCCGTGTCAACCGCAGCTTTCGTTTTCCGCTCATCGATGAGCTGGTGGTTTATGATTTTGATACCGGGCAAATTATTGTCAACCCGGAGCTTAAACCGCAGACCGGCATGCACTATGAAATGGGAATCCGACACTACTTCATGCCCAAGATTCGGGCCAATTTGACCCTTTTCCGGGCCGATATCGATGATGAAATTTTTTTCAACCGGCCGACCTTTACCAATGAAAACTATCCCGAAACGCTTCACCAGGGCGTAGAAGTGGGCGCCCGGGCCGACCTTGTGAATCATGTCATTCTGCAGGGCAATTACACCTATCAGAAGGCGACCTTCGAAAAGGGGCCTTATGATGGCAAGGACATCCCCGCCGTACCGAGTAACAGGGGCAGTGTGGGGCTGAGGATTTACGACATCCCCAAAGGACTCGAGTTCGCGGCCGATTACATTTACGTCGGCACGAGCTACGCCATCAGCGACTTTGAAAATGAATACGAAAAGCTGGATTCTTATTTCAGCATTGACTTGAGACTGACGTACCAGTGGAAGATGGTCCGGGCGTTTGCCGGCGTGAACAATCTGACCAATGAAAAATATTCGGAATATGCGGTCGTCGGCGGCTTCCCCACGCAGACCAATTTCTACCCGGCTCCCGAACGGAACTATGTTGTCGGTTTAAGCGCCGGGTTTTAAAGATACGACTCGAAGGTGATACACCATGCTGGATGTTTTTTTAAGCGGCGGGCCGGTGATGTATCCGCTTTTGCTGTGTTCGCTCATTTCCTTGACGGTGATCATCGAACGGGCCATCTTCTGGCTGACCATCAGAAAACAGGCCAGCCCGGCCCTGCTGAACGATGTCATGACGCTTTGCGAATCAGGCGATTGGGAAACCATCCGGCAGAAAACCGCCGGGACCAGGGACTTCATCATTAAAATCATCATCACCGGTATTCTTCACCGGCGGTATTCGATGATCAAGGCCATGGAGGCCTCCGCGGCCGACGAACTCAAGCGGATGGGTCGCTATATGGGCGTGCTGGACACGATGATCACCGTCGCGCCGCTGTTGGGCATATTAGGGACGGTCATCGGCATCATCCAGTCCTTCGACGTGCTCGGAACAGTGGGCATCGATCATCCGGAAACCGTCACCGCCGGCATCGCCCAGGCATTGATCACCACGGCCGCCGGACTCGCTATCGCCATTTTATCGGTTCTGCCCTTCAACTATTTCAATTCCCTGACTGAAAGTGCTGCCATCCAGATCGAGAAATACGCCACCAGTCTCGAGATTGTCTACCAGAATTTGATCCGCAAGGACCCGTTGCTCGAGAAAGGCCGGCAATGAAAATTTACCGGCGCCGGGTCAAGAAGGCCCGTATCGAAATGCTGCCCATGATCGATGTGGTCTTTCTGCTGCTGGTTTTTTTTGTTTACGCCATGCTCTCCATGGCCGTGCACCGCGGCATGCGGGTCGACCTGCCCGTATCGGAAGCCGTCGAGGTCGATAAAAAATTGATTCTGGCCGTCACCGTCAAGGCCGATGGCTCGATTTTCATCGACAAGATGCCGGTCGAGCCGAACCGGGTGACGGCCGTCCTGCTGGAAAAAACGCAGGGGCAGGCGGACCCGGGGGTGCTGCTTTTTGCCGATCGCGACCTTTCCTACCAAAGCCTGTTCGCAGTCCTGGACCGGATCCGGGGCGCCGGGCTGAACCGTATTTCACTTCAGGCCCAGCTGGACGAGTCGCCGTGAAACGGCTGGTATCGGCAGCCGTTTTGGCTGCAGGATGTCATGTTCTTCTCCTGAGCGCGAACTTCGGCGGGCTGACCGGAATCACGCCAGGGGGGGTGTCAACGGCGCCGGTCATGGTGACCCTCGAGCCATTGCAGCCTCCGGTGTCGGCGCCGCCGGCAGATCTACCGCCGGCTGAAACGTTACCCCGGCCGGTGGAAACCGAAAACCGGGCAGTCGAAACGCCGCAATTACCCGAAAAACCGCCGATCGAGCCGGAACCGCGCCCTGCAGAAAAAAGAAAGGCGGTTCAGCAGCCGAAGAAGCTCGAACCGGTTGCCGCTAAAGAGCCGCAACCGGTTGAAGAAGCGAAACCATCACGGTCCTTGCCCGAAACAGCATCCGACACACCTGTTTCAGAAGCCCCGGCGGCCCCCGTTTCCTCAAGCAGCGCGCCTGTGCCCGGGTCCGGAGAAATGAGATCCGCACCATCCTCAACGGCCGCGCCGGCCGGTTCATCCCCGCTGCCCGCTGCCCCCGATCTGCGGGAAGCCCAACCCGAATACCGCAAAAACCCGCCGTTGGAATATCCCCAGCGGGCGCGGACCAGGGGCTATCAAGGGACCGTCGTGCTCGAGGTATTGGTCGACCGGCACGGGAAAGTCAGCGATATCAGGGTCCTGTCATCGAGCGGCCATGCGATCCTGGACAGCTCGGCCATGAATTCCGTTAGAAACTGGTCCTTCGAGCCGGGCCGCAAGGGGCAGGAGCGCGTCGAGATGTGGGTACGGGTGCCGGTGCGGTTCAGGTTGGAATAGCACTGCTTCTCAAGGGGGCAGCGTATCGACGTGACTATTTAAATGGATTTTCAATACAAACACCTCGTTCCAGGAACACCTTAGACATCGTAAAGGTCCTCGCGTTTCCAGTGTTTACCTTTCGAGCACACATTGGCCCGATCCATCAATGCGAAGCACTCATCCACCCATTGGCTGGCATCGTTTTTCACCGTTTGCTCCAAGAGTTTTCGAATCAGTGCGTTTACTGTTGTCTGTTTTTCAGCATATTTGCAGCCTGATTTTAAAAGTTTTTCGTCTATCGATAGTGTTATATTCGGCATAAGGCATCCCCCATTGGTCTTGTAACATGTGCCCACTGAATATGTATCAAGTGCCTGTAAGGTAGGCACCCGAATCGATTGCGAATGTTCTTGCGTCAACAGCACGAAATGGCTATGAGCAAGGGGGGTCTTTTATTTGAAGCGGCATCCCGCACGAGCGGTCACATCGGATATCGTTGAGCAAAGATCCGGCATTGCCGGCACAGGGGCAGGTAAATGAATAAAGGGTATGTGCATGTTTTTACCGGCAACGGTAGGGGCAAGACGACGGCCGCCATCGGTCTTTCCATCAGGGCCGCCGGCGCCGGAATGAAAATTTTCTTCGGTCAATTCGTCAAGAAAGGGGAATACAGCGAAATCAAAGCGCTGAAGCGCTTCGATGATTTGATCACGGTCGAGCAGTTCGGCCTGGGCCGTTTTACGCATGAGAGACCGAAATTAGAAGACATCCAGGCCGCTCGCGATGGCATAGAAAGAGTCACTGCGGTGATTGCATCGGGTCGTTACGACCTGGTCATTCTCGATGAGGCCAATGTCGCAGTGAAGCTGGGCCTGTTTCCGGTGCAGGAGCTTCTGGGGCTGATCATCAACAAACCGCCGGAACTCGAACTGGTCATCACCGGCCGCTATGCCTCACCGCGGATTATCGAGATGGCCGACATGGTGACCGAGTGTCAGGCGCGAAAACACTATTACGACCTCGGCACCAAAGCCAGGGTGGGAATCGAGAAGTGAACCGCCGTTTTGCCGCGCTAATAAAGATCACGTGTCTTCGGTCAGGTGTTGATCGAGACAGGCCCGCAGGTCCTCCACGCCGGGGATCGATTCGAAAGTCAGCTCGTCGTCGATGACGATGGAAGGCACCGGCATGGGGTGCCCCAATTTTTTCGACAGTTCGGCATGTCGAATCGCGCCGTCGAGTTTTTTAGTATAAACGATCTCCCAGCGGATTGAATCAGAATAATCGTCGATGACGGTTTCGACCACACGGGTCATGTATTCGCAGGGAATTCAGTGGGCGCCTTCGTGAAGCACTTCCAGATGGATTTTTTCAGATCGCATTTTTTTCACTTAAGATTTTTTCAGGCGAATTGCCTCGTCGATAGCATCTTCAAGTTCAAAAATAGGTGGAATCGCATCGAAAACCAATTCTCCGTCGATGAACAGCGAGGGGACCGGCGCGACCCGGCAGTGCTTTTTAACGACTTCCTCGCCGTATAAAGAGCAGGATAATTCCAGAAAGCGGGCTTTCCCGTCTCCGAGCATGAAATCGACTCTGTGGTAGTCGATGACGTCGGCATATTTTCCCAGAACTTCCCGCACGGTCTCATCCATATAAAAGCAGGGAAGACAATAGTCGGCCTTGTACATGACCTCGATCAGTATTTTGGGTGCTTTCGGCATTATGACTCTTTCGAAAATTAATATTTCTCCGCTGGGAAACAGGGCTGGTCCGGCTCGCCGCGGCTTGGTTGTTGATTGCATAGTGGTATCAAAATTAATTTAAAGGTTCAACAGGTATTCGTCACGCGGATCGCAAGCGCCTGTTGTTGCAGATCTTTCTTCAGAGCACAACGGTAGAGCGGCATGACATTCGCCTTGACATGCAGCGGGGTTGTCCATATAGTGCACGGCGTCAGATAAGCGCCTAAACCTTTGTAAAAATAACAAATAAAACATTCATGCCCAATGTTTCCCTGAAGAATACTCCGGATGCCGACGACGGGTCAGCCGCAACTGAGGCGGAACACGATTCGCAGACTGACCGCATCGAGGAGAAAGTAAAGCGGTTTCTCACGCGCCATGGCCGAAGGCCCAGGGTGCTGGTGAGTGCTATCGGACCCGGCGGCCGGCGACGGGACCTCAATCAGGCCGCCGCCCTATTCGCCCGCTGGGGATTCGATGTGGACATCGCACCGGCATGCCGATTGCCGCGCCAGGTGGCGCTGATGGCGATCGAAAACGACGTGCACATGATTTGTCTGCTGGGCGATCATGCTCAGCAACTGCCGTCGGGAAGTGAGTTGCCGGCTATTTTGCAGGCCCACGGAAGCGGCGACATCCTGGTGGCCTATTTCGGCGACGAGCCGTTGACAATCCCGAGCAGAAGAACCGTGCCGGCCCGAATTCGTCCCGCCACGGCCGCCGCCGACATTGTGTCCGCTCTGGGAAAACTGACTCAAAAGAATTGATTGTCATGGATGCAGACGTTTATATCGACGGGGTGCTGAAGAATAAAAGGGCCCTTATTGCCAAGTCGATCACATTGATCGAAAGCGTCCTGCCGGCTCATCAGCAATTGGCCCAGGACATTCTCGACGGCCTGCTGCCGCATGCCGGCCATGCCGTTCGGGTCGGCATCAGCGGCGTGCCCGGTGTCGGCAAGAGCACCTTTATCGAGAGCTTCGGGATGATGCTGATCGAAAAAGGCCATCGCGTGGCGGTGCTGGCCGTGGACCCGAGCAGTTCGAGAAGCGGCGGAAGCATAATGGGCGACAAGACGCGCATGGAAAAACTGGCGCTCGAGCCAAATGCATTTATCCGGCCCTCGCCCACCAGCGGAACGCTGGGCGGCGTGGCCAAGAAAACCCGCGAGAGCATGATCATCTGTGAAGCGGCCGGCCACGATGTTATCCTGGTCGAAACCGTGGGCGTCGGCCAGTCCGAAACGGCCGTGGCCTCGATGGTCGATTTTTTTCTGGTTTTGATGCTGGCCGGAGCGGGCGACGAACTCCAGGGAATCAAGAAAGGCATCCTGGAACTCGCGGATGCGATTGTCATCAACAAGGCGGACGGCAACAATATCGACCGGGCCAAAGAGGCGCGCGCCGAATACGAATCCGCCCTGAACCTGATGGAATCCCAATCATCGATCTGGTCCGCCCCGGTTCTGACGTGCAGTGCCCTGACGATGGACGGGTTGGAAGACGTCTGGAAGGCCATTCTCGATCACCACCGGAAGCTCACGGATGCGGATGAGTTGGCCGAGAAGCGCCGCCTGCAGGCGATCGACTGGATGTGGACCCTGGTGGAAGATGGCTTGAAGGACCGGTTTTTCAAGAATCCGCAGGTCAAAGCCCAGTTGCCGGCCTTCGTCACCGCCGTCGAAACAGGAAAAACCTCACCCACCGCCGCCGCTAACGAACTTCTGTCGCTGCACAGCAAATGACCCTCTTTTTCTAAAGCCGCCGGTATTTCGATATCGGTCGAAATACCGGCTGGGTCGTGACGCCAGCGCCGCGCCTGCCCCGTTGCGCGGCAGGGACCACCGCCATGGAAAACAATCTGCCAGATAAAACAGACCTGATTTTTTTAAGAAAGCTTCAAAACAACTTGGCGGTCGAGAACCTCGACGATCTTTTCGAGATCGTTTTATCCCACCTCCTGCACATCCCCCATATACGCCGGGCTGAAATTCATTTGTTCGACAAACAGGATAAACTGGTGCGGGTCGCCACCGGTGAAAATTCGGGACTCGAGGGACATACGGCGCAAAAGATCAGAAGTCACAGCTGGGCGATCGATTCGGCGGTCAGCCATTCCACCCGGCGGGTGAAAGCCCCCACCATTTTCTTTTCCCATTCTTTTCCTCTCCTCGGCAATGGCCAGCCGCTGGGGGTGTTAACCATTCAGGTGGACCACATCTCGATTAACGGCAGTGAACTGATAAATCGATTGACCCTGATCAGCCTGCAGCTTTCCTCGCTCATCAAACAGCTCCTGCTGACCGATGAGATCGAGGAGTTAAAAGAAGAACTCGGGTACCTGACGGCCGACAGCCGCGACAATCAGCAGCGGATGACGGCGCTGAGCAAAGAACTCTACGCCATTACGGCCATATCCACCAAAATCAATCAATCGATGGATCTGAAAAAGTCACTGCACAAATCGATGCTGAAGATAAAGGAGGTGTTCAGATCATCGGCGGTTCTCGTATTCCTTAGAAATCCGCGCGGGTCGAGAAACAGGTTATCCGCCATCCACATGAAAGAAGACCATCTGGCTCCGGCACTTTTAAAAAATATTGAAAAATCGGTCCTGGAAAATTTCGTGGCCCCGCCGCAGCCCAAAGACGGTAGTCCAGTCATCAAGGCCCATTATCTCAAGCAAATCGATTTGTTTCACGATCAATTTAAATCTCTCATCGGGGCACCGATGAAATCCCAGAAAAAATTTATCGGCGCCCTTATTATTTTGCAGACCACGGTGCGGCCCTTCGAGCCGGACGACCTCAGGCTGCTCTCCGGAATCGCCAACATCATGGGCATGGCAGTCGAGAACATGAATCTCTTCCGGCAGAGCCAGCAGAACAAAAAGGAAGCGGCGTTTCTCATCGGTTCCATGTCGACCTTCAACCAGAAACTGGAACTGGAAAAAACCTTGACCGCGGTTGTGGAAAAAGGAGCCGAATTCATCGGGCCTCACGGACAGGTCTTTTTATTTTCAGAGACGAAAATCCCGATGATCCAGTATTGCAAGGCAAAGACGGAACCGCGGGCGTCGATCCGGCTAAACACCTTCGCGCGGATTCATCCCAAGGCGCTCAAGTCTTTCTACACGCAGATGATACTTCAAAAACGGCCTTTGCTGATTCGTGACACCGGTCGTTCGAAAAAACTCACAGCGGACGCAAAGGTTTATTTTCTGAGCAACAAAATACGCTCCATTCTGGCGGTTCCCCTGAAATTGACGCATCAGCCGCTGGGCTTGCTGCTTCTCGGCCGGCAGACCGGCGGCCGGATATTCGAGGGGCATGATTTTGCGGTGGTAGAAGCGCTGTGCGCGGCAGCTTCGGTTGCCATCGAGAATGCGCGCGTCCACAGCGCGAGCATCGAGATGAGCGAGTTTTTCGAGAGAAAGATCGGTGAAACGACGAGTGAGATCGAAAAGATTCAGGAAATCCAGAAACTGCGGGTCGAAAACCGCAAGGATGTCATTTTCCGGGTCAATAAATCCGGCCGCTTTGTCTTCGTCAACAAGGCCATGGAAAACCTGACCGGCCTTTCCCGGGAAGAGCTGTACAGGAGTGACACGGCCGAAGAGGTGGTGGCCGAAGAAGACCGCAAGCGCGTGCGCAATGGTTTTCGGCAGATGTTAAACGGTGAACGTCCGCTTATCAGGGACCTGGTGTTTCGCCATCGCGACCGCCGGGGTGAGGATCATTTCATTTCCCTGACCATTTATCCTGAAAAGGACCAACTGGGCCGCATAACGGGCATCGAGGGCGTGGGGCGCGACATCACGGAGAAAAAACAACTCAAGCGCGAGATAGAAAAGACCCGGATTCTGGCCCTGCTGGGTGAATTCTCCAGCGCGATCGCGCATCAGATCCGCAATCCCTTAGGCAATATTCTTGTGGGGACCAAGCTTTTGCAAAAAGCCCTAAGGTTGAACGAGGATCACGTGACGGGGAAACACGCGGCGGCGCCGAACCTCACGGCCGCCACAGACAAATCAGAGTGTTTATCAGAGACTTTCAACAACCTTTTCGACGGCATTTACAATTTGAACCAGGTCGTCACGGAACTCGTCGAGTACACCAAGACCTTGAAGCTCAGGCACTCTTGCCAGCGGATCGAGACGATTTTAGAGGAAACGCTGGCGATGTTCAAGGAATTGATCGCGCGCAACGACATCCGGGTAAACAAAAATTACGATCCCGCTCTGCCGCCGCTGTCGGTGGACGCCGTATTGATGAGCCAGGTATTCCAGAACATGGTCCACAACGCCATACAGGCCATGCCCTCCGGCGGATTTCTCACCGTTGCCACCGGGCCTTATTTAAAAAAGCCCGGATGCGCGTTGATCACTATCAGCGATACGGGAGTCGGCATCCAGGCCAGCGACATGGAGAAAATATTCAATCCCTTTTACACGACCAAGGATTCAGGCACCGGCCTGGGGCTATCCCTCGCCCATCGGATCGTCGAGGCCCATGGCGGCAACGCCTGGGTATGCCGGAACCCTTGTGCGCACCTCGGTAAAGATTTTGGAAAAACCTCCGCGGTTGCCGGAGATCGTGGGATCACCTTCCATATCGTGCTGCCAATATCCGACCCGGCGCCGCGCAGCGCATATTCCCAGGAAAATTAAATGACGCATCAGATACTGCTGGTGGATGACCAGGTCTCCTTTTGCCATCATATAAAAGCCGTTCTGGAACAAGAGGGCTATGAGGTGGCCGTTAGCCACAATGCCGATCAAGCCCTGCAGAAACTGTCCCTGCAGAGTTTCGATATCTTGTTGACGGATATGAAAATTCCGGGACGGGATGGCTTGGAGCTGTTTAAAATCGCCCGCACGACGGATCCGGAAATTTCCGGCATCATCATGACCGCCTATGGCTCCATCGCCTCCGCGGTGGCTTCGATCAAGCAGGGCATCACCGATTATCTCCTAAAACCATTCGAGCCTGAAGCCCTTTTGATCGCCGTCGAAAAAACGCTGCGCGAAAGACGGATGCTGAAGGAAATCCGGGATCTTAGAAAGGAGGTCGATCGACGCTACGCCTTCGGCAACATTATCGGCAAGAACCACGAGATGCAGGCCATATACGATCTGATCGAAAAAGTGGCGCCCACCGATACGCGGGTGTTCATTACCGGCAAAACCGGTGTCGGCAAGGAGCTGGTTGCCAAAGCCATTCACTTCAACAGCAACAGAAAGAACAAGCCTTTTGTCGGAATCAATTGCGGCGCTCTGGCGGAGAGCCTATTGGAGACGGAACTTTTCGGCCATGAAAAAGGCGCTTTTACAGGCGCTATCCGCACCAAGCGGGGCAAGTTCGAATATGCCCAGGGAGGCACCATTTTCCTGGATGAAATCGGCGATATATCACCCGGATTGCAAGTCAAGCTGCTGAGAGTCACCCAGGAGAAAAAGATCGAACGCGTCGGCGGCAATCAGGAAATCGATGTGGATGTGCGCATCATCTCGGCCACCAATCAGGCGATAAAGGAGAAAATCGACCGGGGCGAGTTCCGGGTGGAACTTTACTACCGGCTCAATGTCGTGCCGATCCACATTCCCCCGCTGCGCGACAGAATCGATGACATCCCCCTTCTGGTCAGTCACTTCATGGGCAGTTTCAACCAGAAATTCAACAAAAATATCGCGCGGATCTCGACCGGAGCGATGAGCCGCTTGATGCAGTACGACTGGCCGGGAAACGTCCGGGAACTGGAGAACGTCCTTGAAAGGGCCTTTGTCGTAACCGAAGGCGATGTTATCGATACGGTAATTTTTTCCCAGGATATAAAGGCATCTCACAGGGGGGACACGCCCCCTTTGGTCATCGATACGGAAATACCCTTTAAAGTGGCCCGCGCCATGGTGGAAAAGCGCTTTGAAAGAGCATATCTGCTGGAGGCCTTGAAGCGCTACGGCGGCAACGTCTCCGAAACCGCCCGCAGAACCGGTATCAATCCCCGCACGCTCTGGCGGAAAATGAAAGACTACGATATCGACAGGACTTCTGCCCCAGAATCGCCCGCAGCGTAGGACATTGTCAGGGTGCGACACGTTTGTCGTACATGGATGCCCTTATTAACTACCTGATATTCAATTATTTTTTATCACGCCCGCCAATCACGGCCGCGAACCGTGGTTTTAAAATCGTACGTCACTGCCCTCGCTCATGTGGCCGCTGATCCGCTTAATCGCTTGTTATCCTTCGCAATATTAAATGAACGTCACTCAAATACTTAATGGCATACAACTTGCTCCCCTTTTTGCCACACCTTCGATCGTTAAAGGTTTTTTCACACCCATCATGACATCTGGCTGTATTTGGAAGGGAAAATGGTGTAAATCCATTACTGCCCCGCAACTGTAAGCGGAAATCTTCACCTTTGACGGCGAAATCCTGTGAAAGGTGAAGGCTTCAACGGCCGAGCGTCACCTGCCAAGGGCCTTTGAAGAGAGGTATCTGCACTTGGCCACGGTTCCCGATGCTGATGGGAATGGGAAGGCGCAGAGAGAATCCTCCAAGCCGCGAGTCAGGATACCTTCCCCCACCAACGTGCCGCGCTTTCGAGGGCGAAGCGGGCATTTGTGAGATCGATTTAAACAAATGCCGCGGTTGCTCCGTTGAGCGCAGCAACGCTTTCTTGGAACTCCATTTCAATCGCAGCTGTTTCAGGCGTCCCGGGTAATTGACACCACCTGAGTGCCGGAATATCGGACGCGCGGGTCAGAAGGTTTTCGCAAAGCGCATTTGTTTGAGACGACCGCCGGTATTTTTTACCTGCGAAAACCAATGCGAACTTCTGAATAAGGCGAACACGAGCTGCTCGCCGGCATGTGAGCGGGTCATCTTCGCGCAATCGGAGCACCGGGTGATCGACGGGTCGACCTTTCTCACAAATTGCCTTGCCGCATTTTTTTCTTGGATCTTTTCTCATCACCGCAAAGGAGGGGTACCGTAATGAATGCAAAAGAACGGGTCATGGCGGTCATCAATCACCAGAAACCGGACCGGATGCCTTGTTTCGGCGCCAATTCCACCGTCACCTACGAACAGATGGACAAGGTGGGTGCCTATTGGCCCGCGGGTCACGATAATGGGGAAGTGATGGCCCAGCAGGCCCTGGCCGCTTACAAAATCCTGGGCTTCGATGCCGTGCGGGTGCCTTTCTGCCAGACATTCGAAGCCGTGGCACTCGGTTGCAAACGCAAGCCAGGGAAGATCAGAGAGATCGAGGGAATTCCGGGCATCGAGCATCCGCCGCCCTACAAAATCGATGACACGCCGATCTTTCCGGATGACTTTCTGTCGAGGGGGTTAATACCGGAGTTGATCAAAGCAGTGCAGATTCTAAAAAAGGAAGTCGGCGACGAGGTTCCTATCGTGGCCGGCATCATCGGGCCCTTTACGATCGCCGGCTCGCTGCTGGACAGCGTTCCGCTTTTGAAGGCGACCTTCAAAACACCCGAAAAGATGCGCCCCTTTCTGGAAGTCGGTGAAAAAGCCGGCACCGCCTTGGCCAAAGCGCTGATCGCCGCCGGCGCGGATATCATCGCGATCGAAGATATGACGGCCTCGCCGGAGCTGATCGCGCCCAAGACCTACCGGGATTTCGAACTGGAATTTCAGCGCAAACAGTGTGAGGCCATTGACGTGCCCAAAATACTCCATATCTGCGGCAACGTCGACTCGATCATTGCCTGGATGGGGCAGACCGGCGCGGAGATCCTGAGCCTGGAGCCCAAGGCCAGTGCCCGGCTGGCGCGCGAAAAATGCGGTGCCGGGGCCATCCTGATGGGTGGGGTGGATACGGCCACCACGCTGTTCATGAAGGATCCGGAGGCTGTCAAGGAGGGTTGTGAGGAATCCATTGCCGACGGGATTCAAATCCTGGCGCCGGGCTGCGCGGTAGCGCCGGGCACCCGCACGGAAAACCTGGTGGCCATGGTCGAGGTGGCCAAGGCGCACTAGCAAAGGAAAATCGCCTCTGGTCGAGGCGTGATGTTGGTTCCCGGGGAGCCAGCTGCTCGTTAACCGTAACAGTCGAAAAGGAGGAAGTCTATGAAGGTATTAAACGATTTTTCCAACATTTTCAAACGTTACGATCTTTCGATGGAAAAGACAGGCGAGGCCAAAACCGTTTCCAAAGACCCGGTGCTTCAAAAGATCGCCAAATTCGTCGTCGACGGGGAAGAGGAAGGGATCGTTCCGGCCGTCCAGGAAGCCCTGAAAAACAAAGGCCCCCTGGATGTGATCAACGACGCCCTGATCGCCGGCATGAACGAAGTCAGCCGCTTGTGGGAAGAAGGGGTATATTTTCTACCCCAGGTCATTCTCTCCTCGGATGCCATGAACGCCGGCATTGCCGAGTGTGAGAAGAAAATGGGCAAATCCATGGACCGCAAAGGCAAGGTTGTCACCCACACCGCCGAGGGAGACATCCACGACATCGGGCAGGTGATCGTCAATGCCTTGCTCAACGCCAACGGCTTCGAGGTCGTCAATCTGGGAGCCGACGTGCCGATCGACAAGGTGGTGGCCGCCTGTAAAGAACACCGTCCGGTCATGGTGACCGGGACAGCGCTGATGACTACCACCATGACCGCGTTTCCCAAGATTGCCCATCAATTGAAACAGGCCGGTCTCCAAATACCGTTTGTGTGCGGCGGCGGCGCGGTCGCCGAGGAGTTCGTGACGGAATTCGACCTTGGGATCTGGGGCAAGGAGGCCAGCCAGGCACCCGGGATGGCCGAAGATGCCCTGGCGGGGGAAAGCTGGGAGTCGATGCGGGCCAAATGGAATGGCTAATACGACAACCGGGTAAAGACAATGATCGTTGATATCGTTTTCGGCTTTTTGGGTGCGGGTAAAACCACGTTTATCACTCGGGTTCTTGAGGCGTGGGGCTCAAAAGAAAAAACCGTGGTGCTGGTGAATGAATTCGGCGACGTCGACATCGATGGCGAGTTGCTGGCCGCTCGCGGCGGCAACGTGGTCGAGATGCCCAGCGGGTGTATCTGCTGCACGCTTCAAGCCGATTTCAGGTCTCAGCTGTTGGACATCATTCGTACGATCGCGCCCGAAAGGGTGATTATAGAGCCGACCGGCGTGGCGACCATCGCCCAGGTTCGATCCATCATCGATGCCCAGCTTTTCGAGAATACCGTCCGCGACATAAACGATATCCTGATCGCCGATGCCACCGGTTTCATGAAATTGTACAAAGCCAACCGTTACTTCGTGGAATCCCAGGTGGAAAACGCCGATGTCGTTCTTCTGAACAAATGCGACAAGGTGGAGAAGAGAACCGCCATGCTGACCCGCAGCGCCATTTCGGCGATCAATCCTGACATAACCGTTATGATGGCCGAGTTCGGGGCAGTGGATTGGGCCGATTATCATGCCGCCCTCTCCGCTGCCCCGCGGCATAAAAGAATCCGGAGCGAAGATGCGCGCGATCAGTCGAAGACCGGCATCAATGAGTCGATGCCGGATGCCGACCGCAACCGACATTCCCATTTTCACGAGGAAGAGGATGCCCTCGGCTACGAATCCGAGGGGTTCATTTTCGAAGATCAGTCATTTGATCGAAGCGCCCTTGAAGCGTTTTTTTGCCGACTGAATGAACCCAATTCCGGGAGCGGTGACATTGTCAGAGCCAAGGGCGTCTTTCGGGTCGGCGACAGCGGCATTCTGATGGAACTGGCCTCGGGCGACGTGTCATTTCAACCCATGGGAAAATTGAAAAAAAGCAAGGTTTCGATAATCGGAAAGAAGTTGGACCGCGAGAAGATCGGCGCTGCCCTTGAACGCTGCGGGGCCAAAAAGAAGTAAACTCGCGAAACGGCGGCCATTCAGAAAAAAACAGCGTTATGGAATATGGACACAGACAACGACAAGCCGGTCGTTCTTATCGTCGACGATGAATACTGCGTGCTGCGGGCATTGGCCAGATTGATTTCCCCGCAACACTTCACGGCTCTCTGGGTGCCGGACGAGCAGCAGGCGCTGGCGGCACTGAGAGACCAGGCGGCGCAGATAAGAATTATAATCATCGACCTGAAATCATCCGGCATGGGTGCCGGCGGGTTTTTTCCGCATGCCAGACACCTGGCGCCGCAGGCCGCGGTGCTGATAACCGGTCCCCTGGGACCTTTTTTGTATCAGCGCGGCACCTTTTACGAGTTTTCCGGCCCCGACCTGAAACGGGATATCAACGGGACCCTGCTGAGCATTCTCTACCAGATGGACGGCGCGCAGCGGTCACGCCCTAATCCCGGCCGAAAACCTGACCGCAAGGATCGGCTGGGGCCCATCATCGGGTGCAGTGACGGCATCAACGCCATCTATCGACTGATCGATTTTCTGCAGGACTCCTCGAGCACGGTGTTGATTCAGGGTGAGAGTGGAACCGGCAAGGAACTGATTGCCAGGAGCATCCACGCGACCGGACCGCGGCAGTCGCATCCGTTTGTGGCCATCAATTGTGGCGCCATTCCGGTCAATCTGATGGAAAGCGAACTGTTCGGGCACGAACGCGGCGCCTTCACCACGGCGATCGGCCAGAGAAAAGGAAAGTTCGAAATCGCCGAAGGCGGAACGCTTTTTCTGGATGAAATCGGTGAACTGGACCGGGAACTGCAGGTCAAATTGCTGCGGGTGCTGCAGGAGAAAGAATTTCAACGCGTCGGCGGAAATGCCGTTTACAAGACCGATGTGCGCATTGTCGCGGCCACGAGCCGGGACTTGGGCCAGGCGGTTCACAGCGGGCACTTCCGGGATGACCTGTACTACCGCCTCAATGTCATTCCGGTGCAGGTTCCGCCCCTGAGAGACAGAAGAGCGGATATCGCGCCTCTGTTGGAACATTTCTTCACAAAAACGGCCGCGGAAATGCATCGCGAAACCCCGATCCTGTCTAAAGAGACACTGAACGCCTTAAAAAATTATCGTTACCCGGGCAATGTGCGCGAGCTGTCGAACATCGTGGAGCGACTCTTGACGATGTGTCCCGACGGTCGAATCGGCCTTGAAGATCTGCCGCGCGAGGTTCGCCCCGCAGCGGCGCCGGCGCTTGAAACCACCGGCGTGTTAACTGATCTGCCCGATGAAGGGGTGTTTTTGTCCGCGGTGGAAAAGGAACTCATCCTGAAAACCCTCGCCCTGACTTCCGGAAACAAGGCCGCCGCCGCCAGGATGATCGGAATGACCCGGCGCCGGTTGTATCTTCGGCTTTCGCAATACGGTCGGGTGCCGGCATGAAACTGACCCCTGAGGGTACAGGTGAAAGGCGGCCTGTCACTTGCGGTGACACCTTGGGCGGCAGGACGGCCAAGCGCCGCCGATGGTCAATTAAATTGGTTTTATTTCAGATGCTTACCATGGCAAGCGAATGCAAGCCTGGCACCGCAATTGCACTTGTTTCACCATATCGCAAGTGTGCATGACCTGCGATTCGAAGAAGGGAGGTGGCCCCAACACCCTGAAGCCTCACCGAACCCGGAGGACACCCAACGGTGTCCGAACCAAAAAAAGGAGGGAAAAATGGCACGTAAGAAAATAACCACCATGGCATACGGCAGCGGCGCTGAAATGATGTTCGGTACCGCCAAGAAACCGGTGACGACCAAACGCGGGATCGTGATCGGCGGCGGTTTCGTCCATCCCGAAGTGGTTCCCCATCCCCGGCCCGGCAGCGAAAAAACCATGAAAACCCTGCTGCGCGAATACGAGAAAGCCAATGGCGACGCCCTGGAAAGGATGACGATCGTCGGCCACCCGACCTTGCAGATTGAAAATGAACACGTCTTTCAAATGACGCACAACCCCAAGTGGGGCGGCGAAATTGCCGCGCAGACCGCCCGGCAGATGGATGATTACCTCTCGAAATACGGCCTGAAAGCGTCCTATCGCTCCACTCCCGCCGACCTGCGCAAGCCCGACATGCACGATATGCGGCAGAGCGACTACACCCATGAAGTCCTGGAATCCTTCAAGGAATGTTCGAAATATGCGGACATCGTTTCCATCGAGTCGATGGGCGGCAAGGAAATCTTCGACCACGCCATTATCCGCAACGATATCGCCGGGATTCTTTTCGGCATCGGCGTATTGGGCGCGATCGACATGGAATGGATGTGGGATCAGATCGTCGCCATCGCCAAGGAAAACAAGTGCATTGCCGGCGGGGACACCAACTGCTCCGAAGCCAACACAGCCATGTTCATGGCGGGTGGGATGACCTCCAAGGATGTGCCCCACGTCATGGCAGCCCTGGCCCGGGCGATTGCCGCGTCCCGGACCCTGGTCGCCTACGAGTGTGGCGCCACCGGCCCCACCAAGGACTGCGCCTATGAGGATCCCATCATCAAGGCCATGGCCGGTGTTCCCATCTCCACCGAGGGCAAGACCAGTGCCTGCGCGCATTCCGACCTGGCCGGCAACCTTATTGCCGCGGTGTGCGACCTGTGGAGCAACGAGGCGGTGGAATACCACGACATGTTCGGCGCCACCACCACCTCGGTTTTCGCCGAAATCTTGGGCTACGACTGTGCCATGTTCAACTCCGCCATCGAGTTGGGCTACCAGGAGCAGATGAAAGAAATCCTGATCAACTCCGACATGTACCGGGATTCGCACAGCCTTATCCTGGCACCCGACAATGCCTGGGAAGTCGGCAAGGCCATCGTCGACAATCGCGAAAAGAGCAATTACGCCAGCGCCAGGGCCGGCGCCATCAAGGCCGGCCAGATCATTTTAGGCGATGCCAAAATGAAACTGACGGGGCTCGAAAAGAAAGCCTTGCAAAACGCGATGAAGGAGCTGGAAAGCCTGCCGGATGACGAGGGGGACTTCATCCAGAAGTGCCTGGATAAATACAAGGACGTCAAAGGGTTCAACCCGGCGTCCTACGGCCTGTAATATTAGGGCTGTATCTTTATGACGACTGATATCAGGGGGCATAACCGGCAGATCGCAAACCGGTTATGCCCGATTTTTTTCAGGACAATCGGGGCATGATTGCTTGCACAAGATGCGGCCGCTGGCATTTGGATGCCGAGAAAATCGAGGGCCGGCGACTGTCCTGCACGGATGTCAAGCGATTCTGGTCTCATATTCGACAAGAGCACCTGCGGCTGACGGGGCATGTGGCCCGGATCACGACCGACGAATCCGGCAACTGGATCTGCCTCAACTGCAACCTTCGACTGTTATAGTGCCAGTCTCACATAAAATGTCTCAACCAATGCCGCCAAAAAAGCTTTTCTTCTGCGATTCAACGGGAGGCTTGCAGCCGGCCGGCAACCCGGAACGGTGAATCCCGCCCGGGGGCGGGGATCCAGGAACCTTTTGGGCTGGTTAATTGCTTCGCTCAAGGACGTCGAGACACGTCGAAGCTGACATGACAACTGGGTAAAGGAGATACGGGCGCCATGCCGAAACTGGGAATCGCTTTGGACCTGGGCACCAGCGGATTCAGGGGGCAGGCCATAGACCTGGATCAAAATGGCCGTATTTTGTCCACCGTCGTGACGACGCGCCATCCCCTGCCCGGCGCCAATGTCATCGACCATTTGCATTTTGCGCTCGAAGTCGGGTTGAATTACGCCCATGCGGTCGTGATTCGGGCTGTTAACCAGGTGATCGACACCCTGGGAATAGAAAAAGATCAGGTGGTGCGCCTGGCGGTGTGCGGCAATCCCATTCAGTTGTCTCTTTTTCAGGAGATAGAGATCAGGGACCTGGCCTATGCCGGCAAGCGAAAACTGGAAGCCCTGGGGGTGGTTCCCCCTAAGAGAGATGCCCAGATCGTCAAGGCCCGGGACATCGAGGGGCTCGGCTTGTCGCCCGAGGTCGATGTCCTGATTCCGCCGGCGGTTCAACACGAGATCGGAGCCGATGCGCTGGCCATGATGATTCAAACCGCTATGCTGGAAAAAAACGAAATCGCCATCGTGACAGACTACGGCACCAACGCCGAGATGGCGCTGGTTGTCGGGGGCACGGTATATACCGGCTCGACGGCCGCGGGCCCGGCCCTGGAAGGACAGCAGATCGAAGATGGGCTGCTGGCGCTTCCGGGTGCGATTTCAGATGTCGAATTCGAGCCGGACACAGAAAGCAACCAGGACATTTTTTCGAAGCCTTCCGCCTCCGATGCCAAGCCTCTGGCCGGCAGACTCAAGACGCGCGTGCTGAGCGAGGACATGGCGGCTCTGGCGGGCGACACCGTCGATCCGGCGACGGGTAAGCGGCTCGTAAAAGGTGAACTGGAGGCGGTCGGCATCACCGGCACCGGGGTCGTGGGGCTGATCAGCCAGGGCTTGAAAGCCCATCTCATCCGCATTCCCCGCATCACCACTCTGGACACCGAGATCCATCTGCCCAACAACCTCAAGTTCACCGAAAAGGATTTGCTGGAGGCCGGCAAGGCAATCGGTGCCGTGCGGGCCGGCCACATAACGCTGTGCCAGGAAGCGGGTATCAAAATCGAGAACATCGAGACCGCTTACATGTCCGGTGCCTCGGGCACGTATGTGGATGCTCTCAAGGCCCAGGAAATCGGCATGATCCCGGCGAAGGTGAAAAGAATCTATCAGGTCGGCAATACCTCCCTTGCCATGGCCCGGGACATGATCCGGGATGTGAGTGCGCTGTGGGAAATGAAAAAAATCGCCGATGACCTGCGCCAGCATCACTGCATGTTTGCGGCCTCGAAAATTTTCGAAAAAGTTTACATCCTGGAGCTTTCCTACTGGACCGAGGGAATGCCCCTGGCCCAGTATCAGAAATTTCTGAAAAAATACGGGTTTCCGCCGCTGCAGGAGGTGACGTCGACTCCGGAGGTCATCAAGACCGTGGCGAGGGACATTCCCGATCTGGGTGTCATGGGATTGAAGATCATCTCGGACATCGGCGAGAAGAAAACCATCGTCTTCAAAGGCTGTCTCGGCGATGGCGCCTGTGTGGCCGTCTGCCCCGAAAATGCGCTCGCGATGGAAGAAACGGGGCCTGACTTTCAGCTCACCGTCGATTTGGCCTTATGCGACGGTGTTGCCTGCCGGCGATGCGAGCGGGCCTGCAGTGAAAAATGCTTCGACCTGGTGAAAATTATCGGCTCGGAGTAAAAAGCCGGTTCGGTAACCCTTGTAAAGAATACTGAATCCGCTTGATCAGTTAAGTGAGTAGCCGAGTGAATTATGGATCGGGAAAAGATCGATGAAGTGATGATAGCGGCCCTTGGCAACGTGACCGGCATCGTGGAGGCCCGCCCCCTGCCGGCCGAGGCTTTCCCGCCTATTCTCGAAAAAGAAATCGAGGCCGAGAAACGTTCCCTGATGGGACTCGGCAAGGTCGTCAACACCGGCGTCAGGGATATACTGAATTTCGACCTGGTGTATGCGGCCCTAACCAGCAAAGAATTTGATTGGGGATGCCATTCCGCGTTGCTCCTGAAAAAGGGCCGGGAAACAGTGGGCCAGGAGGTTCGGGATGAAACGGCGCTGGCCGAGTTGGCCAAAGAGAAAAACGTGTGGTTTCTGCACAAGAACTTTGTGGTGTACAAGGACCGGATCTCTTTTCCCGGCGACATCATGAACAAGATCTGCCATTTTGAAATCCCGTGCCTGCCGGCGGCGTTTTGCCTGCCGGACGATGATCGCGTGCAGTGCCACGCCATTAACTTCGCCAGCCCGTCCGTTCTGGGCGATCAGTTTCTGAAAGACCGCTGTTTTCCCGGCGAAAATGTTGCCGAAATGGGAACGATCATCATCGGTGTCAAGCTCCGCCGCGATACTGGTCAATAGGATTGCGCCCGATTAACGCCCAAATTGCGGAAAAGGGCCGTTTACAGCAGGGAACCAGGTCGTGTTTATCCGTGGCATTGTTTTGGACGCAGTTTAATTTCCGATCCAGAAATGAGCAATTTTTCGCAAGTTCAAGGAAATCGAGTGGAATTGCGCGGAGGCATACTGCTGTATGCCGCACAAGCGATTGCGCCCGATTGACGCCGAAATTGCGGAAAAGGGCCATTTCTGGACGGAAACTAGCTTAAACACCGCAGTATGGCCCCCACAATCTGGGTCTCGTCCGCAACGATCGAAAATGTTCCCTTGCCGTGCAGAGAAAGTTGACGAATTTTATCGACGTTGGCCAGTGGAAAACCGATCACGTTTAATTTATCGAACCCGGTGGCCGCCGCAAAAGGACTTCCGCCGCTGTTCCAGTCGCCGTCCGTCAGAAGGAGCCCCACTTTTTTTTCGGCGCTAGCGATGTGCGCCAACCCCGCTTCCAACACCATGCGAATATTGGTGTCGCCATAGGACTTCAACGCAAACAGCCTGTGCAACACCTTTTCGGGGCCGGCCGGTTCATCTACGGCTTTTAATATGCCGACCGCGCTGCTGAAAGCCAGAATGGCATAGTTTTTTTTAAAGTGCTGCGCGATGGCGGCCGCCGTGATGGCCGCCAGAATGACTTTGCCTTGCATGGAATAACTGTAGTCGAGCATCATCACGAACGCTTTTTTCTCAATGCGCCGCACATAGGATACCAGATTCTCCATAATCCCGGTGTCAGGTGCCTGCGCATATTTTTCGAGACTGTGGTCCAACTCGATATCGGCGCCCTGCGGGTGGCCAGCGGTTAGTGTGAGCTGGCCGGGGCGATATCCGGTGTCGGCGATTTGCCTGGCGATGGCGATGATCATGCGGCTGGCAATTTTAATGGCCCGCAGTGCGACATCATCCTGCAATCGGCCGATGACGCGGGAGAAAGCCTGCAGGCAGCCCGGCTGCTCGAAAAACGTCTCCAGTTCTTCCGGGTGCGCATTGTAGTGATACGCCATTTGCCAATAGTGGCGGGGATCGTTGGTGCTGAAATCAAAAAGGAAATTACCGTTGGCGAAATCCAGAAACTGCTCTGCTATCGAGCATGCGGTTTTTTTTTTAGGTCCTGTTCCGGTCCAGCCGGAGCTGGATGGTCGGCCGGCGGCGGGGGTGAGCCGGCAGCAGGCGGTTTACTGCCCGCGACGGCAGGGGGCCGGTTTTTTAAGTGGTCCCAAATCTCTTCGATGATGTCATCTGCGGATCTGCGCGTCATTTCGTTCAGCCAGATTTTATTGGATAGCGCCATCCGGGCGGCTTTCAAAATGTTCTGACGGGGCCGATCGGCGAGTTTCTGCATGCCGGCAAATAAATCGACCATGTCAATGGCGGCGCGGATGGAGGCTCCCAGCTTGACATCCTCATGCTCCCTAGTGGCCCGCACCATCCGGACGGCTAAGGAAACAGTTTCCCGATCTTTGCTGCCGGTGCGCATCCGAACGATCGCCTTTTCCTCTTCTTCATTCTGGTATCCCATTTTTATGAGGCAGATCCGATCCATAAAAGCCCGGCTGACTCTGACCGTTCCCACGTCATCGTAAGGGTTCTGGGCGGCAATTACGGTGAATGGCCGCACTGCCTTCACGGTGCCGAACCGGGGGATGACCATTTCTCCTTCTTCCATGGGAGATATGAGCACGTTGGAAACATCGGCGGGCATGCGATTGAATTCTTCGATGTACAATATTCCGCCGCCTTCCATGGCCTTGGTCAACGGCCCCTTTTCGAAGTAATCAGGCCGGTAGCTGTCGGCCATCACCTTGGCCGGATTGAAATAGCCGACCAGTTTGGCCGGTGTGAGGTCGATGTTGCCCTCGATGATGAACAAGAGGATATCGGCTGCGCGTCCGATTTTTCGCAGCAGGGTCGACTTGGACGTTCCGGGCGGCCCCTCCAGCAGAATGTGCTTGCCGGCATTCATGGCAACGATGATGGCCGCCATTTCGTTTTCACGGCCGACGATACCTTCCTTGAGCCTGGCACTGATTTCAATCATGCTCTTTTTTCCCCAGCAGCTCGCCAACCGCGGCGACAAGCTCATCCATCCGGGTATGGGTGCCGGACAGCGAGACCTTTACTTCGCCATCCTCGTAAAATAAAAACGTCGGCAGTCCACTGACGCCCAGATCGGCTAAAAATTCGAGATGGGGTCCGGGCTCCAGGTTATAAAAGCGAATACGGTTTTCGTACTCTTGTGCCAAAGCCTCGACCTGAGGCTTGAGACGCCGGCAAAACCCTCAGCCGACCCCCCAGATGACAACGACCACCGGTAGGATACTTTTCAGCACCTCACCCTCGAAAGTCTTCGCCGTGATATCTTTCATCTTTATAAACCCTTTTCCAGGTTTTGCCACCCGCTTCTATATGATCTCTACAGGCTTTAAGATAAAG
Organism: Desulfobacterales bacterium; assembly: GCA_049281435.1. Taxonomy (GTDB): domain Bacteria; phylum Desulfobacterota; class Desulfobacteria; order Desulfobacterales; family SG8-13; genus JARFQH01. The sequence continues at coordinate 30,265 of JBAPSB010000217.1, forward strand.
ATTTTGGCAAGGCCGGAGGGCGGCGGCTGTATAGTCATACGCCAACGACCGACACCACAGCCAAAACCTTAATCTTAAAGCGGCAAATAACGCCGGTATCACTCAACATGGCCTTTAAAATCTTCACTGAACTTCTACATAGCGACTGCTGTCCACCCCGCAATACGGGCATTTGGCCGGTGGCGTGCCGAACTCGATGTGCCCGCATACCGGACAAACAAAATAGGATCCGTCTTCGGCGAGTTCGAGATTACCGATCGCCTTGCCGATCAACCGCGTTATGATCGGTCCGATGGACATGGCATACTCGAGACTGTGCCTGGCTTCCAAAGCTCCCTCGGCCGCTGCTGCCTGCACCATCGGCGGGCAGGCACTCTTAAAGTCATAGCTTTCTTCTTCGCGCGCCTGCTTCAGGTTTTCCAGAGTGGTGTCCACTTTCCGGGCGGCCCGGAAGTGGGACAGCGCGTGAAACATCTTCGCTTGGGCGACGGTTCTGAAGATTTTAGCAACGGTAGGGTACCCTTCGTTGCTGGCGGCTTCGGCAAAAGCCAGGTAGCGAATTGTGGATTCCGATCCACTGGAAAACATCTCCATCAGATTGTCGATTGTCTTGGCCATGCTCCACGCCTCCTGTCCAGATTCAACTACGGCATTAGTAAATATTATTCTTGCGGATCAACCATTATTGGTGAAGTTACGAGATCGAACCGCGAGTAAAAAGAAGTGACAGCGCTAAGAGCCTCTGGCCGGGGCTTTTAGCGGCTGAAATATCGATTTTTTATTAAGGAGCATCGCCCCGCTCGAGGTCGTATCGGCTCCACAGCAGCGCCGCCTGGCAGCCCAACAGGCTGGCGGCCTGCAGGTCTTGGTCGGCGCGGCGGCAATGGCCGAGCAGGAAATGGCAGACCCCTCTTTTGAAGTAGGCTTCGGCCCAGCCCTGATGGCCGTCTATAGCCGCGGTGAAAGCGGCGACGGCTTGCGGATACTTTCCTGCCTCGGAAAACGCACAGCCTTTCTTATACCATGAACGGGCTTCCCTCTCCGGTTTGGAATCGTCTGTTTTCATTTGCACTGGACCTCAATAATAACGACCCGCCAGCTGGCCTCGGGAAAAGCAGAAGATCCGCATCAAATGATTCGGGCATCTTTACCGCACGATGTGCAGCTGCATGAGGCAACATTGATTTTGGCTGCCATCAGGGGCGCGATGGCAAAGCGAAAGCAAGCGGCGGCACCGGCGCCCCCCATGAGAGGAGCGGCGATGTAAACCCAGAAAAAGCCGCCCTGGGGTCCCGGTATGGCGACTGGGCCCCATCCGGCCAGGTAGGCGATCAACCGCGGGCCGAAATCCCTGGCCGGGTTGATGCCGGTCTGGGTCAATGGGGCGGTGACGGCGATCAGCGCGGCAACCGTGGCACCGATAAAAACGGGAGCCAGCACTTCACTGGGGCGCCCGACATTGCAGCCCTCGGTCAGCAGAAAAATCATGGTGACCAGCATGAAGGTCCCGAATCCTTCGACCAGCATAGCCGTTGCGAGAGAAATGTCAAACCACGAATTTGCAAACCCTGGGTTCGGAAAGTATTCCCCGAAAATCATGGCCGTCCTAACCGAGTCAACGCTGCCGCGGATAATCCCCTGGGCTGTTTCAAAATCGGCAATAGAAGAGTGAAAAAGCAGCAGGACGCAGCCCCCGGCAGTCGCAGCCCCGAACAGCTGCGAAAACCAGTAGGGCAGCAGCAGGCGCGGCTGCATCCGGCCCGCCAACACCATGCCCAGGGATACGGCCGGATTCAGGTGCGCGCAGGAAAGGTGCCGGGTGGCGTATATGGCCAGTGTCACGCCGATGCCCCACACCACCGCAACCTGGACGAGCCCTGACGGTGCGTTGAACAGAACCGACACGGCGACGATGGCCGTACCGAAAAATACCAGAATAAAGGTCCCCAGAAACTCGCCGAAGTAAACGGACAATTGCGCCATCGAATCACACCTTTTTTATTTCGGATTCACCGGCTGAATCATAAGATAGCGGTTGGTGACAGCCGCTGCGAGGTCCGGTGCGGTTGGCAGGGTTTGTTGTTCAGTGAGAAATACGGCTTGCTTCTGCAGGCTGTCGAGAATCGTATCATCCATTACCAACCGGCAAGTGTGCCGCTGCATGGCCTCTTTTGTCGCTACCGGGGGCAGGCCGGTGGCGTCGCTCAGCAATTGCATCGTTTTGTCCGGATGCTCCTGGACGAAGGCTTCCGCCCTTCTCAGGACAGCAATGAAGCGCAGGATTTCGGGTTCTCTCTCTTCGAGGACCCCGGTTTGCGCCACCAGGACAATCGGGTATACATTTCCGAGTCCGCCTAAAGTGGCCACCTGGCGGCCGTCGTTTAGTTCCGCCAGCGAAGGGGTCGGCTCGCTGGCGGCGATCGCATCCACTGATCCGGCCATCAAGGCCTCGGGCATGAGGCCGGGATCGAGATCCATCAGGATCACATCCTTTACCGGAATGCCGGCGGCGGATAAAGCGGCCAGTATGCCGGAATGGGTGGAGGTCCCCAGTTTGATGCCGATCCGCTTGCCGCGCAGGTCCTGCAAATCGTGAACGGAAGATGTGCTTCGAACGATCAGGCGGTGGCGGTGTTCACCGGTGCAATGACTCGCAATAATCTTTAACTTAGGATTGCGGGCAATGGCGATGATGGCCGCGCTGTCTCCCATGGTCGCGATGTCCGCGGATCCGGAATACAGCGCTTCCGCGCAGGCGGGACCGCTGCTGAAGCGCAAGGGGTGAACGGCTAGGCCCTCTTTTTGGAACAGGTCCTCTGCAACGGCGACAATCGGCAGCGCGTCGCCGATGCGGTCTTGAAAAGCAAATCGTATCGTCGGCTTCGAGCTGGCCGCCTTGTCTTTGCACGCGATGGTCAACAGGCAGGCACAGCACAAAATACTGCAGATGATTTTACGTCGTGTCACTTGAGAAGCGGAGATCATTTTGCGAAAGTTCTCTTTCTACGTGTAAGCATCTTTGATGCAGCACGGGAGCGCATCCAATGCGGAGCGCAGCAGCATTGTGGAATCGTGCAGCTCGGCGGAAGATCGGTTTCTCGGCCGATTCAAGGGCAAAGCGATGTCGTCGATGATATTGTTTGGGGAAGGTCCCATGATGATGACCCGGTCGGCCAGGTAGGCGGCTTCTTCGACGCTGTGGGTCACGTAGACCAGGGTTCGCCGGTCCGTTTGCCAGATGCGAAGCAGTTCGTCCTGAAGGCGTTCGCGGGAATTGGCATCCAGGCTGCTGAACGGTTCGTCCATCAGGAGCGCACGTGGATTCAGGGCCAGGACGCGGGCAATGGCGACGCGCTGTTTCATGCCGCCCGAGAGCATGTGCGGATAGTTCGCGGCATGGCGCTGCATGCCGACCATGCTCAGATAATTTGTGGTCATATCCGCAACCCCGATTTTTTTGGATCCATTGAGTCGAAGGCCGAAAGCGACGTTTTCCCTAACGGTCAACCATGGAAACAGGTTGGCATCCTGAAAAACGACGCCGCGGTCGGGGCCCGGGCCGGTAACAGGGGCATCATCGAAGAGAACCCGGCCGCGGGAAGGTCGGATGAAACCGGCGATTAAATTGAGCAGGGTTGTCT
>JBAPSB010000218.1:0-8657 GCA_049281435.1 Desulfobacterales bacterium
GTCATAATCCGCCGCCCCCGGGACCGGCCTACTCAATCGCCATCTGCCCCGCACCGGCCTGCTTATTCTCGCGCAGAATCAGAACCAGCGGCAGGGTCAAGGCAAACACTACCGATACCAGAAAGAACACACGATTGTAAGAGATCATCGTTGCCTGGCGCATCACCTCGTTGTAAATCAGCTGCAGGCCCTGCAGGTGGGCGGTTTCTGCGGCGGAGCCATGGGCCGACAGGGCCGCCGTCAGGCTCCTGGTCCAGGCCGTCATCGTCTCCCGGTAGGGCCCCAAGTTCTTCATGAGCATGGCACCGGCGGCAATCGTGCCGTCGTCCAGCCGGGTGGCCACACCGGCAATGCCGACACTGCCGAAGACCAGGCGGATGACGTTGTAGAGACCGGTAGCCGCCTGCATGTGCGGCTTGTCGATGGTGGACAAGGCGGCCGTGCTCAACGCCACGAAAATCATGCCGAACCCGATGCCCTGGATGAATTGCGGCAAAACGATATCCCAGAATCCCACATCCAGCGACAGGCGCGACAGCTGCCAGAAAGACAGCGCGCTCACAGCCAGGCCGGCGCCAACGAGCAGCCGCGCCCCGATGCGGTTGTACAGCCGGCCGGTAATCGGCATGAAGAGTGCCATGGCAAGACTTCTGGGCATCAGCGCCAGACCGGCGTCAAGAGCGGGATACCCGAGAAGCTGTTCCAGAAACAGCGGCATCAGAAAAAGGGTTCCGTAAAGGCCGGCACCGAGGATGCCCCCGATCAGGGTCCCGCTGGCAAAGTTGACATCCTTTAAAATCCGCAGGTTGACGGCCGGTTTGCGGGTGGTGAGTTCGTGCCATACGAAGAGCGCCAGCCCGACTGCGGCGGCCACCGCCAGGTACTTTATGAAATTGGAACTGAACCACTGCTTCTGCTCGCCCTTCTCCAGCATGATCTGCAGGCTGCCCAAACCCACCGCCAGCAGCCCGACGCCGATGACATCGATCCGGCCGGTTTCCCGCACCAGATACGGCGGATCCTCGATGTAGCGCGAAACCAGCATCAGGTTGATCACCCCCACAGGCACGTTGACGTAAAAAATCCACGGCCAGGAATAGTTGGTCGTCAGCCAGCCGCCCAGGCTCGGGCCGATTGCCGGTCCCAGCACCACCCCCAGCCCGTAAATGCCCATGGCCATGGCCTGCTCCGCGGGTGGGAAGGTTTCCCTGAGAATGGATTGGGACACCGGCATCAGGGCGCCTCCGCCGATGCCCTGCAGAATTCTGAAAAATACCATGGACGACAGGCTGCGGGCCGTAGCGCACAGGACCGAACTGGCGGTGAACAACAGAACGCTGAACATGTAAAAGCGTTTGCGGCCGAAGCGCGACGCGAAAAGCGCAATCAAGGGCATGATGATGACATTGGAGAGCAGGTACCCGGTTGCAACCCAGGTGATTTCCTCGACCGATGCGTTCAGGCTGCCGCGCATGTAAGGCAGGGCTACGTTGACGATGCTCACATCGAGGGCCGACATGATGGTGCCGGTCATCACGGTCAGCGTGATGAGCCACTTGTTGACCGGCGGGCTCTCCCGGCTGTCGATATCGGGCGACATGACCTCACTTTTCCTTCGCGGCGGTATCGACGTACGGAACGACCGAAAGCCCCGGATACAGCGGGTAGGCGGGGTCGGGCGCCGGGTCGAAGACGATTTTTACCGGCACGCGCTGGACGATTTTGACAAAATTGCCGGTGGCGTTTTCGGGCGGCAGCAGACTGAAGACCGCACCGGTTCCGGGCTGCAGGCTGTCCACGCGGCCCTTGAACTCCACCCCCGGATAGGCGTCCACGTCGATATCGACCGGCTGCCCGACCCGCATTTTTTTAATCTGGGTTTCCTTGAAATTGGCTACGATCCAGATTCTGTTTAAATCCACCAGGGCCAGAACCGGCTGACCCGGCTGGACGTATTTGCCCGGATCGACATTTTTCTGGGCCACGGTGCCCGGCAATGTCGCCTTTACCAAAGTCCGGCGGAGATTGATTTGCGCCGTCTCCAGCGCCGCCCGGGCGGCCTCGATCTTGCGACCCTGGGTCTTGATTTGGGCCTGCTGGCTCGCCACGGTGGCCTCGGCCTTTAAAACGGTCGCCCGGGCCGCCCGCGTGAGGGCCTGGTTGACCAACCACTGGGCGTGAACACTCTCGAACTGGTTCGGCGATACCGTCTTGGTTTTCACCATCCGGGCGTAGCGCTCGTTTTCCTTGCCGGCAAAATTTTCCTGGGCCTGGGCCGATTCGGCATCGGCCCGGGCCTTGACCAGCGCCTCGCGGCTCTCCTTCAAGGCGGCTTCCAACTCTTCTTTCTCGGCCATCAGTGCCAGCAGCGTCTTTTGCGACTGGTCGACCGCCGCGGCATAATCGTCGCGCTGGATTTGGAAAAGTGCGTCACCGGCGGCGACAACCTGGTTGTCGGTAATAAAGACTGTGGCGACTTTGCCCGCGACCTGGGCACTCACCGGAACGATGGTGCCGGTAACGAAGGCATCCGAGGTACTCTGGTGGTGCAGGTAATACGGCAGCTTCGGCAGAAAATAGATACCCGCCCCGGCGATGGCTGCCAGAACCAGGCCCCACATGACCCACTTTCGGACGCGGCGTTTTTTGTGCCGCTCGGCTTCCGGGATATCTTCGCGCCTGTTTTTTTCGGCGTCGTGTTCACGGTAAGAGCCATTTGAATCCTCGCGTCGCAAAAAATGATCTGGAGTCTTTGCCCTGGCGTCCATAATTCCCCGGAGTTTCGAAACGGTATTGACAGTTGCGCCCCTTGCGGTACTTTTCAGACCGCAACCATCGGTTTGGTGCTTGGGAATCCATTCGCCGATTGCTTAAACCGCGGGAACCTGCCGCTGTCAGACGGCCGGGGGCATGCGCGCGACCGGCGCGCAAACCGGAAATGACGCGGGTACCTGCGATTTGCAGCAATTCGGCGATTCGCCTTCCGCCAAGCAAGGTCGATTAACCATAAGATCGCCGATGCCCTTCGGATAGGGGTGGAAATCCGATTTTTTTGTAGAACTCCGCAGGCGTCACTTGTCGGTATTCGTCCTATAGATGATTTTGGCCGTGTTACCGGTCATCGGCGCATGACACGGCAGCGGCCTCCTTTTGCAACCTTTATCTTCATGCCTGACCAGTAGCTGGCGGGTCGCGCACGGTTGACCTGTGAAGAATATATGATAAACTTCCACACCATTGAAGCCGATGAGAAGTTCTGGATAAAATAACCGTAAAGGGGTTCCTAAATGTCAGTTATTACAATAAGTAGAGGCTCTTACAGCCGGGGTAAAGAGGTTGCGGAAAAATTGGCCCTGAAATTGGGGTATGAGTGTATTTCGCGCGATATCCTGATCGAGGCATCCGATGAATTCAATATCCCGGAGATCAAACTCATCCGGGCCTTGCACGATCCCGCATCGGTGCTTGAACGATTTACCCACGGCAAGGAAAGGTACATCAGCTACTTCCATGCCGCCCTTCTCCAACATATTCGCAAGGACAACGTTGTCTATCACGGCCTGGCCGGGCAGTTTTTTCTGCGTGATATCCCGCACGTTCTGAAAGTCAGGGTCATCGCCGATATGCGGGACCGGGTGAAAGAAGAAATGCGACGTGAAGATATTTCGGCCGACGAAGCCCTCTATATCTTGAAAAAAGACGATCAGGAGCGCCGCAGATGGGCGCTTCAGGTCTATGGCGTGGACCCGTGGGACAGCCGGCTCTACGATATCGTCCTGCACATCGGCAAATTGACCGTGGACGATGCCCTGGGAATTCTTTCCGATACCGTGCAAAGACCAAATTTTCAAACGACGTCGGCAGGCCGTAAACTCGTCGACGACCTGGCGCTGGCCGCGACGGTGAAGGCGGATCTGGCAAAAATTGCTCCCGGCCTCAAAGTCGCCGCCGATAACGGCAAGGTTTTTATCGGCAAATCAGGCGATGAAACCGCAAATAAAGACGACGATCAGATAAAGGCCCTCGTGATGCAGGTCGGAGGAGTGAAAGAAGTGATTTTTAACACGAGTGCGTCAAAAGAACAGCACGGTCATGTGAACCCGTTTCACAACATTTAACCCACCCACCGGCCAATCAGGTCCACCATTGCAGATCGGCCTACTCGGTTTTGGTTTTAGCCTTTTGGGCCGCCGGATCGATTATGTCCTTGTCGGCAACCACCTTGACCGAGTTCACCCGGATCGTCTTGGATAGTGCGCCCACTTCGACATTGCCCTTAACGGCCACGGTCTTGCCTATCAGTCCGGTGAGATCCTTGCCCAGGATAAGGTACTCGCCAGCGTCCGTGCTCAAGGCACATCCCTGATCGGTCTTGACCACCGCCCCGACCAACTCCTCGTCCATGGCAAGTGCTGCCGATGCGGTCAGCAGAAAAACGATCCCAACAATAATGGCTGACAACCTGATTCGAGGTGCATAACGCTTCATTCTCATACTCCTTTCAGCGATGAGTGTTATTATTGCGTTCGAAGGAGGCTATGAAAGCCGCAAACACAACACACGAACTATATTCTCTCCCGCCGTTCCTGCTATCGGCATGTGTCTGATTGACGCGTCGGAGAAATTATCATTTTCCTGTCTTGATTTGTCCTACAATCGGATACCTTTTATAACTTGGCTATGCTAAGCTTTCGAGTCAAGGATACTTAGCCTTCTTTGGGCCTTTAGTTGAAAAATAGGCGCTCTCGCTCTTTTAATCGCCGCGATAACCCCGGCAGACGCCGCCCGTCTGCTGTCATAACTGCAAAACCAGCCGACACCGTTTTGACATACTCCCCATGCGCTCACGGTTGTCCATAGGCCTTTTTCGAGGCCTGCCGGGAGCCATTGCCGATTTGACAGTCTCGCAGCCAGAGCTTACTCCTTTGACAAAAAAAACAACCAGCGGCCGAATACTCATACATGCGAGGTAAAACCATGAAACCCACATCCTTAAAGAACATTTTGGTCGCCATCGATTTTTCGGAGGCAACCCCCGAGGTCATCGCCACGGCCATCATGCTGAGCGACACCCACAGCGGCAAGTTCTGGGTGGTCTACGCCAACGATTCGGCGCCTTTTCTCCTTTCGGCGGAAAATGGCGACAGTCCCGGTCCGGTCAACCTCGACACTCGGAACACCGAAGTTGACGACGGCCTCGAAAAAATAAAGGCGCAGTTGTCGCTGGCCCATGTGGCCGCGGAATTCGTTCTGCTCGACGGTCCGGCGGCCGACAACATCCTGGAGAAGGCCAGGGAAATCGAAGCGGATCTGATCGTGATCGGATCCCAGCGGCATGGTCGCTTCTACCGCATGCTCTTCGGGGATACGGGTGACGAACTGACGCGCAACGCCCCGTGTCCGGTGCTTGTGGTGCCGCAAAAAACCGAGTAGAGTGGTTGATTCCAGCAGAAGCTTTTATTTATTTCGTAACCATTTCATCTGCCGCCGTGTACTCGATTTCAAATGTGGCGCCGGCGCTTTCCGAGATCAAGACGAAACGGGTTACCCTCCAAAAAGCGCGCACAAATACCCTCCGCCGGGCCGGCGAGTAAGCGGTTTACCCCATATAAATTCCGGGTGCTTTTGGTTTAGGGCTGGTCACGTCGTGAATTCAAATCGGCGTTGGCCGGAGAGGTGGCGCATGAAATATGATCGTGGAATCCGCTGGATCCATGCCGGAATTGCTCTGGGCGTGACCATCCAACTTGTGACCAGTCAGCTGATGCAGGTTCCCCACCCGGGAAAAGATATTACCGAACCGGGCCTCTCCCTTTTCATGGTGCATCGCTGGTCGGGCATCAGCGTCTTCGCCCTGGTCATCCTGCATTGGCTTTGGGGATTCGGAGGACACATCAAAGGCGGATGGGGACACTTTTTCCCGTGGTTTTCCAAAGCCAGGTTCGAGGCCCTGATATCGGACGTAAAGGCCGTGCCGGGATGGTTGCGCGGGCGATTTCCCGATCAGCGGACCCAAACCGCGCCCCTCGTGGGTGCCGTCCATGGATTGGGGTTGCTGGCGGTTTCGGCCATGGTGGCAACCGGGGCGACGATTTTTTTCGGCATGGCGCCGGATGGTTCCATGCCAGCTGCCGTGAAAATCGTCGCACAGGCCCACAGCATCTTCGCTGGTTTCATCATCGTGTACTACCTATGCCACATCGCCATGGCCCTGTTCCATCAGCTCAGGGGCGAGCCGCTCATCACGGACATGTTTAACCTGAAAACCAAATGACCTATCCACAGAGCCTTAACACAAAAATCTTTCCTGGGGGAGGTACCATCCATGAAAATAACGTGGCATAGAATAGTCAAGGCCTGCCTTGCCCTCCCTCTTTTCATTTGCCTGCTGACAGTCGGGCTTGTCCGTTGCGCGGGGGGCGGGTATGTAGCGGGTCCCGAGAGGCCTCCCCCGTATGACGACCCGGGCTATGGCCGGGACGACTATGGGGGGAGCGTTTTCGACGAAGATAACGAAGACCGGTGGGGCGGAGGCGAACGAGACGGTGGCGGCGAGAGGGGCGAGGGAGAAGGAGCGGACGGTGATTAAGACTTCTCCGGAAGCGCACTTTTCGCAACTTGACGAAGGGAAACACCCCGGAATTCCGCGCGCGATCGCGGAAGGCTTTCCGGGTGGTTTTTCTGCATGAATTCGATCAGTTTTTCCCGCACGTGGCACCTGAGGTCCCAAGCGCTGCCGGAGTCGACGGCGCTCATGAGCGCCCGCATTTCAATCGTGCGGTCGGTGGCGTTCGTCACCTGCAGGCCCCAGATTTTTTGGTCCCACATCCCCGTCGATTGAAGCACGCGGTGCAGTTCCTGACGAAGTTCCTCCACCGGGAACGTATAATCGGCGTTTATGAAGACCGTGCCCAGGAGATCGGCCGTGACTCTGGTCCAGTTCTGAAAGGGCTTTTCGATGAAATAAGAAAGCGGCAGCACCATCCGGCGCAGGTCCCAGATTCGAACCACCACATAGGTGGTGCAAATCTCTTCGATCCAGCCCCATTCCCCTTCCACGATCACGGCATCGTCGAGTCGAATCGGCTCGGTGAGCGCCACCTGAATGCCGGCGATGAGATTTGACAGGGTCGGACGGGCCGCGATGCCGACCACGATGCCGGCCAGGCCCGCCGAAGCCAGAATGCTGGTGCCGAGACGCCTGAGACCGTTGAAGGACATGAGCATGGCGGCCACGGCCAGGCCACCGATCACGATGACCGCTATGTGCCTGAGCACGCGCAGGCGCGTGTGTACCTGACGGGCGGTCAGGTTGTCCCTGACATCGAGGGGAAACCGGGCGGTAACGACATCCTCGACAACCCCTGTCAGTTCAATGAGCGCCCAGGCGATGGCAGCCACCAGGACTAAACTGACAACCCTGTCGATCCCACTTGCCAAATCCGCCCGAATGGGCAAAGCCGGTACACTGACAGTGACGGCAATCAACACGAGAATCACCCGGGCCGGCTTTCGCGATCGGCGGGTGATGGATTCCACTACACTGGCCCGCTTCCGGGCGGCGATCCTTGCGACGATGCGGTAAAACACGGCGTGCCCGATAAGAACCAGGATTACGGCAGCGACCAGAAACCCCGCCGGCCAGAGCCACGGGTCCGCGACTTTTAGGAATTGCGCCACTCTCTTATTCTCCCTCCTTCCGCCGTCGGTTTGACCCTGCAGCAGCCCCCAAAAAATGGCCTAAAACTTTCAAAAGATTGTGAGCCCTTAACATTGCAGACTCTTGCAACATCAGGATTTACTCAGTCGGCCAATCGCGGATGGGCAATATTCTATAGGCTTCAAGATAAGAATTTTGGCTGTGTTATCGGTCGTTGGCGTATCACCTATACAGCCCGCCACCCTCTGGCCTTGCCAAAACATTTATCTTCAAGTTTATAAAAAAAACTTGCGTCAGAGAAATAAGATCCAGACCGTATTTTCAATTGTGAAGGTCGGTATTGAGCGGCCATGGCTTTTCCGGCAGCAGCAATAATGCGAGATTAGTTTTTCCACAAGCTTTTCGGTTTTCCAAGCCTGTTTTCATTCACGCCCCATTCAGGCTTTCATCTAGCCATTGAAGCGGCCGCCGGCTTTCGGCAAATAGTGCCGCAGCGGTGGACCACATACCGCAATTTTCAGACTAAAATACAGGATTCCACGGATTGCCTCGAAATCGACAGGTATTATAAGCGTAAGCGGAGCGATATTTTTTCTATGCTGCTCCGATCTCAGAAACCAATCCATACATAGCAAAGGAATTTTATGAATCAGCGAATAGTGTTCATCGGGCTGGTTATAGCCCTATGGTGGCCCTTTTCATCGGGACCCGCCTTCGCGGTTCAACGCGCGTCCAAAAACGACATTCTGCTTTCGGCGGCCTCACCGTTCGAGGACCTGACCGACTATGCCCTGGCCGCCGACAGGGACGGGATGAATAAGGCCCTAAAGGCTTATGCCGATCAGGCCCCTGGAGTTCGCAAGGTGCTGTCGGCGAGCGAACGGGCAAAAATGGATGAATTGCTGGCCGCCGTTAAAAAAGCTGAAAGCCAGGGCGATAATGAAACGGTTGCGTTAAAATCCGATGCAGTGTATCGCCAGCTTGTCGACGCGCTGGA
>JBAPSB010000219.1:0-25283 GCA_049281435.1 Desulfobacterales bacterium
GGGAACCGATGTAGGTATCGGTGAAGCGCTCGGCGAAACCGATCAGGAAACTGGCCACTATCGTGCCGCCGGTGCTGCCCAGGCCGCCGATGATGCACACGGCCAGCGCCTTGATCAGGACATCATAGCCTTCACCGGGAGCGATGCTGCCCAGCGGGATGATGACGGTGGCCGCCAGGGCCGCCAGGCCGGCGCCGATCGAAACACTCAGCAGGGCGATCCGATCGGAATCGATGCCGAGGGTCAGCGCGGTGCGTTCGTCCTGGGCGATTCCCCTAAAGGCGAGCCCTGTGCGCGTGTAATGGGTAAACCACCACAGGCCGAGGATCACGGCCGAACCGATGGCAACGATCAACAGGCGTTGTGCGTCGATGAAGACCCCGGCAAAAACGATGCTCTCGTCGATGAAGACCGGCAGGGTGTATTCGAAGCCGACAAATCCGAGGTAGCGGAAAATTTCCAGAATGGCCAGACCGATACCGAAGGTGGCGATGACTTCCGAGAGGGCCTGGCCGCGCACGCGCAGCAGGATAAACCGGTACATGAGCGCCCCGGCCAGCATTGTCAGCAGGATCGAAACGATAGCGGCTGCAGGGTAGGGCAGGCCGGCCAGATTCAATCCCATCCAGGTGGCGTAGGCCGAGAAGATATACAGCGCCCCATAGGCGAAGTTCGCCACGCCGCTGATCCCGAAGGTCAGGTTGAAGCCGATCGCCATCAACGCCAGGATGATCGAATTGACGAAGGCGTATACCACTGTACCCAGTAACATCGGCGAGCGAGTCCTGCGGATAACGGGTTGACGGTGCCCAGCAAAATATCAGGGCACCGGGCGGCTTGCGGGCCAGTCTGCTCTATTTCAAAGATTTCAGGCCGGACGGCAATTGAATTTTGGCTTCGGCGATCGACTCCGGGAAAACGATGGCCCGCCGGCCGTCATCGGTCCACTGGAAAATGCAGCCGACCGCCGTTTCCGACGGGTCGTTGCCGAACACGGCCTGATGTCCTTCATCGAAGCGGATGCGGCCCATCACGCCCTTGCGGTCCGTTTTCTCCAGAGCCGCCACCAGGGCATCGGGGTCGAGGCTGCCGGCGCGCTCGATCGCCTCGGCCAGGATGTAGACCGATTCATAGGCCGGTGCCGGACCGTGACCGGCCTGCAGCGGTTTTTCATATGTTTTGCGATAGGTGTCGTAGAATGTCACCGACGCCGGCACCTTGTCGGATGAAATGGCGCTGCCGAGCTCGAAGATGCTGTTTACGGCTCCGCCGATCTTCTTGTCGAAGGTGTCCCAGGCCTCCGAGCCGGCCAGCGGCGAGATGAACCCGGCCATGAGGGCCGGCACCTTCATCGATTTCCACTGCTTGACCAGGATGCCGCTCTGGGGCATGTCGAACACCGGCATGATGACCTGGGCGCCGCTGGCGCGGGCCTTCATCAGGGCCGATGAAAAATCGGACGTGCCGGTTGGGTAGGCCTCTGCGCCGAGAACCGTCCAGCCGGCCTTGTCGAAATACATTTGTTTGACGAATTCGGCGGTCGCCCGGGCCCAGGCCACATCCTGGTGCAGCACGTAAACCTTGTCGAATCCGAACTCCTTGTTGACCAGCGCCATTGTCCCGGCCAGGTATTTGACCAGGTAGACGGCGTTGAGGCAGGTCCTGAACACGTATTTGTATTTTGACTGGTCTTCCTTGAGTTTCTTTTCCGAACCGGGGCTCATGGCGATGGTGCCGAGCATCGGCACCTTGTACTTCGCGATGATGTCCATGCCTGCCATCAGGGCTTCGGAGCGAAACGGGCCGACGACGATGGCGGTCGGTTTCTGTTCGAGAATGATTTTTTCCAGGCCGAGCAGGGCTTCCGGAACCGGTACTCCCGGTGCCGCGTCCCGGATATCGATGTCGGTTATTTTGAAAAGACGGCTGTCACCGCCGACCTTGACGCCGCCTTTGGCGTTAATCTCAGACACCGCCAATTGAACGGCCTTGAGGGATTCCTTGCCTTCGAGAAATCCCAGCGATGTCGGCACGGCAATCGTGATCGGTTCCGCCGCGCACAAATCCGTCACCAGGTAAGTGCAACCGGACAAAACGAGGGCTAAAAAAAAACCAGAGAATCTTTTCATGGCAGGCTTCCTTGTGTTTGGCATTCACTCTCGTAAAGGGTAAGTATTGAATGCAATTTATTTTTTAAGTTACGGTCAGCTAAAATGTAGCTATATCAGCGGCAGAAACGTGTCAAGACATTTGTTGCGCTCAAAGGGATTTGTCGCAGTGAAACCGGCCCCCCGGTGCGGATATAGATTACGGGAGCTTTCGGTTCGACCCGCCGGCATCGATGTCCATGCGCCTTCCGAGTGGTGGAATGCAACCGGATAAAGGGATACGGCTTGCGTTCGGAGAAAAAGGAGGCTATCAGTGAGAAGGTCTGGTTTCCCGTCCTTGCCTTCTGATTCGACCCGGGGCGGCAGTGCGGAATCGTGTGGGTGTGAGAATTTTTTGATGACCGGTTGGCTGTTTTTACTCACCGGCAATCGGTTCTGATGTGCTCGATTATCTTCGGCTTTGCGAGACGGTAGTCGTCCGGCGGCCGGGATCGGTATCCTGCGACCCCTTCTTCGGAGCGACAAGATGTACAGAGGGCAACTGCGCTGGCAGACGGTCGCCATCCTGCTGATCCTCGCCATGACCTGGGGCGCCAACATGGCGTTCATAAAATTCGCCGCGCGCGATGTGGCGCCGCTCTTCATGGCCGGGCTGCGATCCCTGGTGGCCACCGGCATTATTTTTCTCTACATGCGGCGGCGGGGGATTTCCGTCTTTCCATCGGCTGTCACCACCGGGCACGGCGCGGTCGTGGGGCTGCTCTTCGCGGTCGAATTCGGCCTGATTTACCTCGGGTTGCAGTACACCCTGGCCTCACGAACCTACCTGCTGGTTTACACTGCCCCATTTTTCGTGGCGCTGGGAGCGCATTTCTTTCTCGTGGGCGACCGGCTGAACTGGGGCAAGGCAATCGGCCTCGGCGTGGCGTTTACCGGCGTCGCGCTTCTGTTTTTCGGCAACCTGCGCGCCACGGCTGCCGGGACGCTGAAAGGTGACCTGATGGCGCTGGCGGGCGGTGCGCTATGGGCCGCCACGACCCTCTACGTCAAACGCTTCCTCACCGGCCAGACGCGGCCGCTGCAGGCGGTATTCTTTCAACTGTTCTTTTCCGCTCCACTGCTGCTCGTCCTCAGTTTTGTCACGGAAGATCCGGTGATATCCGGCTTCTCACTGTTGACCGGCATTTCGCTTTTCTACCAGTGCATCGTCGTGGCCTCGGTGAGCTTCATCTTCTGGTTCGAGCTGGTCCACCGCTATCCGGTCAGCCTGCTGCACGCCTTCACCTTTTTCGTGCCGGTCTTCGGCATAACGATCAGCGGTGTCCTGATGCTCCATGAGGTCATCACAGCACGACTGGTGCTGGCGCTCTGCATGGTCGGACTGGGAATGCTCCTGGTGAATCACGGGTCCGGGAAAAACATCCCGGCTCGCCTTCGGAAGTCTCCGCCCCCCGGTGACAGGGATCGCGTCAAGCGATCCTGATCCACGTGGAATCCCCGTTTTCCATCCCCGTTTTTCTCGGCGCTTTTTCCCTCATATAGGCTTCAAGATGATGATTTTGGCTCGGCCGGAGGGAGGCAGCTTTTGTAATACGTCCACGACCGCTGCCACAGCCAGAATCTTTATTTTAAAGCCTGTAGCTGCCGGATCCGGATAGGGTCCAAAATTCCCTCAAATACGGTGTCCACACTATTGGATCAAAAGAAACGAAACACTAAGGTGAGCCAGCATTTTCACCCTTCACCCGTAAACCCGAAAGGAGATTCGTCACATGTTGAAATGGGCTGTCATCTTCCTGGTTATCGCCATCATCGCGGCCATATTCGGTTTCGGCGGTGTGTCTTCCGCAGCTGCGGGCATTGCAAAGATTCTCTTCTTTGTCTTTATCATCATCTTCGTCATCGCGCTGATAGCGGGACTGGTGAAGCGGCCCCGGTGAGGCCGGGCATTTCTAATCCCAAAGCCGAATTCCATTAATTCATGAAAGAAAGAGAGGAAATTTATGAGTGAGCACGAATTTTTACAGCATCTCCGCAAAGATCACGAAGAACAGAAGGATCTTGGTAAAAAGTTGAGTAAAGCCAAAGAACCGGACGTACGGGAGCGCCTGCGACAGCGGTTTTACGAGTCTCTGTACCCGCATATCGTCGGCGAGGAGGCTTCTATCTTTCCGCGCCTTAAAGACTCCGACGACGAGGAAGCGCGCGACGACGGTCTGGAGGGTCTGCAGGAGCATCACGTGGCCAAGCTCGTCCTGCGTGAACTCATGGACCTCGAAACGAAGAGTGATATCTTCAAGGCCAAGGCCAAGGTCCTGGATGAATTGAACCGGCATCACATCGAGGAAGAAGAAAAAGGTGTCTTCGAACATTTGAAAAAGCTATGCAGCGACGAAGAAATGGATAAGCTTTTTCAGCAATACGAAAAGGCCGAAGAAGGCGCCAAGTAAGGACGAGAGACCCGAGCCGTCAAGAGACGACCACGGGTCTCATCGCAGACAAAACGGCAGGTATTTCTGCCTGGGAGACAGACATGCGCTTGACTTCCTGGGGCCCACCAGTTGAGGGTGATTCTCCTCGGGGTCCTGGCCTATCTCGGGCTGGTCATTCTATTGCGCATTTCGGACAAACGCACCCTTTCTTCCCTTTCTTCCATGAACATGTTCGACATGGTTATCACCGTCGCCTTCGACTCGACCCTGGCATCGACCATCCTGCCTCAAAACACTTCCCTGAAGGCCGGATGCATATTGAAGGCGAAGCGTGTTCTTGGGGAAAGCCGGTCACTTGACAGGCGTTACGACTGCTGTATTATTGCAGACCACAGACAGGCCCGGGTCTAGTGAGTCATTTGAGTCATCGGATAGCGGCCTTCATCCCCATTTTACTTGAACTTCAAGGAGGTTAAAATGCAAAAACACCGTCGCCACTCTCACATTCTCGTTTATGCCGTCGTTGTCGGCACTTTTTTCAGCGCCCTTCTCTCTCCGGCCCTGGCCTCCGATGAGCAGCTGCTCGTAGACAAGGCCCACATAACTTTCGAGAGCTTCATGTCCGATCCGAATATGAGCTTCTTGAAGGAGCACCTCAAGGAGGCCAAGGGCATTTTGATCGTTCCAAGCCTGCTCAAGGCCGGCTTTATCTTCGGGGGCTCAGGCGGCAGCGGCGTGCTGATCGTCAATGATTCGAAGAAGGGTCAGTGGAGTCAGCCGGCGTTCTACACCATCGGTTCGGTCAGCTTCGGTTTGCAGATCGGCGGGGAGGCGGCGGAGGTGATCATGATGGTGAGGACCCAGAAGGCCGTGGACAAACTGCTGACCACCTCTGTTAAACTCGGCGGCGATACATCGATCACCGCCGGGCCGGTCGGGGTCGGGGCCAAATCCAATGTCGTGGCCGATATTTTCTCGTTTTCGCGGGCGCAGGGGGCCTTCGCGGGTCTCGCGCTGGACGGCTCGGTTGTCGCGACACGGGACGAGTGGAACGCGGCGTATTACGGCAAGCCGGTGTCGCCGGATGACATTCTGGTAACGCATTCGGTCAGCAATCCCGGATCGGCCGAACTCCGCAAAACAGTGGCCCGATTCGCCAAATAACCGTACTCTGGCGCCATGGCGGTTCAAGGGCGGTCGCATCGCTGCGTCAGGTTGCGGCTGCCCTTTGTGCTTCGCGCAGGCTACCCATGGGAGAAATGACAATGAAAATAAGAGACATCGGCGTTGTTTTACCATTGCTGATCGCTTTGACGGTACTGATAGGCGCAGCTGCTGCAGCTTATGCCCTTGATGACGTATCAAACATGAACTGCGGCGACGTAATCGCCGAAATCGGCGATCAACAGTTTGAGTTTCAGCAGAAGTGCGGCCCCCCGACCACCACCGAAGAAAACGGTCGGATCTGGGTATACGATCGCCGGCCTAACGACTTCGTCTACTATGTCACCTTCACCGAAGGCCAGGTGGAGCGTATTCAGACCGGCGGTAACGATTGAGTCTCGCGGCCGCAATCAATCGGAATAATTTAAAATTTTTTTTGTGGTTCCTTGCTTTTTTTCACCCTTCTTTGCATTCCCTATGACGCATCAGCTCGGAACCAACCTCAAAACCTTGGCCCTCATTGAAAATTAGTGGACAATACCGAACAGTGAAGTTGTATGAGGCAACAGGAGGTTGAAATGAAAAACCCGCGCCATCTGATCCTGCGGGGTTTGCTTTTTCTGGTGGTTGTTTTTCATGTTAACCCGCATTTTATTGCTTTTCAAAGGAGAAAAAGATGGCCGGCAATGAAACGGGCGTCCTTCCCCAGGACAGGGGAATCCGCCATACGGTGAAGCGGTATCTGGGTCCCGGGGCCATGATCATGATCCTGCTGGTGCTGCTTTCCGTCATCGGGATCGGTATCACCGATTTTGCGCCGCAATTCAGTCACTGGTACTGGCTGGCGATGGTGCCGGCCACCGGCGTTGCCTGTCTCGTCATGGAGTGGTCCCGTGCCCGGCAAAATGGCCTCCACGCAACGACCATCGTCAAAAAAGAGCTGTCGATATGGCTCAGCGTCCTGGTCGCGGTCAACCTGGTATATTTCCTTTTACGCGCCGGGCGTCTGGACAGCGAGAACACCGGGCTGGTCATCCTCCTCATACTGGCGCTGGCCACATTCCTGGCCGGACTGCGCCTGGGCTGGCGGCTGTGCCTGCTGGGGGTCTTTTTAGCGGGCGCCCTGGTTCTGGCCACCTATCTGGAAGAGTTCCTCTGGATTGTGCTGCTGGTGGTTCTGGCAGCCGCGGTGGTCGTATACTTTATGGCGAGAAATAAATCGACCGCCGCTTGAGGCCGGATACCGGGTAACGGAATCGCCCTCCTGTTAATTTTAAAGCCGATGACGCGCTCAAAAAAAACCGTTGCAGTACCGTCTTCGGGGCCGGTTCGGCGTCTCTCTTAACCTCAGATTTCGTCTGGAAACAGCAGGTGAATCGGCAAATTTGAAGGAAAAGAAGATGGAAACAGGAAAAACGCGGTTTATTCCGGCAGGTGCGGCACTTTTTATGGCCCTGGTCCTATTGAGCTGTGCCACGACGAGCCCGAAGGAAAAGGACTTCGGTGCGGAAGAACTGCTTGTGTCCGCCGATTTCACCTACAAGGTCGCCGATACCGCCGAAAAACTTGCAAAATTGAACCGCCTGCCGCAGCGCAAACTGCTGCGGCACGTTCAGCAGGGCAAGGTGACCTACCTGTATGTCGATGTCGCTTACTGTAATTGCGTGTACATTGGCGACGAAGCCGCCCTTCAGCGCCTCCGTCACCTGGAAGATGACGCCAAAATCCTCAAAAAGCAGGAAGAAGGCCTCTGGTCGGCGAGAATCGATCGCGAAGGCCTGGGCCTGGGTGGATCAGGATATGCCGCGGACATCGGTGACGACGACTTTCCGAATTTCGATTGAAATTCTGCGATCACCGGAACCCGTCCGAAGGTCCGTTTGAATGAACACCCATTGTTGCCGCCGGCTGGTAAACCGGTGACAATTTCGGACGGCGATTGCGATGCGGCCGAACTTTTCAAGGCAGTTCCCCGAATCGCCAATTGGTCCATTGGAGCTAACAGTGATGGAACAAATATCGACCCTGTTCGTCCAGACTTTCACGACGCTTCTGGCCATCGTCAACCCGCTGGAAGCCCTGCCGATATTTCTCAAACTCATGGAAGGCAAAGACGAGCAGGAACACCTCCAGGTGGCCCGACGATCTTGTCTCTACGCGACCCTCCTGCTTTTTTTCTTCCTTGTGTTCGGAACGGCGATGCTTAAGATTTTCGAAGTTCCCCTCAGCATGGTGCGCATCGTTGGCGGCATTGTCCTGCTGCGCATAGGCTTCAGCCTCTTTTTACCGTCTTCAACGAATGAAGTCATACCGGCCAGCGGCGGTGATTCGGCCCGGCAGGATAAAAACGTCGCCTTCGTGCCCCTCGCCATGCCGATCATGTTCGGTCCGGGCGCTATTGCCACGATTATCGGCATGTCATCCCTGGTGAGGCACCCTTTTTCTGATTTCAGTCCAATGGCGGCGATCACCGGGGCTATTTTGGCGGCGATGTTGGTCGTATATCTCATACTGGCCTATGCCCGTAAAATTCTGCGCCGGATCGGTCCGCAGGGGGTCGACGCCGCCACCCGCATCGTCGGTTTTTTCGTTTCGGCGATGGGGATGGCGCTGATATTCCACGGTATTATAGAGGTCATGCAACAATACGGCGTCATTCCCAAGGCATGAGAGGTTTCACGGTGAAGCGCCAGAGAGGCATCCACTGCATGGGATGATGCACTGAACTGGATCTCACTTACAGGATTGACTTATGAAACGGCATACGCACGGCCATTCGACCCCGGCAAGGAAGGGTCACGGGGAGAGCAGCAGGCTCGAGAAAAAAAGGCTGCACAAGGACTGGAGGGTCTGGCTGGTCGTCATTTTGATGCTGGCCGCGATCAGCATCTACGTTCTGACCCTGGATGACTCGCTCCTGCCGCTTGGCATCGGGTCACCCCGTTAATTTTCATCATGCTTCAGCAATACCTGGTCATGGCCCGGGCGTTTTTCGAGCACTTGGGGGGTGATGCGGAAACCGCGTTCCGGCATTCATTTGCCTTGGCCCAGCCGATCCTGGAACACTATGGCTACCTGGCGGTTTTCGGTGCAATCCTGGTCGAGGGCTTCGGCATTCCTGCCCCAGGCCAGACCATGCTGATGGCCGGGGCCATCCTGGCTGCCCGCGGGGAGCTGTCCATCACGCCGGTAATCGTCCTGGCATTTCTGGCCGGCGTGCTCGGCAACAGCCTCGGGTATTTACTGGGGCGCGCGGGCGGGCGTCTGCTGTTGTCGAAGGTGGGCATCAGTGAAGCGCGTATGCAGAAGGTGGAGCGGTTGTTTTGCCGCTACGGCGGCGGCGTTGTGTTGGCCGGGCGTTTTCTCGACGGTCTGCGCCAGTTCAACGGTATCGCGGCGGGTTCGCTGCAAATGCCCTGGTGGAGGTTCACCGTGTTCAACGCCCTGGGGGCGGCCGTCTGGACCGCACTCTGGGGACTGGGGGTTTATTTCCTCGACAAGGACATCCAGACGGTTTTCAGCTTGTTTCATGCCATGGAGCCCTATGTCATCGGCGGCAGCCTGCTGGCGTTGATTCTGCTGGTACTCTACCTGCGGCGCAGCCATAAACGCGGAGCGTCAGCCGGTTCCTTGCTCTGATAAATGATGTATCGCTTCGCTCTGTCGGTTTTAGATTGGTAAGCTAAAACTTTACATATAGCGGTTGAATTCTGCAAGTGTCGTTGTAGGGTTAAGGAGAATGTAAATAGTGAAAACGAATATTATCGCTGTAGTGCTTGCCGGCACGCTCACCATTGCAAGTGCTTATGCACAGGCAGAAAGCTCCAGGGAAGCCATGAAAACGAAGGCGGCGTCGATCCCGGACAAAGTCCAGACGGCTGCCGGTGAGCTGAGATTCTTCGATGGCGTACCGATAGGCGACACCAGCCAATTGGTCTATGACTACCTGGACCGCTCGCGTGGGCTCGGCGTCTATTTAGACAACGTCGGCGCTGTATCGATATATTGCGTACTCACAGGGATGGCCCAGCAAGGTGCCGACGCGCCTAACAAGATCGCCATCTGGGAACAACTGATGGATTCCCGGACGCCTGTCATCACCTCCAACACGTCTACGATGTATGCCTACGCCCCCACGGATTTGGCAAACGATGGCCCGACGGTTATCGAAATCCCGCCAGGCATGCTGGGTTTCCTCGACGATGCCTGGCAGCGTTTTGTCGGCAATATGGGTGTCACCGGGCCGGACAAAGGCAAAGGCGGCAAGTATCTCGTCCTGCCGCCCAACTACAAAGGCGACGTGCCGGACGGGTATTTCGTGATGAGGCCCAAAACCAACAGGAATTTTCTCTTTCTCCGTGGTTCCATCAAGGATGGCCTGAAGGCCGCGGCCGACAACTTCAAGAACGGACTGCGGATCTATCCTTTGAAGGATGCGGCCAATCCGGCACCGACACAATTCATCAACATGTCCGGCAGATCGTTCAGCACAATATTTCCGAGCACGCTTGAATACTTCGAAATTTTGAACACCATCGTTCAGGAGGAGCCGATTGATGCAGTCGGACTGGAGGTTCGCGGTTACATGGCCGCCATCGGCATCGTCAAAGGCAAATCATTCAACCCCGACGAACGGATGAAAAAGCTGCTGACCGAAGCGGCGCTGCTTGGTAATGCCGCGGGGCGTGCCATTACCTACGACCCACGCATATCCGGGGTGTACATCTATCCCGATACGAAGAGCAAATGGGTTACGGCCTATGCGAACAGGAATACGTCTTTCGAAGCGAACGGCACGATGAATCTCGATGCGCGCGTGCTGTTCTACTACAACGCCGGTGGCGTGACGCCTGCCATGGCGACGACTCATGTAGGCGCCGGCTCCGATTACGCACTGGCTTTTCTGGATAGCAAAGATAAACCTTTCGATGGTTCGAAGACCTACAATCTGCATTTGCCACCCAACGTACCTGTGAACAACTTCTGGGCGGTCACGCTCTACGACACCCAGACGCGCACCCAACTGCAAACCAGCCAGTTATTCCCAACGGTTGGCAGCCAGACCAAGGGCATGCAGAAGAACGCCGATGGCTCTTACGATGTCTTTTTCGCGCCTGAAGCCCCCAAGGGCAAAGAGGGCAACTGGCTGCAGACCAACCCGGACAAGAGCTGGTTCGTCATCCTGCGCATGTACGGGCCGCTGGAGCCATGGATCAACAAGACATGGCGTCCGGGGGAGATCGAACTTGTGAAATAGAGCTGTATCAAAATAAAATATGCGGCTGTCTTTGGATAGGTGGATGTCTTTAAAATGGAGGAAAAACTATGAGAAAAAGTATTCAGGTAGCCTGTATTGCTCTAATTATCGGGTGTGCAGCTACGACTGCGACCGCTGAGACCCCGCCGAAAATGAAGATGACGACGCCCACCCCGCCGTCAATCACTACTCCCGCCAGGATCGAAAGCCGGCTCGGCACCCTCGAATTTCCGCAGGGCTTTCCGACAGACAACACGGCCGAGAAGCTCTATGAGCATCTGGACTTCATGCATGGCGTGGAAGCTTTCCTTTACGCCTTGCCGGGTGCATCGGTCGACGCGCTTGGCAGAGGCATCAAGAGCGAGGGCGGAGACAACCAGACGGTTTTGATCTTCGAGCAACTGATGGATTCCAGGTCACTGTTCCTCACCGCCAACACCGAAAGCATCTACAACGCGATGTGGCTGGACTTGAAGGACGGCCCGCTGGTGATCGAGTCACCACCCGATATCCTGGGCATCGTCAACGACCACTGGTTCCGCTACGTCGGTGACATCGGCAACGCCGGGCCGGACAAGGGCAAGGGCGGGAAGTTCCTGCTGCTGCCACCCGGCTACAAGGGCGAGGTGCCCAAGGGCTACTTCGTGTTCCGATCCCCCACGTTCCAAAACCTGTATTTCTGGCGTGGATTCCTCAAGGACGGCAGCACCGCGACCGCGGTCGAGAACACCAAGAAATTCGCCAAGGTCTACCGGCTGGCCGACGCCAAGAACCCGCCGCCGATGAAGTTCATCAATGTTTCCGGCAAGTATTTCAATACCATCAGCGGCAACGACTTCAGCTTCTTCGAGGACATCAACGAGATCGTCCAGGCGGAGCCGAACGAGGCCTACAGCCCGGAAATCCTCGGCATGCTTGCCGCCATCGGCATCGAGAAGGACAAACCTTTCAACCCGGACGAAAAACTCAAAAAGACGCTCACCGAAGCCGTGGCCGTGGGCAATGCCACCGCGCGCACCATCGCATTCAAGCCCCGGATGAAGGAAGCATACCTCAGTCCGGGCAGCTCATGGTTCTTCCCTTTTGTCGGCGGCAGCTACCAGTTCCTCTCGCAACCGGGTGTGCGCAACCTGGCGGCACGCGTCCTGTACTCATACAACTACACCGGTATCACGCCGGCGATGGCCTTCGAAATGGTGGGCATCGGCTCGCAGTACGTGATGGCGACCACCGACGCCAAGGGCAGGCCGCTGGAAGGTGCCAAGACCTACAAGATCCAGTTGCCACCGAACATCCCGGCCAAGGACTTCTGGTCCTTCGTCGCGTATGACAACCAGTCCCGCTCGATGCTGCAGACGGACCAGCAGTTCCCAAGCATAGGCAGCAAAAACAAAGACATCGTCATCAATGCCGATGGTTCGGTGGATGTCTGGTTCGGCCCGACGGCCCCCAAGGGGCATGAAAACAATTGGGTCCAGACCGTTCCCGGCAAGGGCTGGAGTGTGCTGCTGCGCCTGTATGGGCCCGAGAAGAGCTGGTTCGACAAGACCTGGAAGCCGGGTGAGTTCGAAATCGTGAAATAGAGAAGTAACCCAGCGCTTCGCTATTGAAACCCGCGCGCCTACTGAACGGAGTCCTCCTGTGATCGCGATATCGGACTGCCCGGCGTCGACCGCGGTGAAGGTGGAAAATACCTGGTGCTGCCTCCCGAATATGATGGCGAACGCCGGAGGGCGGGTTTTCCATTGCCCGCGCCCGGACCTACCGGGCCATATGGTTCGGCCGAGCGTTCCTGGAGAACAAGAACGATCCCAAGCCGGCGGTCGAAACGATCCGCAAGTTCACCAAGATCTACCCTTACGAAGCCGGGGGCGTCGGTACGCCTATTGCCGAATTCCTGGCCGGCGAGGCGCGACCTGGCAGGATCACGCCCCACCTGTGACCGTGTTCCACGAAGGTACAGGCAAGGTGATGAACACCATTTTTACAATGATTACAGCTACTACGAGTGGTTGAACGAGGTGGTGCAACAGGAGTCCGCCATTTCGCTCGACCCCGAACCCATGGAACCGCACTTCAACGAAAGGAAATCACAATGAAACCAATCAAACACATCCTGCTGAGTGGAATGATCGCGGTGGTCTTGATGGCGGCGGCGCCTTTCGCACAGGCCCAGCAGATCATGGGAACGCCGGGTTCGCCGAGTGCCACCACCACCGTGGACGGCAATTATCTCCCTAATCCACCGGCGAAATTCGGCGGCGTGATCAACCTCGACGCCAAGGATTCCAAACCTTATTGGCCGCCGAATATCGTGCCGCCCAAGGATGCGCCCAACATCTTGCTGATCATGACCGATGACCAGGGTTACGGCATTTCCAGCACTTTCGGAGGAATTATTCCCACTCCCAACATGGATCGCATCGCCAAAATGGGGCTGCGCTACACGCAGTTCCACTCCACCGCACTTTGCTCTCCGTCGCGGGCGGCGCTCATCACCGGGCGCAATCACCACTCGGTCGGCTTCGGGGTCATTGCCGAACAGGCCACTGGATTTCCCGGCTACGATTCCACTATCGGAGTGGACAACGCTACAATCGGCAGGATTCTGCAGGAGAATGGATATGCCACGTCGTGGTTTGGCAAGAACCACAACACACCCGATTACCAATACAGCATGGCCGGGCCTTTCAACCAATGGCCAAGTGGAATGGGCTTCGACTATTTCTACGGCTTCATGGGCGGCGAGACGGACCAGTGGACGCCGTGGCTCTTTCGCGATCACACCCAGATTTTTCCGTGGAAGGAGCAACCCGGTTACAATCTGACCACCGGCATGGCGGACGATGCCATTCGTTACCTCAACCAGGTCAACGCATCGGCGCCGGACAAGCCGTTCTTTTGTTATTATGTACCCGGCGGCACCCATGCCCCGCATCAGCCGACCCAGGAGTGGATCGATAAGATGAAGGGTAAGTTCGACATGGGGTGGAACGAATTGCGCGAGCAGATCTTCGCCAACCAGAAGCGGCTCGGCGTGATCCCGGCGAACACCAAGCTCACGCCGTGGCCCGATGGTCAGGCGGAATATGGCGGCGCCAGTCTGCCGAAATGGGACACGCTCAATGCCACGGAGAAGAAGCTCTTCGCCCGCCAGGCGGAAGTCTTCGCCGCCTATGTCGCTTACACCGACCACGAGATAGGACGGGTGATCCAGACCGTCGAAGACCTGGGCAAGCTCGAAGACACCCTCATCATCTACATCAGCGGCGACAACGGCACGAGCGCCGAAGGCTCCACCATCGGCACGCCGTTCGACATGGCCGCGATCCAAGGCATCGATGTTCCCGTAGAGGACCAGATGAAATTCTACGACGTCTGGGGTTCCCCGCTGACCACGCCGCACATGTCGGTGGCCTGGTCGTGGGCCTTCGATACGCCATTCAAGTGGACCAAACAGATCGCGTCCCATTTCGGCGGAACCCGCCAGGGCATGGTCATGGCATGGCCCGGGCGCATCAAGGACGCCGGCGGCATCCGCACGCAGTTTCATCACCTGATCGACATCGTGCCCACGATCCTCGAAGTGACCGGCATCAAGGCTCCGGTCATGGTGGACGGTGTTGCCCAGAAGCCCATTGAAGGCGTGAGCATGGCTTACACCTGGGACAAGGCCAATGCCACTGCCGCGTCCACCCGCACGACGCAATATTTCGAGATGTTTGGCAACCGCGCACTCTACCACGAAGGTTGGGTCGCGACCACGACTCCGCCGAATGCGCCGTGGTTCATGGGGGTGGGAAAGTTCCCCGACGTGGTCAACGGCTACAAGTGGGAACTCTATAACATCGCCGACGACTACTCGGAGTATGACGACCTCGCCGCCAAGATGCCCGACAAGTTGCGGGAGTTGCAGGAACTCTTCCTCGTGGAAGCGGCGAAATATCAGGTGCTGCCCCTGGACAATTCGATCCTCCCACGCCTTCTCGCTCCGAAGCCAAGTTACACCGCCGGGCGAACCGAGTTTACCTACTCGACCGAATTGAGCGGCACGCCTAACAGCGACGCGCCGAACATTCTGGCCAAGTCCTACACCATCACCGCCGAAGTGGAAATTCCCCAAGGCGGCGCCGAGGGAATGCTGGCCACCGACGGCGGTCGCTTCGGCGGTTACGGTCTTTACCTGCTCAAAGGCAAACCGGTTTTCCTCTACAATCTCCTCGCACTGGAGCGATTTCGTTGGGAAGGCAAGGATGCGCTCACACCAGGGAAACACACCATCGTATTCGACTTCAAATACGATGGCCCCGGCATGGCCAAGGGCGGCACGGGCGTGCTGTCGGTGGACGGCAAGGAAGTCGCAAGTCAGAAGATCCCGCACACCATCCCGGCCCTCCTGACGATCGACGAGTCCTTCGACGTTGGCGTGGATACCCGCACGGGCGTGGAGGACAAGGACTATCAAGTGCCGTTCCGCTTCACCGGCAAGCTCGGCAAGGTGACATTCAAGCTGATTCCGCCGACACCCGAGGCGGAGAGGCAACTCAAACAAAAGGCGCAGGCAGCTAAGAATGCGGCGCAGTAGACGATCCGTTCGATCGTGAATCGTGCGGGCCGCCTCTCATGAGGCGGCCCGCGAATCAAACAGCGATATGCCCCCTGCAAATGGCAGAAACCGACGCAACGAATTGAACGGGAGCAAACCGAGGCAAAGGAGTGCAGTACCGAGACAAGCCTTGCAGCACAAGGACTGTTAGAGATTCAAAAGGTTATTGGGGAAGTGTTCGACATAGACCTTGCGGCTGAGGGAATATTTCCGGCACGGTTTTTCGAAGCTGTCGCCTATGTAACAGGTCAAAGCCCGAAGTGGAAGATTGATATGGTGGATGTCGATGACTGCGCCGCTTCCCTGCGCGATATGATCGAGGGAGAAAGAAGGACAGGTTGAAAAAGAATTGACGGCATTCAGCCGATTTGTTGAAGTCAAGTGATGGGACGCTGCCGATAATGGCAGCCACTGAAAACTATTTTTGAATCTGTTTTTTTTGTGTTCCTTCTTACTCTCAACGCGCCAAATTCATTCCGCGTTATGTGACCTCGGCGCTGGAATCGGCGGTGGCGTATCCCTCCGGCGTCAGATACGCGCTGGTTTTGAGCGTGTTCATATCGATCAAACCATTTGTGTACAAGGTCTTCAGTGCCGCAAGCGTGTCGCTGGGGGCGATAGGTAGTACCGCCACGATGTCGCTGATGTCCATGATTCCCGGCGGACCTTTAAGCTTCCATTCCTTGGCCAACATTGCGAGCACCTGGCTTTCCTCCGCGGTCCGCATTCGTCGCTCCCGTTTTTGTGGTCTTCTTTTAAGTTGTGTACTTGCCAGGGTCTTGAGCGGCACGTTCCTCACGGGTTTCGGGCCTGGAGGATGGCGGCCGAAAGCCGGTCATTGTCGGCCCCTGATCCTTCAGCTGATTCTATAGCAGGGGACTCACCAGGCGCAGCGTGTTCTCGAGGAACCGCGGCCAGAATTTTCGGGTGGCCCAGAGCGCCGGGTCGAGACGCTCTGAATCGTCGATGTAGGACTGTTGCAGCGCCCGCAGCTCAACAGCGAAGGCGGGCTCGTAGACGAAGAGCGACACCTCGTAGTCGATCCAGAGACTGCGCATGTCCAGATTCACTGTCCCGAACATCGACAGCGCCCCGTCGACCGTGATCGATTTCGTGTGCAGCAGTCCGCTGCGATAAAGGTAGATTTCCACGCCGATGTCCAAAAGCTCGTCGTAGTAAGACCGGCTCGCATAGCGGGTGAGCAGGGAGTCGACCTTTTGCGGCAAGATCAGGGAAACCTTGACACCGCGCCCGGCGGCACCGCGCAGCGCATATATCAGGGCATCGTCCGGAGCCAGATAAGGGGTGGTCAGCACCAGCTCTTCACGGGCGGCGTTGATCAGCGCCAGCAGCATCTGAAGCAGGCCGTCGTCTGTCTGACCCGGTCCCGACGGCACGACCTGGATGTCCGCAGTTCCCTGCGGTTCAACCAGATCGAGCCCCGAACTCTGGATGAGATCGCGCAGCGGCTCGCCGGTCTCGAGTGACCAGTCGCCGATCACGGTGGCGGCGAGCGGGGCCACGACGGCACCCTGGAGGCGGACCATGGCATCGACCCACTGGCCGACACCCGCCTCCTGCTTGAAAAAGCGCGGGTCAACCAGGTTCATACTGCCCGTCCAGGCCGTCTTGTTGTCGATGACGACGATTTTGCGGTGAAGGCGCAGGTCGGTGCGGCCGAAAAAAGTCTGGAAGATGCCGACCGGCAAAGCGGCCAGCAACTGGACACCGGCATCTCTGAGCCGCTGCGGTTGTTGGCCTTTCCACCAGGGCCTGGCGCCGAGCCCATCCACCAGAAGACGGCACGAAACCCCTCTTTCAGCGGCTCGGATGACGGCTTCCAGGACCTCGTCCGCTTTTCCGCCCTCGTTCCAGATGTAAAACTCTATCAGGACGCTGGACTCGGCCTGATCCACTTCACGTGCGATGGCCTCGAGCACCTTGTGGGTGTCGGAAAACAGCTGAAAGCTGCTGCCGTGGACGGTGATGCTGCCCACGGTCTTTTGCCCGAGCCGGTCAATGCCGCGTGCGGCGGCCGCGTGACGCGACCAGTCGACGTTCGAAAGACTCCCCCGGATCGCGGCATCGGAAATTTTCCGGAAGTCGGTCCGCAAGGTGTCGATTTCTCGCCGACGCCGGCGGCCGATCCGTTTTTCTCCGACGAGAAAATAGATGAGCGCTCCGGCAAAGGGCAGCAGCGCCACCAGGAAGAGCCACGCCAGGGCGACACCTGCCGCCGGACGCTGCATGATTCCGCGCACGGTGATCCCGGCCACGATCAGGATGTGGGCGACAAAAATGGCAGACGGCAGATAGTTGTAAAAGGTCACGTTTAAAAAGGCGAAAGGTTTAAGGTTCAAGGTAAAAGGAAAAAGGTTCACGATAAAAGGTCTATGAATAATCAAGTTCAGCCAAGATCTGACACTTACCCCTTTTGAGATTCGCGTGAAACGCGGAGCCTTCTTCGAAATGAAGGCTCCGCTGCAGTTGAAGAGTGCTTCAGGCCTTTTTTCTCAGGACTTTCAGCCGATTTTCAGCACCAGCGCGCCACCCGTGTCGCCGGCGGCGCAGCCGGTGAACAGCATGTAACCGCCGCCCTTCATGACCGTTTCCTCGATGCCCTCGATAATCAGGCGTGCCGCCGTGGGAGCCTGCGGGTGGCCGAAGACAAGCGAACTGCCGTAGTTGTTGAACCCGTTGACGTCGATCTTCAGTTGATCGGCCATGTACACATCGTTGGCGGCAAACGGGTTGTGGGTTTTGATCACCTTTACATCACCGATCCCGATGCCGGCTTTTTCCAGCGCCATTTGGGCCGCCGGCACCACCGCCATGGCCATGTGGGCCTTTTTGGCCCGGTGCTGCCCGTATGCGACCACCCTGATTTCGGCTTTCGGGTCGGTGCTGAGGTCGCGCGCTTTTTCTTGAGTGGTCACGACGACCGCGCAGTTGCCGTCCGCCGGGTGGGTCTGGGAGCCGAAGGTGATCACGCCGTCGGGCAGCACCGGTCGCAGGCCGGCCAGGCCCTGGGCCGTGGTTTCGGTGATGCCCTCGTCGGTTTCCAGCAGCAGGGTCTTCTTGCGCGACACCTTTACTTCCACCGGGTACATGTAGCGCTTCTGAAAAGCGCGGTCGTTCGCCAGGGCCTCCTTGTACTGTTCGTAGCGCCGCAGGGTGACGGCATCACACTGCTCGCGGCCGAGTCCGAACTCTTTGGCCACGTTCTCGGCCGTCTGGATCATGGCCGTCCCGCCCCAGGGATCGAGATTGAAGTGATCCATGACCCAGTTCTCGGAGATCACCTGGCCGCCGGGGCCCATCGGGTTCGGCCAGACGGTGTGCGGGCCGTTGGAGCAGCGGTCCACGGCCAGGGTGTAGCAATTCTCGTACATGCCGGTTTCGATGCCGACCGCGGCCTGGAATATACCGGTGGTTGAGGTCGAGCAGGCCTGGCTGATCAGAAGTCCCGGGGTGTTCACGGCCCCGATCAGGGCCGCGGCCCAGGGGCCCCCATAGAACATTTTCGGTTGGCCGACAGTGAGACCCAGAATCAGATAGTCGAACATCCCGGCGTCCCATTTTTTTTCCGCCAGCCATCGCTTGCTCGTTTCGGCCCCGAGCGTGATCGCGTTCTCGTTCGCCAGCGTTCCCTGCCAGCGGGCGAACGGCGTGCTGTAGTAGCCGCCATAGGGTATGAAGGCCTTGGTCAACATAGTTTTTATCCTCCGGTTGAAGTTGATGTTAAACAAAAAGGTTAAGCCAGTTGGGTCGGTTGAGTCAGTTGAGTCAGTTCATTGGGTTTATAGAGCTTATCGAGTGAAAGGCTGTTATCGTTTTAGGTATTTCCGCGCTTAGGTTACTAAGATGTTTAGACGCAATGTGCCGTCGCCCGGATGAGCGGCTGCGAACAGCGGCTGACTTTCTGAGCCGCCTACGGGATTTTGGACCCGCTGCCGATGTCCGCATCTTGGGGCACGGTATGCCGTGCCCCTACGAATCCTCGTCACTGCACGGCCGGCAGAATTTTTCCCTCAGTTTGCGATGCAGGATCTTGCCGGTCGGCGTGCGTGGCATGTCATCCGCGCTGATGAAGACGACCTCCTTGGGCCGCTTGAAGCCGGAGAGCTTGGTGCGGCAGCACTCCGTGATGGCCGACTCGTCGATATCCTTTTCGTTGACGCCTGGTTTCGGCACCACCACCGCCACGACCCTTTCGCCCCACTTTTCGTCCGGCACGCCGATGCAGGCGCAGTCGAAAACGCACTCGTGGCTGCCCACGGCCTCTTCCACCTCGCTGGGGTAGACGTGTTCGCCGCCGGTGATGATCATGTTGTCCTTGCGGTCGACGATTTCGTAAAACCCGTCGGCACCGCGCCGGGCCATGTCGCCGGCCGAAAACGAGCCGTCGCGAAACGCCGCGGCGGTTTTCTCCGGCAGCTTGTAGTACTCCTTGAACAGCATCGGCCCGCGGGAGTACAACTCGCCGACCTCGCCGACCGCAACTTCTTCTCCATTTTCATCCAGCAGCCGGACAAAATCGGTTCCCAGGCTCTCGAAGCCGATCGAGCCCAGCTTGCTCATCTGGTGCTCGGGTTTGAGCACCGTGACAATGCCGGCCTCGGTCGAGCCGTAACCTTCGTAGAGTTCGACGCCGGGGAAGAACTCCATGATTGCCAGCTTCATACTCTTTCTGACCGGCGCCGAGGAGCAGAGCAGCTTGCGGATCGATCCGACGTCGCGCCGGCGTTCCTCGACGCTCGTGTTCAGGATCAGGTTGTAATGGGTCGGAATGAGCGAGATGAAGGTGACCTTCTCGCGCTCGATGATCTGCAGGATTTCCGGGGCCTTGAAGGACTGGGCCGGATGGATGTAGACCGTGGCGCCGATGTAGATGAAGGTAAAGGTGAAGAAAGTGGAGTTGATGTGGCACAGCGGCATGACGTTCAGGCAGAAGTCGTGCTCGCTGAACCCGAAATCGACGGCGTTGATCAGGTAGAAAGAGATGTGGGATTCGTGGGTTCGCACCACACCCTTGGGCTTTCCGGTCGTGCCGGAAGTGTAGATCAGGATCCAGGTGTCTTCGGGCTTCACGTCCGCCTGCGGTTCGTCTTCCGGGGCATCCGCGATCAACTCGTCATACGATCGATAGCCCTCTTTCGGCTCACCGACGACGATGAAATTTTCTGAAGGGATGTTTTTCAGATCGGACCTGGTCGCGGCCAGCGATTCCGCAAACTGGTCGTGAACCACGAGAGCCCGGGCATCGGAGTTCCCGACGATGTAGGCCGCTTCGACCGGGGTCAGCCGGAAGTTGATCGGAACGATCACGATTCCGGTTTTGGCCGTCGCCAGGTAGAGTTCGATGATCTCGATGCTGTTTTCAAGGAAAACGGCCAGCTTATCACCCATGGAGAGCCCCAGCGCTGTCAGGCTGTGGGCCAGCCGGTTGACGCGGGCGTTGGTTTGCGGGTAGGTGAAGCTGCGCCGGATATCCTTCAGACACACCGTGTCGGGAAATTTTTTGGCGTTGACCTTCAGGTTCTGCCCCAGATTCATCCAGCAGGCCGTCATGTTTGTCCTCCAGTAAAAGAATGGCGAAAGGAAAAAGGCGAAAGGCTAAAGGTTAAAGGCGAAAGTAAAAAGGTCTATGGTTCAAGGCTTAAGGCTAAAGGGAAAAGGCCAAAGGCTAAAGGCGAAAGGTTAAGGGTAAAAGGTTTAGGGTTCATGGATCGAAACAGTGCCCATCTGCGGGTTCAGTTGAACGGGAGACATCTGAAATACCAAATGGCTTTCCATTCTTCAACCCTGAACCCCTGAACCCTGAACCCTGAACCATAAACCTTACACCGTGAATCCTACAGACTTATCCTGGCGTCCACCACGACGACGCCGTCTTCGAAGGCCATTACCGGGTTAAGGTCCATTTCCTTTATGGCCGGAAGGTCCGAGACCAGTTGGGACAGGCGCAGGATCAACTCTTCCAGGCGCTCGCGATCAACGCCCTTGCGGCCGCGGACGCCGGTTAGTATCGCCGCGCCCTTGATCGCGGCCAGCATCTGCCTGGCCTCGGCGGTGCTCAGCGGGGTGAGGTCGAAGACCACGTCCTTCAAGACTTCGACGAAGATGCCGCCCAGTCCGAACATGATCAGATGGCCCAGACCCTCTTCGGCCTTGGCGCCCACGATAACCTCCAGGCCGTCGGGCAAAAACTTCTGCACGAAGAAGCTAAGGTCGTCGGCCGAAATCTTCTTTCGCATTTCCGCCACCGCCGCGCGCACGGCGGCGCCGTCGGCCAGATTCACCGCCACGGCGCCCATGTCGCTTTTGTGCACGACGGCCGCGGCGTCGGCCTTGACCACGACCGGAAAGCCGATGGCTTCGGCCGCCGCCACCGCTTCATCCGCGGTTGCGGTCACCCGCCATTCGGCGGTCGGGATGCCGTAGGCTTCCAAAACCTGGTAGACCTCTGCCGCCGAAAGGCTCCGGCGGCCGGCTTTTTGGGCCTCTGACAAGATGTCCAGGCCTTTTTGGCGGTCGATGTCGTCAAAGGTCTTCAGATCGCCGGTCTCACGGGTGCGAAGCGCGTGATAGCGGACCAGGGCCGCCATGGCCCGGGCCGCCTCGCCGGGCAGGCTGTAGCAGGGGACGCCGCCGTCGCGCAGGATGTTGACCACCTCGGTCCATTGCCGGCGGTCGGTCATCAGGTTGCAGACCAGCGGTTTTTTCTGGAGCCGGCTGACCGCCACGATCTCACGCGCGATGCTCTCGTTGTCCACGAAAAAGGGGGTGACGAAGTTGACGAAGATGCAGTCGAAGTCGTCGTCTGCCAGCATGGCATCCATGCCGGCCCGGTAGTGGGCGGCCGTGCCGGTGGCCAGAACGTCGATCGGGTTTCTGACCGAGGCTTCCGGGTAGAGCGTTTCTGTCAATTTCGCAGCGGTCTTTTCCGGAAGGGCGGGCAGCCGGCAGCCGGCCCCCACGAACACATCGGTGGCGATCACGGCCGGACCGCCGGTGTTGGTGATGATGCCGATGCGGTTGCCGCGCGGGATCGGCTGGGTGGCGAAAGCGGCGGCGGCCTGGATCAACTCGCCTTCGTCCGCGAAGGTGACCACGCCCGCTTTTTTGAATATCAGATCGGTGGCCAGGTCTTCCTTTGCCAGCCCGCCGGTGTGCGATGCGGCCGCCTTGGCGCCTTCGGCGGTGCGGCCGGCCTTCATGGCCAGAATCGGCTTGCGAGCGGCCACTTCACGGACGGCCTGCAAGAAGTTGGCCGGGTCCCTGAGCCCTTCGACATAGGTGACGATGACACGAGTGCCGTCGTCCTGCCCCAGGTAACGGATGATTTCCGGGATGGTCACATCGCAGGCATTACCATTGGAGGCGTAGATGCGGGTGCCGACGCCCATGGCCGCAAAGCCCTGGTGGATGACTTCGGCCACGCCGCCGCTCAGCGCGACAATCGAAATAAACCCCGGCTCGGGCTTGGTGAACGTGAAGTTGCAGTAGGCCCGGATATCGGGATCGGAATTGATGATCCCCTGGCAGTTGGGCCCCAGGATGCGGATGCCGTATTGGGCGGCGCGGGCCAGAAAATCCTCTTCGATGGCCTGACCTTCGGCACCGGTTTCCGAGAAGCCGCCCGAATTGATGATGATGTTCCGGACGCCTTTTTTCCCGCAGTCTTCCACGGCCTGCGGCACGAATTTGGCCGGAATCACCATGTGCACGACGTCGATGCCGTCCGGACAGTCGCCGATGGTCTTGAAGGCCTTGAGTCCGCGGATC
This sequence comes from Desulfobacterales bacterium, assembly GCA_049281435.1. Classification (GTDB taxonomy): domain Bacteria; phylum Desulfobacterota; class Desulfobacteria; order Desulfobacterales; family SG8-13; genus JARFQH01. Next base: position 23,356 of record JBAPSB010000219.1, read on the forward strand.
TCGTCCGCTTTCGGGTTGATGGGATAGATCTCGCCCTTGAAGCCGAAATCGATCAGGTTCTTGATCACCCGGTTGCCGATGGAGAGTTCCTTGCTCGACGCACCGATCACGGCGACTTTTTTGGGCCTGAATAAGGATTCCAGCATGGTCTTCACTCCTTCTTTTTAGTTTGGCCGGTTGAGCCGGTCAGGCCCGTTTGGCCGGTTGAAGGATGGTATCGATTTTATAATGGTTCCGGGCTCCAGGCTTCGGGGACTGAGTATACAGTTTACAGTATCAATTTTCCTTTTGGAGCCGGCCGTCTCACGAGCGAAATATGTCAATTCAAGTCATGAGATGTCGTCTCCGCAGTTAGGAACAGGCGGCTCAACCCCTTCTTTCTTCGAGCTGCTCGATGAAGGCTTCGACGTTGGTCTTGGTCTGTTCGTCGGAAACCAGGCGCATGTCGTTGAGGTCGCCGTTGATGATCAAGCTCGGGATGCCGGTGATTTCTTCCATGCGCTGGGGCATACCGTAGCGGCAGTTGGAGTTGTTGGGACAGGTCTTGGCATCGTGGTATATAATCCCGTCCACCTTGAAGAAGGCCAGCATGTCCTTGATGTACTTCTCCTTGGCCTCGTCGGCACGCGTGATGAAAAGTTCGGTGTAGGCCCGCGCCATGCTTCGAAACGGTTCCTCGGGGTTGAAGGCCTTGAAAATCCAGCTGTTGCAATAGGTCGAGGCCAGCACGCAGGTGCCCAGTTCGGCAAACATCTTCGAGTGGGCGCTGAGACGGCCCCAGACCGGCATGCCTTCCCAGTAGATCCGGAAGCGTTCGCCCTCGACGGCGGCCTCGTGGTGGGCGATGCGCTCCTTCATTTCAGCCAGCAGCAGCTGGTAGTAATCCACCGCCGCCTGGGTGCCGCGCAAAACGACCGCCGGACCCATCTGGATCGTGCCGTCATAGAAGGTCAGAGGCGAGGGCAGGCTGGCGGCGGTGTCGAGGACGTCCTTCCACAAATCCGAGCACCGGCGCGAGAGTCCCAAAACCCGTTTCAGTTCTGCCATGTCGAAAGTGTTGCCGGAAATTTCCTCCAGCGGCGGGATGAGTGCCTCCATCTGCCGGGCGATCGAATCGACGTGCTTGTCGGATACCTCCCCGATGCCGCGGTGGGTGTGGATGCCGAGCAGCGGGACCTTGAATTCACGGGCGTACCAGGCGAACCAGTCCTGTACGTCGCGGCACTGGTTGGTGTTGTAAACCAGCACGTCGGGCCGGGGCACGGACTCGATTCCCGGGTAGGCCTTCGACAGCGGCGTGGTGCCCTTCAGGTAAGCGCCCACGTCGGCTGTCAGGTAGGAGCAGATGTCCGGCGAATAGCCCACGGCGTTGGCCGCCGGAATCATGTCCGTTGCCGCGCGGGTCGCACCGAGCATCGCGCCGTGGTTTTCGGGGAAGTGAACCAGAAAGCCCATCGACCGCAGGATCTCGGCCGGCCCTACGCTCGTGCACCAGGCGATCTTGCGGCTGCGGCTCTGCGAGGCGTCGTTCAACTCGTAGAAATACTCGGCCATGATGCGGCCCATTTCGCGGGAGGCCTTGATCGGTTTGCGCAGGATCTTTTTTTCTTCAGCCATGTGTCAGGTTCCTTTCGGTATCGGTTGGGCCCGGAGGGGCCCGGTGGGCCCGGTTAGTCGGTTTGCCGGTTGAGCCCGTCAGTTACGCTATAGTGGGATTGGACGGTTGAGTCATTTTACCATTGCTGAAATCCACTCTCTCGACTGTGCCTAACTTGACCGGTTAACGGGTTAACCGGCAAACGGGCCAACCCGCTAAACCGTTTCCATCGCGTACAATCCCGCGCCGATGGCGCCGGTCAGCTGCGGGTGCTGCGGCACCAGGATGTCGCGGCCCAGGATCTCGGCCGCCATGTTGACCAGGTAGGGGT
>JBAPSB010000220.1:0-13625 GCA_049281435.1 Desulfobacterales bacterium
GCTTTCCACGATCTCGCTGATGATATCCAGATACATCGTCGACATCTCTTTGATCTGCGCTTCCGCCCGCCGGTTGAGGCGGTGCGTCTCGGTCTGGTAGACGATAGCCAGGTCCCGGTCGCGCTGAAATTCCTCCAGGTGCCGCCGGACCAGGTTTTTCAATTTTTCGGCGGCGCTGCCCCCGCGATCGACGTCTTCCCGGAAGCGTTCAAAAACCTGCTTGGTTTTGAATTTGAAGAACTGAACCAGGATGTCGTCCTTGTTTTTGAAGTAGAGATAAATCGTCCCGTCAGCCACCCCGGCCTCTCTGGCAATTTTGGCCACGGTCGACTGATGATATCCGTAGCAGGCAAACACCCGGATGGCGGCTTCGAGGATGCGGTGGTATTTATCGTTTTTAGCGTGGGTGCTGATGTCTGGCCTCCGGCACGATCCCCTGCATTATGAATGAATGTTCATTCAGTTTACATAGCCCGCAGAGGCTTGTCAAGTGCAATTGGCAAAATGGAATTTTGGATATTATCCGAATTATTTCAATAAGAAAAAAACATAGCGGCGAAGTCGGAGAGGGAATTTCAGGGAAATAAATGACCGGCGGCGTCGGATTGATTTTGAGGAACTATTCATTTTTGTTGACCCCCAGCCGAATGCCGACGGCAGCGGCGTGGGCCGTCAGGCCCTCGGTGGTCGCCAGGCGCATGATGTCAGCGGCTTCCTTACGGAAGGCAGCCTCCGAGTAATGGACGATACTCGTCTTCTTGACGAAGTGCCCGACCGACAGGGCCGAAGCAAACCGGGCGGTGCCGGCCGTCGGCAGAACGTGGTTGGGACCGGCGACGTAGTCACCGACCGGTTCGGGTGTGTAGGCCCCCAGAAAAACGGCGCCGGCGTTTCGAATGCGACCGAGCAGGTCGAAGGGCGCCGCAAGGTGCAGTTCCAGGTGTTCCGGTGCGATGCGGTTGGCCAGATCGACAGCGGCATCCAGATCGGGAACCACCATGATCGCCCCGTAACGGGCCAGAGAGGCTTCGGCGATTTCGCGCCGCGCCAGGGCCGCCAGCTGGGGCCGCAGGGCCTTGACGACCTCGGCGGCGATCCGCCGATCGTCGGTGATCAGGATGGCGGATGCCAGCGCATCGTGTTCGGCCTGCGAGAGAAGATCGGCGGCAATGAAACGCGGCTCGGAAAGCCGGTCGGCGATAATGAGGATCTCGCTGGGGCCGGCCACCATGTCGATGCCCACCGTACCGGCCACTATTTTTTTGGCCAGGGTGACATACAGGTTGCCGGGCCCGACGATGACATCCACCTTCGAAATGGTTTCGGTCCCGTACGTGAGCGCCGCAATGGCCCAGGCGCTGCCGATTTTGTAGATTTCATCGACCCCCACCCGGCGGGCCGCCACGAGAAGGTGCGGGTTGACACGGCCGTCGCGGGTCGGAGGCGTTGCCATGACGAGCCGTTTTACGCCGGCAATCCGGGCCGGGATCACGCCCATCAGCACCGAGGAGACCAGCGGCGTCGTCCCGCCCCGCCCGCCGGGAACGTAAATCCCCGCCGCCTGCACCGGGTTGACCATCTGTCCGACCAGCGTCCCCGGCCGGTCGGTATCGATCCAGGATTTCGGCTGCTGCAGCCGATGAAAGGATTCAATCTGGGCAACCGCCCGGTTCAGCGCGCGGCGAAAGCCGGCGTCCACCTGCCGGGCCGCCTCCTTGAACTCCGCTTCGGTTACCGCCAGCGCCTTGGCCTTCAGGCCGGGGGCATCGAACCGGTTGACATAGCCGACCAGGGCTTTGTCACCGTTGCGGCGGACATCCTCCAGGATGCGGCTCACGGCCGCGACGTCTTTTTTCCTGAAGCTCAACCCGCGGTCGACAATCGCGGCCAGCCTCTTCTCAGCATCACGCGACGGATAGGTGTAGATTTTCATAGGGACTTTTCTATCCATTCGCGGCCAATATGTCAACGGCGGATCGAAGACTTTCACCCTGACACATGGACCAATTTCTGATCTTATCGATAAAACGGCCTGGCAGGAACTCGACAAGCTTCAGGGGTTTGGCCTGCGGGCTATTTCATCCATGCCCATGTCGGCTGCTAACGGCAGATCGAAGATGGGAAGGTTGGTTTCTGTCCCATGAATGAACCTTTCGGTTGACATCTGCCGCCTGACCGGTGCAAATACGTCACAAGCCGGGCCACCACCGCGGCGGCATTATTCACTGTGGAGAAAACATCCGCCCATCGTCGATAACTTCCACACCATACTATAGGCATCAAGATAAAGGTTTCGGCAAAGCCAGAGGGAGGAGACAATGACTGCAGAAAGAATTTACAATTTCAACGCCGGACCGGCCGCACTGCCCTTGCCGGTGCTCGAGGAAATTCAGGCCTCGTTCCTGAATTACGATGGATCGGGGATGTCGGTTACGGAAATCAGCCACCGGTCCAAGTGGTTCGACGACATCATCAACGATGCGATCGATAGAACCAGGCGGCTGCTGACCCTCACGGACGACTACCACGTCTTGTTCGTGCAGGGCGGCGCCAGCCTGCAGTTCTGCATGATCCCGATGAACTTTCTGGGCGACGGGCAGTCCGCCGATTACGTCGACACCGGCACGTGGTCCACCAAGGCCGTCAAGGAAGCCCAGGTTCTTAAAAAATCCGTGCGGGTGGCCGCCTCTTCGGCCGACAAAAATTATGCCTACATCCCGCAAGGCATTTCCTTCGACCCTGAGGCGGCTTACGTTCACATCACGTCCAACAACACCATCAAAGGAACGCAGTGGCAGAAATTCCCGGACACCGGCACCGTTCCGCTGATCGCCGACATGTCCTCGGATATCATGAGCCGCCCCTTCGATGCCGGACCCTTCGGCCTCGTCTATGCCGGGGCGCAAAAGAACATCGGCCCGGCCGGCGTGTGTATGGTCATCATCCGCAAAGACCTGCTCGACCGGGTCCCGGAAAACCTGCCGGCCATGCTCAGTTATGCCACCTATGCCTCAAAAAATTCGATGTACAACACGCCGCCCTGTTTCGGCGTGTACACCGTGCAACTGGTCCTCAAGTGGCTGGAGGAAACCATCGGCGGACTCGATAAAATGGCGGCGATCAACCGTGAAAAGGCGGGCCGGCTGTATGGCTATCTCGACGCCAGCGGTTTTTACCGCCCCACGGCGGCGGCCGACAGCCGCTCGCTGATGAACGTCACTTTCCGGCTGGCCAATCAGGACCTCGAGCAACCGTTTATCGAAGAGGCTCTGAAAAACACCCTGGGCGGCCTCAAGGGTCATCGGTCGGTGGGCGGGTGCCGGGCCTCGCTCTACAATGCCACCACCCTGGCGGCGGTGGACGCCCTGATCGATTTCATGAAGGATTTCGAGTCCAGAAACGGGTAACCGGCCCCGGCGGCGAAAAACGGCCGGCGTGCTTCAGTCATTTTGAGTTTTTCTTGACATAACCCATAAATACTCATAATGACAGTGATGGGGAAAATTTCCGTTTTTCCCCGCAGGCGTGGAGTCCAGCACGCTAATCGACCGCAAATTCGTTGACGCAAAGGAGGTTCCCGATGGACAAAATACTTCGCATCGACATGGGCGCGACCGGCGGGCCGCAAGCCGCAACGGAGCCGCTGGGCGACTACGCCGGCTTAGGGGGGCGGGCCATGACCTCGGCCATCATCGCCAAAGAGGTGCCGCCGCTGTGTCACCCGCTGGGCGAAGACAACAAGCTGGTCATCGCCCCGGGCCTTCTCAGCGGTACCACGGCCGCCATGTCGGGCCGGCTCTCGGTGGGCTGCAAGAGCCCGCTGACCGGTGGGATCAAGGAGTCCAACGCCGGCGGCCAGGCCGCGCAGGTGCTGGCGCGGTTGGGCTATGCCGCCATCGTTCTGGAGGGCAAACCGAAGGACGATACGCTTTACAAAATCGTGATCAACAAGGACGGGGTCACCGTCACGGCCGACAACAGCCTCTGTATGCTCGGAAACTACGATCTGGTCGAAAAAATGAAATCCGAGTTCAGTGACAAGGTGGCCTGCATCTCCATCGGCACCGCCGGCGAGATGAAAATGGCGGCGGCCTCGATCGCCGTCACCGACATGGAACAGCGCCCGACCCGGCATGCCGGCCGCGGCGGCGTGGGCGCCGTGATGGGCTCAAAGGGCGTCAAGGTGATCGTGCTCGACGATGCCGGCATGAAGATGCGCTCGCCCAAGGATCCGGAGAAGTTCAAGGCCGCCAACCAGGCCTGGGTTTCCGGGCTGCGCAAGCACCCGGTCACCGGCGAGGGCCTGCCGGCCTACGGGACCAATGTGCTGACCAACGTCATCAACGAGGCCGGCGCCTACCCGACCAAGAATTTCATGTGGGGCCGCTTCGACGGCTGCTCGAAGATCAGCGGCGAAACCCAGGCCGAAACCGAAAATACACGCGGCGGCAAGGGCGCTGCCACGCACGGCTGCCACCGGGGCTGCGTCATCCGCTGCTCGGGCACCTACACCGACAAGGACGGCCATTTTCTCACCAAGCAGCCCGAGTATGAAACCGTCTGGGCCCACGGCGGCAACTGCGGCATCGACGATCTGGACGCCATTGCCATGCTCGACCGGCTCGACGACGACTTCGGGGTGGACACCATCGAAATGGGCGCCGCCATCGCCGTGGCCATGGAGGCCGGGATCGCCAAATTCGGCGACGCGGCGGCCGCCATCGACCTGGTGAAGCAGGTCGGCCGGGGCACCCCGTTGGGGCGCATCCTGGGCAGCGGCACCGAGGTGACCGGCAAGGTTTTCGGCATCGAGCGCATCCCGACCGTCAAGGGCCAGGCGATGCCGGCCTACGACCCGCGCGGGGTGCAGGGCATGGGCGTCACCTACGCCACCAGCACCATGGGCGCCGACCACACCGCCGGCTACGCGGTCACGGCCAACATCCTGGGGGTGGGCGGCAAGGTCGACCCGCTGACGCCCGAAGGCCAGATAGAACTCTCGCGCAACCTGCAGATCGCCACCGCGGCGGTGGACTCGACCGGCATGTGCCTGTTCATCGCCTTTGCCGTGCTCGATCAACCCGAGACCTTCCAGGCCCTGATCGATATGATCAACGCCTTTTACGGTGGGGAGCTGACGGCCGACGGGGTGGCCGAACTGGGCAAGTCGGTGCTCAAGACCGAGAGAGACTTCAACACCCGGGCCGGTTTTACGTCCAAGCAGGACCGGCTGCCGGAATATTTCCTTAAAGAAGAACTGCCCCCGCACAACGTCACCTTCAAGGTCAAGGACGAAGATCTGGACCAGGTGTTCAACTGGTAATTCGGGCGGTGACATCGGCTAAATGGGGAACACCGCCGGTGGGTTCCCCATTTTTTTCGGTTGGACGTCGCTGTGGCCTCTTGCCCAAGGTTGGGTTTCGCTCTGCTCAACCCAACCTTGTATATAGGTGAACGTCGAACATCGAACGTCCAACATCGAACTTTGAATTTGGCGTGCGATCATTTTTTTTAATCTCGGATGGCCGGAGCGAAGCGATCTCATCATTCGACGTTCAACGTTCGATGTTCACTGTTCGACGTTAAATGAGTTGTTCAATTTCCGAACTAAAGGTATATTTTCCGCCCGTGGAAAACACAAGCCACACGATCATCCGATTGCAGATGGATCCCGCCGTCATACCGCCTTGCTTCACCCCCCTGTTCTCGCAGGGTGTTCGCATCGGCGCCTGCCTGGAGTGCAGCGTGAAAGAATTGATCTGCGGGCAGCTCGGGGTGCCGGAAGACTACCTCGAAAACCGGGTTCAGACCATTTTTTTAAATGGCCGCCCCGTCGATGACGCCGATCGGGCCATGGTCGGCGACGGCGCGACGATCGCCTTGTCGGCCGCCATGCCGGGTCTGGCCGGAGCCGTTCTGAGAAAGGGCGGCGCCCTGGCCGCCCTGCGCCAGGACATCACCTACCAAAACCAGGGCCGCGTCCATGAAACCTGCCGGGGCCGCGTAACGCTGAAACTCTTCAACATGACCGGCCGCGAAGTCGGCCCCATACTGTTGGCATTCGGTATCTTGATCGATGGCGCCGGGTTGAGGGAAGTCTTCGCCCGCTGCGGGGATTTGCTGCGGAAAGGATGCCAGCAGGCGCAATGGAACGGCAGCGCGATCGGCTTCGGTGAGCTGGCAGCGCGGATTGAAGCCGATGACCCGTTTTTACTTCAGGTCAACGCCGCTTGACTTTTTTTCCTGCGCGGCCGCAATCTCTCCTGCAGCCCCTGACGGCGCATTACCCGCCGCCGACCGGAGGAAAGACCCCCAGCCGGCTGCCGTCTTTTAAAATCGTTTCACGGCCGCCGTGCACCCCGTCGACAAAGATGAGCTTGACCTGTTCGGCCGGTACGTTTAATTGCTGCAATACGTCTCCGGCCGTGGCCCCGTCGGAAATGTCGATGGCGCCGCCGGCATTTTTGTCCTGTGCGGGCAGATACCGCGCCAGGGTGGCGTAGAGGTTGATCTCGACTCTCATCTTTTTGTTACTTTCGTTTTCCGGCGCACGCGCAATTTCAGTCGACACCTGCCGGGCGGTCCATGTCTCCGGTCAATATAGGTCTGTTTTCCTTTTGTTTCAAGGCCTGCGGGATAACGATGTCTCCGGAGCGAAAGGCCTCCCGGCGCGGCGCTGTGCCGGGTGACGCGGCGGGTTATCCGGAACACGCAAACGAGGTGAATTTTACCCGGGTGCCGATTCGGTGCCCGCAACCAGTAGGAGGACGGAGATGGCACCCGATCCCCCGTTGCAGCTTTCGCAAGCGGTTCTAAACCGGTCCCGTCCCTATACGGACCCGGCCGGGCGCGAGATGATGGTCATCGAGGAAGACCCGGCCCTTGAAATTGCAGCCCGCCGCGGCGGCAGCCTGCGGCAGGTCTACGTGGCGGCGCTGCGTCAGGACATCTGGCCGTTTCGCTACGTGCGCAATCGCGACATTCTCTCACGACAGGAGCAGTTGACGCTGGCTAATGCCAGGGTGGCCGTCGTCGGGGCCGGCGGGCTGGGGGGAACGGTTCTTTTACTGCTGGCCCGCCTTGGCGTCGGCTTTCTGATCGTGGTCGACGGGGACGTTTTCGAGGAAACCAACTTGAACCGGCAGGCACTCTCCGACACCGCGAGCATCGGCCAGCCTAAGGTGCAAGCGGCGGCCGTAAAAATAAGCGCCGCCAATCCGGCCGTCGAGGTGACCGCGTTGCAGGACAGAATCGATGCGGCCAATGCCGACGCCATTCTGGCCGGAACGCACGTGGTGGTCGATGCCCTGGACAACATCCCCGACCGGATGACGATCGCCGGTGCCGCGCAAAAACTCGGCCTGCCCCTCGTGCACGGGGCTCTGGCCGGCTTCGACGGGCAGGTCATGACTATTTTCCCGCAGGATCCCGGCCTGGAGCGAATTTACGGTGACCCGCAACCGCCGGGAAACGATTCCGGACGTCCGGAAGCCGTTCTGGGCGTACCGGCGCCGACCGCTTCGATCATCGCCGGAATCCAGGCCATGGAGGTCGTCAAGATCCTGCTCGGCCGGGGGCAGCTCCTGCGCAACCGCCTGCTGCATATCGATCTCGAGGGCAGCCGGTTCGACAGCTTCAGTTTTTGAGGCGTCGCAGCCCTTGCCACTACCACCCGCGCTTATGCCCGGCCGCAGCGCGGGCATTTTGGGGCACACCGGGGACACAGCGCGTGCAGCTGTCCGCAGAAGTGGAGCTGATACGTCCCGTCGCCGCAACCGGCACACACCAGAGGGTCCAGGGATTTGTCGATCGGGTTGTAATAGATCGTGTAGAGGACTTGACGTCGACAAATTCTGTCACGTTTCACCTCCAAGTGGGTGCGCCCTGCCGGGCGCACCAAAAAAAAAGCACCCCCTCCTTTGCAGGAGAGGGTGCTCTCTAACATCCCTTGAAACGGGAAATTAGACTACGGTGACATTGACAGCAGCCGGGCCTTTTTGCCCTTGCTCGATGTCGAAGCTGACGCGGTCGCCTTCACTGAGGGATTTAAAACCGGTGGCGTTGATCGCTGAGTGGTGCACAAACACATCCGGCCCGTCTTCCTGCTCGATGAACCCGAACCCTTTTTGGTCGCTAAACCATTTTACAGTTCCGTTGGTCATGGTGATATCCTCCTTTCGTATAATTTTCAACGTCTCAAACTGGAGGATATCTCTTTTACAACGGATGGGTCCTTCAGAACGAAACTATCCCGCGGATTAGATGCGGGACTTCATTGATAGATTTTAAGATAACCGCTTATCCATCAAATAGCAAGGCCTAATATCGATTTATTCGCAAAGCTCGAACAGGGCCGCCGCTCCCATTCCGCCGCCGACGCACATCGACTCGATGCCGTATTTGACGCCGCGGGCTTTCATGTTGGCCAGCAGGGTGGCGCACAGTTTGGCCCCGGTGCACCCCAGCGGGTGTCCCAGAGCGATGGCCCCGCCGTTGATGTTCACCTTCTCCGGGTCGAGGCCCAGTTCACGGATGCAGTAAAGCGCCTGGCATGCAAAGGCTTCGTTGATTTCAAACAGGCCGATATCGGCGATATCCATGCCGGCGATGCCGAGCAGCTTCGGAATGGCGTAGCGCGGTCCGACGCCCATTTCCTCGGGTTTACAGCCCACCGTCGTGTAGCACTTCAGTTTGGCGATGGGCTGCAGGCCGAACTCCTTGACCTTCTCCGCGCTCATGATGACCGCCGCCGCGGCCCCGTCGGTCGTCTGGGACGAATTGCCGGCCGTCACCGTGCCGCCGGCCGCAAAAACAGGGTGCAGCGAGGCCAATCCTTCACGGGTCGTGTTCTCCCGAATGCCGTCGTCGAAGTTCTGGACAAAGGTTTCCTTCTTGAAGGTGCCGTCCTTTTGCCGCACGAATTTTGTGGCCGGTGTCGGCACCAGTTCGGTAAAAAGGCCGTTTTTTTTGGCGTTGGCGGCGCGCATCTGCGACTGGTAAGCGAAGGCGTCCTGATCCTCGCGTGCGATCTTGTAGCGGCGGGCGACGTTCTCGGCCGTAATACCCATCGACACGTACAGCCCGGCATGCTCCCGGGTGTACTCCGGGTGCGGGCGGGGCATATAACCGCCCATGGGGACATAGGTCATCGACTCCACCCCGCCGCCGATAACGACATCGGCCCAGCCGGCCTTGACTTTCAGGGCCGCGTTCGTAATCGCCTCCAGGCCCGAAGCGCAGAACCGGTTAACGGTTGCGCCGGTCACCTCGACCGGAAAGCCGGCAATCTGGCTCACGATCCGGCCGATGTTCAAGCCCTGCTCGGCCTCGGGAAAACAACAGCCCACCATGATATCTTCGATGTTCTTTTTCTGAAGATTGGGCGTGCGGTCCACCGCGGCCGTCAGGATAAAGGACAGCAGATCCTCGGGCCGGGTGTCGCTGAAAGCCCCTTTGACGCGTTTGCAGCCCGGTGTCCGGACGGAAGTGACGATATAGGCCTCTTTCATATCCCTACCCCTTTCTGATACACTGCCGATGCAGGCATTTCATCATAAGCGCTCATGGTTAACATCTGTCGCCGCAACGCCAGATAGCTGCCGGTCGATCAATTCCGCAGCGGCTTGCCCGTTTTGAGCATGTGGTCGATCCGGGCAACGGTTTTTTCCTGCCGCAGCAGATCCATGAATGTCCGGCGTTCGAGTGTCAGTATCGCTTCTTCATCCAGTTCGCCGTTGGCGCGCACCTCTCCGCCGCTGATGACAAACGCGATTCGCCTGGCCAGCAGGGCGTCGTAATCGGAGATAAAGCCGCCTTTGTGCATGTTGTAGATTTCGGCCGCAATCATGCCCTGGGCCGACTCGCCGAACACTTTGATCTTGCGCCTGACGGGCGGCGCATACCCTTCGTCCACCATCTTCAGGACTTCCTTCTTGGCCTCGCCGACCAGGTAGTCGCGATTGAAGACAATCCGGTCGCGCGCGCCGAGAAAGCCGTTGGCCCGGGCATCGACGGCCGACGTGGAGACCTTGGCCATGGCGATGTTCATGAAAACCGGAATGAAGAACCGCCCCAGGTCCACCTCGGTCACCGCGGCGGGAATCGTTTGGATGTACCGGCGCCACAAATTCAGGCAGCCCCCGCCGGCCGGCAGCAGTCCGACGCCGATTTCCACCAGTCCCATGTAGAGTTCGGCGTGCGCGACGATCCGGTCAACCGCCAGGCAGACTTCACAGCCCCCGCCGAGCGTCAATCCGAAAGGCGCCGCCACGACCGGAAAGGGGGCGTACTTCGCCCGCTGCAGCACCATTTGCAGATCGTGCACCATCTTTTCGATGTCCGCGAAGCGGTTTTCCTTGACGGCCGCAAGAATCCCCTTCAGATCGGCACCGGCCGAAAAGGCCCCCGGCATTCCGCCGGCCTGGTTGCCGATAACCAGCCCGGTCCCGTCGGCATCGACAAAATCGAGCGCCTTGTCCATGAAGTCCAGGATTTCGGCATTCAGGGCATTCATCTTGGTGTGGAACTCGAGGCAGGCCACGCCGTCGCCGATGTCGATCAGGGTTGCGGCGGCACTGTCGCTGATGACATTGACGGCCCCCTTTAGCGACTTGAGGGAAATGATGTTGGGACTCAGGGTGAGTTCCCGGTAACCGCCGGTGGAAAAATCGAAATAGGAGAGCCGGCCGTTATCGGTCTTGTAAAACGCGGTGTGCCCGGCCGCAATCATCGCGCGGATTTTCTCAGGTACCTCGAATCCATCGCGCTGCATTTTCTCGGTCGACTCTTTCAACCCGATCGCGTCCCAGGTTTCGAAAGGCCCCAGTTCGAAATTGAACCCCCACTTCATGGCATTGTCGATATCGACGATGGTGTCGGATATTTCCGGTATGCGGTTGGCAGCGTAGATCAGGTTATTCGCAAGGGCTTTCCAGGCGAACCGCGCCAGTTTATCGTCGCCGTAAACCACGGCGCGCATTTTTTCCGGCAGGCTCCCGGCACCCCGGGCATTTTCCAGGCAGGGATAGGACGGCATCTCGTACTGGCTGTAGGTCAAAGTATCCGGCTCGATCACCTTGCGCACTTTTTGCCACTCGGGCGTCAGGTCGGTTTTGTAGAATCCGCTCTGGCTTTTTTTGCCCAGCAGCTTTTTTTCGATCATGGCCTGAACGAACTCGGGCATCACGTAACTGTCGCGACCCTCGTCGTCCGGCACCAGCTCGTAAGTGTTGCGGGCCACGTGGGCCAGCACGTCCAGACCCACCAGGTCGGCGGTTTTGAACATGGCGGTCTTGGGCCGTCCCATGACCGGCCCGAACACGGCATCGACGGCCGGAATCGACAACCCCTCTTCGCGCATCAACTGCATGGCCTTGACGATACCCTGGACGCCGATGCGGTTGCCGACGAAATTGGGCGTGTCCTTGGCCCACACGATGCCCTTGCCGAGGATTTTTTCACCGTAGGCGGCGACGAAGTCGAGCAGCTCGGGCGCGGTGTCCTCCCCGGGAATGAGTTCCAGCAGCCGCATGTAGCGCACGGGGTTGAAAAAATGGGTTCCCAGAAAATGCTGCCGGAATTCCAGGCTCAACCCCTCGGACATGGCCTTGAGCGGAATTCCGGAGGTGTTGGTTGTGACGATCGTGCCCGGCCGCCGGACCTTTTCGATTTTTTTCAACAGATCCTGCTTGACCTTCAGGTTTTCCACGACGACCTCAATGATCCAGTCACATTCGGCCAGCTTTCCGAAATCATCTTCGATGTTGCCGATGCCGATGCGCTCGGCGTCGTGCGGGTGCATGAGCAAGGCCGGACTGGCTTTGAGCAGATTGTCCAACCCCTGCTTGACGATGCGATTGCGCGACTTCGGGTCATTTTTCATTTCATCGTTCAAGTCCGGAGGCACGATGTCCAGCATCAACGTTTGCACGCCGGCACTGGCCAGCAAACCGGCGATGCCACCGCCCATGACACCGGAACCGATCACCGCAGCCTTTCTGATCTTTTTCATGATGAGTGTCCTTCCGTCGATTAAAATGAATGAATACTCATTCACCTAACAAATCCGCACCGCCCCTGTCAAGAAAAAAGCCGTTAAATCTGATGATGACTTAACACTCTAAGTTTACAATGAATATATTTTATATCGTCGTGGGCTATTGGGCGTCGAAACCCCTTCAGATGCGGGATCAGCCCCTGCCCCCTCTATGAATTCTTATTCAACAACGAGCGGGCGAAGTCACCCGCACCCCTGACGAAATGACCGGTGCAACCGGTCGCATCATTCGAACGGCCGCCAACGAAATGGCGCCGGACAATCGTGGCTGCGGGCAAAATCACGGGCCGAATTTGACCCGCAAGGGCCGACAATGGTAAAATAACACTCTAAACCAACGGGTACAACCGGCCCCGGTCTAAAGAAAGACGTCGGAGCGCTGGTGTGACAGGAGGACGCAACCGATGAATTCCAGAATCAAACGATATCTGATCAGCGCCATGTTGATTTTCGCTGCGTACTTTACGGCGAGCCGGCACATCGTCATCAATAACAAGGAATTCAAATTCTTAAAAAAATCCGAACTGACCTATGAATATACCTTTTACAACGTCACCAATCGGGAGCCCGGCGATATCATCAAGATCGATATGCTGCGAGAAGACGGCATTGGTGATGTGCTGGTCGATTTCGGGCTGCTGGACGAGGAAGAAAAAAACAGGCTCGAGACCTACTACAACACCCTGGAAGAGTGAGTTTTGCCTCAGATTCGTCACCCGTTGTCCCGCCGGAGATGAGGGGTAAGCCCGCCGGAAAGTTTTCTTTGCCGAAACCCCATCAGACAACCGACCGCCGCAGTGAAGCCCGGAATCATCCGCCCGTTCCTTGCACCCCGCCTTGCGGACGCATCCGCCCCTTAAACCGCGAATTAGTCAGTGTCCGTCCAGAAATGGCCCTTTCCCGCAATTTCGGCGTCAATCACGCCCGGGCGTGACCAAAGAAGTGACAAAATACCCTATCGTTTCCACAACATTATCACACGATATTAACCGATAGGGGCAGACCTTTGTTGTCGGCACTTTAACAGCCACCAATACCTCGGGCGCACCCCATATGAAGGGCACACACACAGGTGCGCCCCTACTGGAAAATAGCCCATTTCTGAATCGGAAACTGAGTCGTGTCAAAAATGAAATCCCGGATGGGCAGATATTTCCTACATCCCGGGCGTCTTTTGCGGATCGTCTTGCCGGCCCGCAACGGTTGTGCGGATAGTTACCCGGCTCCCGTCGGTAACGACCGAAACGGCGCCGTCCCGGTCCGTTCGCAACAGGCGGGTTTTGGCCTGCCGGTAGCGCTTCAGGACCGCGGCGTGGGGGAAGTGGTAGCGGTTTTGCCACCCCGCCGAAACGATGCCGATCCGGGGAGCGGCCGCGGTGATGAAATCGGCGGTGCTCGATGATTTGCTGCCGTGATGGGGAACGAACACGACCGTGGTTTTCAATCGCTCGCCGACGTTCAAAACGAGTTCTTTTTCGGCACCGGCCGCGATGTCGCCGCAGAGCAGAAGGGATATCGCGCCTTGGGTAAACCGGACGACCAGGGAATTGTTGTTAAGATCGCGCCAGGG
>JBAPSB010000221.1:0-3965 GCA_049281435.1 Desulfobacterales bacterium
GATCTGGGGCTACCCGGCCGTCAAATTTGAACAGTTGATGCGCGGCCGCACCCGGCCGGACATCGTCAAGCTGGGCAATCCCCAGGCGGCTGTGAATCAATTCGGTTTGGTGCGCGACCTGCGCGGCCCCGAGTTCAAGCAGATCGCCACCCCCAATAACGACACCTTGTATGCCCAGGCATTTTGTGACGTCAGCCGGGAGCCGCTGGTGCTGTCGGTCCCCAGAGTCGATGAGAAGCGCTACTACACCTTCCAACTGTGGGACCCCAACGGCGACACTTTCGGTTACGTCGGCAGCCGCACCACGGGACGCGAAACCGGCCACTATGCGCTGGTTGGTCCGGGCTGGCAGGGAACCCTGCCGGCCGGCGTGAAGCGCATCGACAGTCCATACAACGGCTTCGTCGTTTGGGGGCGGATCGGCGTCGACGGCCCCGAAGACCTGAAGAATGCCGTGGCGATCCAGGACGAGCTGCAACTCACCCCGCTGAGCCAATTCGGCCGATCGGATCGGCAGGTGCCGCCGGACCTGGCATTTTCCGGCGAACGGGTGGCGTTCGAAAACCCGCAGAATGTGCCGGAGGATCTTCTCTTCTTCGTCGAACTGGCCCGTGCCTTGAGGTTTACGCCGCCTAAAGATCGAGATGTCGTGATCGCCGACAGTCTCTCCCAGATCGGCTTCAGGGACGACAATACGACATTCGACTACCAGTCGCTGACCGACTCTCAGAAAAAAGGACTCGCCAAAGCCGTGCAGTTTGGCCTGCACCTGATGGACGTCAACGCCCAGAGCGTGGGCATCACCGTCAACGGCTGGCGCTGGAGCCCCAAATCGGGCATCATGGGCA
Source organism: Desulfobacterales bacterium (assembly GCA_049281435.1). Lineage (GTDB taxonomy): Bacteria > Desulfobacterota > Desulfobacteria > Desulfobacterales > SG8-13 > JARFQH01. The sequence goes on from JBAPSB010000221.1 coordinate 849, forward strand.
CCGATTACCTGTTCCGGGCGGCTTTCGCAAAGTGGTATACCGGCGGCAACGCCCCGGAAGAGGCCATTTACATGGACGGGCGCAAGGACGACAAGGGCCAGCCCTTCGAGGGCGGCAAGAAGTATGTGATCCATTTCGACAAAGGCCAGCAGCCGCCGGCCGAGGCCTTCTGGTCGATCTCCATGTACAACGTCAGCGACGGTTCCTTTGTCGAAAACCCGATCAAGCGCTATACCGTCGGTGACCGCACCCAGGGACTGATCACCAATGACGACGGGTCGCTGGACATTTATCTTCAACATGAATCTCCGCGGGAGGGCAAACAGAAAGCCAACTGGCTCCCGGCGCCCGCGGGCGGCTTTTACTTGAACCTGCGCATGTACGTGCCGGATGACAGCCTGCAGAAGGGCACCTGGAAGCCGCCGGCGGTCAAAATGGTGGACTGACCCCGCACATTTCCATAAAAACATGGCAAAAGAATACACAGTGCCCCTCCGCGGTTTCATCAGGGGCACGGATAATCTTCCGAAACAGAGATGAGCAATTTTTCGCAGGTTCAAGGAAATCAAGGAATTGCGCGGTGGCAGACGGTTCTGTATGCTGCACAAGCGATTCCGCTTCGACGGAAAAGAGATCTCGCATGAAAATCAAACGCCCGTTGCTTCGGGCAGTCTTGCTGGTTTGTCTCCTGCTTTTCACGGCCGTCACCGCCCTGGCCGAGGAAGCGGCCGAACGCGGCCAGTCCCTGGACCAGGCCGCCAACGACCCGACGGCATCACTGATGAACATCCAGATCCAGAACGTCTACACCGGCGACTACCACAACCTGGATGACGAAAGCGGCAATGCCATTCTCCTGCGCTCGGCGGTGCCTTTCGAAACAGGGCCCCTTAGCCACATCGCCCGGGCGACGCTGCCTATCGTCACCAGCAGCCCGTCGGGGGAGAGCGGGCTGGGCGACCTGACCCTGTTCGATCTGATTGTCTTCGAGCAGCCCTGGGGCCGCTGGGGCGTCGGGCCGGTGATGCTGTTTCCCACGGCCACCGAAGACGAACTGGGCGCGGAGAAATGGGCGATCGGTCCGGCCATCGGGTTTGCGGCGCGCAGCAAAAAACTGCTGTGGGGCGCTTTCAACCAGAATCTCTTCTCCTTCGCCGGGCAAGACGACCGTCGGGATGTCAATGTCAGTATCCTGCAGCCGATCGTCAGTTACTCCCTGCCCGACAAGTGGTCCATCGGCACATCGGAAATGAACATCACCTACGACTGGGAAAAGAACGACTGGACCGCCCTGCCGCTGGGGGTCAAGCTGGCCAAGCTGGTCAAGTTCGGCAAGCTGCCGGTGCAGTTCTCCGGCGCCTAGGAGTACAACTTCGCCGACGATTATGTGGCGCCGAAATGGGCGGTCAATTTCACGGTGAAGTTTCTGTTTCCTTTATAACTTTCATTACAAATATGCATTTTCAATGCCTGGAACGGCATGCCACTTCGGGCGGCCAAAATATCGGGAGAAAGTAAAATAAAATTGTCATATTGTAAGAGTTAATTGGAGATCCGTGTCAACGGCAAGTCGATGGGCAAGGGCCGCGTCACCCGCACCACCGGGTATGCATTGAGTGGAAACGACACCTTCGATGTCGGCCGGAACAGCTTTTCACCTGTTTCCCCGTTGTATTATGATCGCGCACCGTTCGCATTCAATGGCGAGATCGCGAAGGTTACAGTGACGTATCTATCCAACAAATGACGGAAGGAGAGACCATGAGAGCCAAACCCACACTCCTCGCCGCTGTCATTTCCAGCCTTGTTGCAAGTGTAACCTTTGCCGCCGCTCCCGATGACGGCTCGGTCCTGCCGTTCCCGCCCCTGAAATCGGAGAGCGTGGCAAAGCCGAGGCTGCAGGATTCCACGATGAAATGGCCCGCGGAGCCTCAGCGGCTACCGGAAAATGCGCCCAACATCCTGATCGTTCTAATTGATGACGTCGGATTCGGCATCGCCGACACCTTTGGCGGCGAGGTGCACACCCCCACGTTATCCAAACTGGCCCGGGAGGGTATCCGCTACAACGCTTTTCACACCACCTCGATCTGCTCGCCGACGCGCGCGGCGCTGCTCACCGGCCGCAACCACACACGAGTCGGTTCCGGCACTATCGCCGAGCGAGCGGTGGCCTTTGATGGCTATACAGGGATCATGCCCAAGACGGCGGCGACCGTGGCCGAGGTGTTGAAAGAGTATGGCTACAAGACCTCCGCCTTCGGAAAGTGGCACAACACCCCGGCCACCGAGATCACCGACATGGGCCCGAAAGACCGTTGGCCAAACGGCTACGGTTTTGATTACTTTTACGGATTCCTGGGCGGCGAGACCTCCCAGTGGGAGCCGCGCCTGTTTGAGAACTATGACACCATAGAGCCGCCGCACGACGATCCCCACTACCACCTGACGGTGGATATGAAGGATAAAGCGCTGGCCTGGATTGACAAACATCAGGCTTTCTCACCGGATAAACCGTTTTTCATGTACTGGGCGCCGGGTGCCGTACACGGACCCCACCACATCTTCAAAGAGTGGGCCGACAAGTACAAGGGCAAGTTTGACGACGGTTGGGATGCCTACCGTGAACGCGTTTACAAGCGGCAGCTCGAGATGGGCGTCATTCCACCGGGAACCAAGCTCACGGAACGGGATGCGACCATGGTTTCATGGGACAGTATCCCCCAGGATCAGCAACCCTTCCAGAGGAGACTAAGGGTGATTTTCGCCGGCTTCATGGAACACACGGACCGGCAGATTGGCGAGATGATAGAAGGTCTGGAGGCCCGCGGTCTTAAGGAGAACACCCTGATCTTTTACATTTTCGGCGACAACGGCTCAAGCGCAGAGGGCCAGGAAGGCTCGATCAGTGAGTTGCTGGCACAGAACGGAATTCCAAACACGATCGATCAGCAAATCTCGGCCATGGAGAAGCTCGGTGGACTGGATGCATTGGGTGGCCCGGCGATGGACAACATGTACCACGCCGGCTGGGCCTGGGCGGGCGACACACCGTTTAGGAGCACCAAACTGGTAGCTGCGCACTTCGGCGGTACCCGTAACCCCCTGGTTGTGTCC
>JBAPSB010000222.1:0-20100 GCA_049281435.1 Desulfobacterales bacterium
GGGCGGGGCCGTTTGCCTGGCGGCGGCGCGGGCTGTCGGCGCCGATGCGCTCGTGACCGCGGCCGCGCCGATCAGAAGCCGCGCCTTACAGCCCTTCGAGGGCGAGGACGCGCAAAAAAGCGAGAGATGGCGGCCGCGGCAACTTCACTTCGATCTTTCCGAAACCATCGCCGGCCTGCGGCACGTTCTTGTTTTCCACGGCGAGGCCGATACTGTGGTGCCGCTGGCCCACGCGCTGGAAATCATTGACAAAGTCGCCGCGCCCAAGCGGCTGGTGCGGCAGGAAAACGGCGATCATGTGATGACTGACGCCACCCATCGCGAAAGGTTTATGCAAGAGACCGTCGACTGGTTTGCTGAGTGGTTTGACGTGACAAACAGTACTACCTATTCGACAGCACACCGTCATCTTCATTTAAGGCAAGCAACCTGTTTTTCTGCCACTAAGACACGAGGACACAAAGGGAAACCATATTTTCTAAAAAGCTAAACTTTTTAGATACGAATACATAATGAAGGAATGCGAGAACAAGCCTTTGTCAACCATAAACCCTTTGTGCCTTAGGGTCCTTGTGGCCGAATTATATTTTATGTTTATATGGAAGCACCGGTTCAGGTTTCAATCCCTGGATCGGAAACTTATCGTGCCTTTTATAAAACCGTGGATGGGCACTCCCTACAACATCTTCACATCGAGGAGCTGTGATGGCAGAGGCGCCTTCAAAAAAATTTTTCAGGCGGGCGTTTGTCAAAATGATGCTGCGCCGGGTTTTCGCGGTGCTCACGGTGGTCGGCATCGTTTACGGCCTGGTGGCGATGATCTATGCCACCCGCACCATCTTCAAGGTCAAAATGAACTACGCCGTCGTGCTGGAGCGGTTCGGGGGCAAGCGGGAGGCGGTCACCGACGTCGGGTGGCACGCACGGCTGCCCTATTTCACCCGCATCGAACAGGAGGTCCCGCTGATGAACCAGCGGCTGTTCCTGGGCGGGACGACCGAGCCGATGCGCATCATTTCAAAGGAAAACGTCGCCCTGTGGACCTCGGCCATGCTGACCTACCGCATCCGCGACCTGCGCACCTGGGCCATCGAAAACCTGGACCCGCTCAGCCTGCTGCAGGCTGACTACGACGGCATCGTCAAAGACAACCTGCAAGCCCAGCGGGTCAACGAGCTGATCAGCGATCGGGAAAGCATCAAGGAAACGATCTTCAGCGCCTTGAAGGAACGCCCGATCAATGAGGGCGGACGGACGCTGGAAGAAAAATACGGCATCGAGGTGGTCAGTTTCGTCCTCAAGGATACCCGCTTCGGGGACAAACTGGTGGAAGCCACCGAAGAGAAGAAACGGCGCGAGCTGATCGCCGAGGCCGAAAACTACGCCGCCGACCAGGAAGCCAGCCGCATCCGCAAACTCTACGCCGCCTATCTGGAAAGCATCCAGTCGCTGCAGAGTGCCCTCGGAAAAACCGACGGCTCCACCGACGTGGCCCTGTTTGAGTTTCTGACCCAGCAAAAATGGGCCACGGCCTACGAAAAGAACCAGGGCGACCAGCAGACCATCGTCATTCAAAATACCCAGGGCTCGCCGGCGCTGACCATTCCGCCCGCTGCGCCGGCGCCGAAATCCACTCAGCGGCAGGAGCCGTAACATGCCCCGCAGGTTGACCAAGGAAATCAGGTACATCCGGCTCCCGGCCGAGAGAATCCGGGAGATCGAAGAGCTGGTGGCGTCATGGCCCTATGAAATCATGGTGTTCATGCGGGCCCGTCTGAACCAGTACCGGCCGCCGTCGGACATTTTCAACCGGGCGCTGGGTCTGCTTCTGGCCTTGTTCAAGGCCACCCCCAAGAAAAAACTGACCGTCCTCAAGGACCCGGACATTCTCACCGACTGGCAGAAGCGTTTCGAAATATCCGGCCAGACCAATCCGCAGGAGGCCTGGAACAAAATCCTGGAAAAAGAAATATCCTTCAAGGATTACATCTACCTGCTATCCCTGCTGGATCGCGAACTCACCGACGTGCACGTTCCGGAAGAATTGCGCACGCTGTTCGAAAAGATCTACCGCGCCCACATCCGCAAGGAGTATATTTCCGATCCCTTGGTGCCCAAGGCCCCGCTGCTGCTGATTGACGGACCGAGTGGCAGCGGCAAGTCCTCGACGGTCAACGAGATCATCGAAAAGGTTATTTTCTCCAACGACATCCTGCCCGAAATCGACCTGAAGCGGAAGAAGGAAGAACTTCTGGCCGCGCAGCCTTTCTGGAAAACGATCGAGGAAATCGACCCGGAGCTTTCCATGGAAATCTCCCGGCGCAAAAAAATCAGGTTCTACCGGCGGTTGGCCACCATCCCGATCGTGCGCTGGATTTTCAAGCGCCGGATCGGCAAAGGCCTTTCGGACCTGCAGGAACAGGGCCAAATGGTCGATTATTCCATGGTCACCCCCAACGACTATCAAACCGCCCTGGCCGGCGAGCCCGGTAATTATTTCAAGAAAGCCCTCGGCGATCCGCGCAAGACCGCCATCCGGCACATCGAAGAAGCCCACAGCGCCTTCGGAAAAGCCGACGGCCGGCAATCCGGCCTGGAACGGCAGCAACGCACGTTGATCGATACCGCCAACATCATCCTGGATGAAATCATCAACGGCCGCCGGGACTGTCTGCTGATCGCCACGACCGATCAGCCCGAACGCTTCGACCCCACCATTTACCGGCGTTTCGTGGAAAAGGGCCGCATCATCCACATCGCCGATTTCTGGAAAACTCCCGCCAACCTGAAGGAGGTCGTGCGCCTGGAACTCCTGCGCCACGACATCCGCTGCGGAAAAGCCGCAGACATCCGCTGCAACGGCAAGACCGTCTGCATCGATCCCGGAGAACTCGACCGGGCGGTGGCCAAACTCTATGTCGTTTTCGAGGAGCGAACCCTTAAGATCATTCCGTCCTATGTGCGCAAACTCATCGATTCGATTATCGCCATCAAGGGCGATTTCACCCCCGATTACCTGGATGACCCGCTTCTGGTCCGCGAGGCGTTCGAACTGGTGGCCAGAAATTCCTACGGCGACCTGTTCGGCAAAGTCGTCGGGCGCATGGACCGCCACGTCAAGTGGGAAGCCTATGTCGGGGAGGTTAAAAACGTCTTTTCTGAAATGGCCAACAACTGCCTGCGGTACGGCGTGAGTGAAGAGAAAGGCGTCGTGTTGAACGGCCCGCCCGGCAGCGGCAAAACCTTTCTGGCCCGCACCTGGCTGAGCGAAAACAAGGACATTTACGACGTATCGGCCAGCCCCAGCATGCTCCAGGAACCGGCCAATCCCATCGACGGTGCCATCGAAAACCTCGATAAACTCTACGACATCGCCAAGATGATCGCCCCGACCGTGGTGTTTTTCGACGAGGGCGATTCGCTGGCGCCCAAGCGCAGTCCCTCCGGCGGGTCGCCTTCCGACAAGCTGACCAACAAATTCCTGAACATCGTCGACGGTGAAATCCCGTTCAACCGGGTTTTCACCGTTTTAACCACCAACCGGCTCGACATTCTCGACCCCGCCCTGATCCGCTCCAAACGGCTGAAGGTCATGGCCGTGTCGGGAAACTTGAGAAACAAGGACATTACCGGCATCATCCAGGAATCCCTCGGGGACGTGCCCCTGGCCGAGGGACTCGACATCGACGCCATCCTGGATGCCGCGCAGTCGCTCTGCAACACGCCGGCCGAATACACCGCCTTCATCGAAAAGGCGCGCTCCCTGCGCAGCACCGAGTTCGAAGTCCTGCTGCGGCTGCGCGGCCTGGCCCTGGAAGATAGAGACAGCCTGGCCAAGTTCATCAAATTCAACTTCAAAACGCTGGTCGGCATCCTGGAGGCGGTCAATGCACCGGCCGAGATCCGGGCGGCGGTCAAGGACGATCCCGATGGCTTTGTCACCCAGTACGACAAGATCATCACCCTGCTGCAAACCATCGAGGATGTCGGCGCCTATCCCCTGATGCCGTCGCACCTGAATTCGGCCCGCCAGGAGATTTCCCAGAGCCCCGTGAAAAAAGGCAAGGTGCAGCTCGATCAGTTCCTCGAAGCCGAGCTGAGCCAGGAACCGCAGGTGGGGTTCATCATCGGGGTCGGCGCCAGCGATGTAACCGGGGTCCTGCTGCCGATCGCCACCAGCCTGACCTACAACCTCGGACCGGAAAAAGTGATCGTCACCGGCGCGGTTTCCACGGCGGCGCCCGGAGCGGCGGAACTCGACATGGCGGTCAAGATGACGCTGCAATCGGCCCAGGAAGCCCTGACGATGGTCAAGAATTACCTGCAGGACCTGCTGCCGAAAGTGAGCATGTCGCGCCTGCTGGGCGATTTCCTGGAGCACTACACCATTCATCACCAGCTGCTGACGGCCTCTTACAATGTCGGCGGACCGTCGGCCGGCTACGCGCTGGCCATCAACACCCTGTCGGCCATTCTACTGATACCGGTGTTCAACGATTTCGGCATCACCGGGGCACCGTGGACCAAGGGGACCAAAAAGGGCGAGGTCGGCGGTTCGGTCATCATCGGCGGGCACAAGCAAAAAGCGCAGAAAGTCCTGATGCACCTGCGGCGGATGTACATGCCGCTGCAGAACTACAAGGACCTGGAACACGAGTTTCTGGACAGCTACTGGTCGCAGGGCAAAGACATCCTCGGCGTCACCCATTTCGGGGACCTGGTGCCGGAGGTATTGTGTCTGGGGCCCGCCTACGAAAGCATTAGCGCCGACCTGATCGCCCTGCGGATCGACTACAAACACTTCAAGTACAAGGGCGAGAAACCGCCCGCGGCCATGAAAGTAAAGATTCTGCAATCCAGGGAGATTCTCCGGAACCAGATGGAAAAGGACCTGGTATCGCGTCTGGAAGCCTTGCGCCGGTACTTGCGGTCACCCGGCCGCGATCCGCACCTGTCGATGGAAGAAATTTTCCGCAAAAGACACTTGCGCCGGCGCGACGGGTTCAGCCCGCTGGTGAATTACCTGAAGAAACACGGGGAAAGACTGCTGCGGGTCGAGGGCGGGAGGGTGAGTTGAGGGAATTGGGTTGATTGGGTTGATTGAGTTTATTGGGTTGATTGGGTTGATTGGGTTTATTGGGTTGATTGGGTTGATTGAGTTTGTTGGGTGATTGAGTTTGAATTTCAAGCAGCTCCGCTGCGTTTCATAAATTTTTCCCAGAAAAATTTATTTTGGGTTTATTGAGTTACGGGATTCGGGTTGCGGGTTACGGGTTTGCGGGATCGGGGTTAATTAAGTTTTTGGGTTAATTGAGTTTATTTTTTTTTGAATTTCGAGCAGCCCTGCTGCGTTTCATAAATTTTTCCCCAGAAAAATTTATATTTCGAGCAGCTCCGCTGCGTTTCATAAATTTTTTATCAGAAAAATTTATCTATCCGGCGTCGCAGAAGGTTCAGGGCGGTGTAGGCGAAGATCTTCTTGTGCATGCGGCGGTTGTCGAAGGAAAAGTGATAGCGCCGCGACTCGGTGCCGGAGGGCCCGGCCAGGCCGATGCAGACCGTGCCGACCGGTTTTTCGGGCGTGCCGCCGGTCGGCCCGGCAATGCCGGTGGTCGCAAGACCGTACGTCGCACCGGCCACCCGCCGGGCGCCGGTGGCCATTTCGGCCGCCGTTTCCTCGTGCACGGCTCCGAAGCAATCGATCGTCCGGGGCTTCACGCCGAGGACCTCGATTTTGGCGTGGTTCGAGTAGGTCACGGCGGAAAAAAGAAAATAGTCGGAACTGCCGGAAACATCGGTCAGCAGGTCGGCCATCAGGCCGCCGCTGCAGCTTTCGGCCAGCGCCAGCGTGACCCCCTCCCGCCGCAGCAGGCTGCCGAGCACTTCCGCCAGGGACTGGCCCTCGCAGGACAACACGTGGGGCGCCAGACGCGCCTCGATCCACTCTTGCGCCGAGACAATGGTTTCAGCGGCAGCGGCAGCTTCTTTACCCGGGGCGCTGATCCGCACCTGGATCTCGGGAAAATCGGCGCACAATCCCAGGCGCAGCTGCGGAAAAGCGGTGTCAAAGCCGATCATCTTCTCGCCGACGGCCGCTTCCGGCAGCCCGAAAGTGGTGACGGTCAACCGGCCGTCCCCGGCCCCGGACCGTCCCAGTCGGCGCCGGATCATCGGCACGACGGCCTCCGCCAGCATGTGACGCATTTCGTGTGGCACTCCGGGCAGAAAAAAGACCGCACACCGGCCCAGCTGGATCATAAACCCGGGCGCCGTGCCGATCGGGTTGGGGATGCACACCGCACCGTGCGGCAAACGGGCTTGTTTCAGGTTTGACGGGCTGAAGAGGCGCCGGCGCTTCCGAAAAAAGGCCTCCATCGAGGCCCGCGCATCGGAATTGGCCCCCAACGCCACCCCGGCTGCAAGCGCGGCGGCTTCGGCCGTGAGGTCATCGACCGTGGGGCCGAGACCGCCGGTGACCACCGCCAGCTCCGACCGGCCGGCCATCTCGCTCAAGACCGCCGCCAGACCGTCGCGGTCATCACCGACGCAGCTGTGCCGGACAATGGTAATCCCCTCCGCTTCGAGTTCTCTCGCAATATAAGCCGAGTTGCTGTCCACGACCGCGCCGCTGCGGATTTCATCACCGGTGGCAAGGATTTCGGCGATCACGGTTTTACCTCCTGCTGACTATGAAAAAGCGGATGGGCACACAGGAACCTGACGGGACCTTGAACCGGAGCCGTTTCCGCTTTAAAGCCACAATCCGCAAAGGCACGGCATGCCGTGCCCCTACATTCCGTGCTAATGGTTTCAGACGCGCGTCGCAACGGCTCTTCCGATCGATAGACATCACGGGGAAGCAGGGTCGGGCGGCGGGATATCGAACATCGCGGTCGTGACGGGCAGGTTGGCCAGGTATTGTTCGATCTCCAGCTGCACGCCGTTGCCGGCGTCATCGGTCAGCAGCAGCCGCCGGGGAACGCGGTAGCCCTGAACGGTTTGCATTTCCTCGAATTCGACCCGGTAATTCAATTTTCCGTCCGCCCCGAAGACCTCCAGCCGGCGGATATCTTCGTGATCCGGCCCGAGATAAATATTGGCGACCACGCGCCACCGATTTTCCAGTATCAGAAGCCGGAGCCCGGTCTGCCCGTCTTTCTGCAGAAACGCGCGCGAGTGATCCGGGATCGGAGGACGGCCGGCCAGGATGGCAACGATGTCGGTGACGCTGATGGGAATGCGGATCAGGCGGGCGAGGCTGGCATCGGCTGTGCGCTTTTTCGTGTAGGACTTTACGGGGTCCTGAAGATCCACCAGGTAGACAAACCGGCCGTCGGCGGCCACGCGCACCACCGGTCGACCGGCGGCCAGGACCACGAGGCCGAGTTTGTCAGGCGCTGCCGCCACCCAGGCCGCCCGCTGAGACTGTGACCGCCCATCCGCCCCCCAGAGCTTGATCCGCCCGAGGCCCTTGAAGGTGGAAAGGGACGCGTTGGCCTGCTCCAGGTGCGCCAATACCGCCTCGGCTTCAAGGCGCGCCGTCGTTTCTTCCGCGGTCGGCATCCGGTTCAAGGTCGAGCAGGCCGATAAAACGAGCAGCAGAAAGGCGCCGGCGGTGTAGAGCCGGCTGAGTGCAGCGGGGGACATGATGGTTATTTGAGCAGCCTGATCTTCTCTTCGATGGCGGCCCGGTCCTTGTGACCGAGTTTTAAAGCGCGCGTGTACGACTCCAGGGCATTTTTCGGATCGTTGGCCTTCAGGTAGGCATCCCCGAGATGCTCCCGTATCACCGGGTCTTCGGGCACCAGCTCAACGGCTCGTTTCAGGGCCGTGAGCGCTCGCGGATAGTCGCCCATCTTGTAATAGACCCAGCCCAGGCTGTCGGTGATGTATCCGTCGTCCGGTTTGACCTCCAGGGCTTCCTTGATCAGGCGTTCGGCCTCGGCGAGGTTTTGGCCGAGATCCGCATACGTGTAGCCGAGATAGTTGAGCGCATTGGCATCCAGCGGATCGAGGAGGATGACCGACTTCATCGTCTCGATCGACTCCTCTTTCCGGCCCCATTTGTCGTAGGCCACGCCCAGTCGAAACAGGTACTTGGTCTCCTCCGGATCGATCCGGACCGCCTGCCCCAGCATGGCGACCGCCTGCTCATAGTCTTCGGCTTCCTCGTAAAAGGTGCCCAGGTAATACCGGAATTCGGCATTGTCGGGATTCTCCGCCACGGCCTTTTCGAGCAGCTCGACGGCCTTGCCGGTTTGCCCCCCGTCACGGTAGAGAAAAGCGATGTGGACGACCGCATCCGGGTAGAAGCGCGACTGCGGCGTCACCTTCCGGAAATGCGTCAGGGCTTTGTCGTTTTGCTTGAGGCCGTAGTAGGCGATCCCGGCCAGATGATTCAAATCGGGATTGTCCGGGGCGCCCTTTAAAAGGCCCTGAATGACAATAACGGCATCCTGGTAGCGGTCCGGTTCCAGATAGGTCTGGATCACCTTCAGGATGACATCGAACTCGCTTGTGCTGCGCCGGCCCATCTCCAGGAAAAGCTTTTCGGCGTCCCGGCGCCGTCCTTCTTTCCAGTAAATCAGACCAAGTTCGAGCGATGCGCGGATATTCAGGGGATTGTTCTTCAGAATGTCTTCGTAGGTCCGAATGATGATATCGGATTTGCCCTCGCTCCGGTAGAGGTCGATCAGCTCGAAACGCGGCTCGAGCAGCGACGGTTCGATTTCAAGGGCTTTTTTGAATTCCTTGGCGGCCTTTTCCTTCTGGCCCTGCCGGGCGTAAAGCTTGCCAAGAAAGAAATGACCGGCGTACGCGTCGGGAAAGTTGCGGATCAATTCCGTGAAGACCCGCCGGGCATCGTCATCGCGCTCTTTCTGCAGGTAGATGCCGCCCAGCAGCAGGTAGGTCTCCTGCTGGCTCTTGTCGAGCGCGATGACCTTTTCATACGTTTGACTGGCTTGATCCAGCTGGTTTTGGGCTTGCTGGATATGGCCGTAGATAATCAGGGACTCGATGTCGTCGGGCTGGCTGCTGAGGAGTTCCTCGAGCACCTTGAGCGCATTCGGAAGGTCCTTCTGCTGAACGTATTCGAACGCCAGTTCCCTTTTCAGGTAGACGGAAGCCGGGTCCAGCTCGATGGCCTTTTCGAGCAGAAAGACGGCTTGCTCCCGCTCCCCTTTTTGCTGGGCCAACCGGGCTTCGGTATAATAGAAATAAGCGATTTCCGGGCGGTCGACGGACGCCCTGCGCCCGGCGCCGTCAATGGCCGCACACCCCGAAAAAACCGCTGCGGCCGCAACGGCCGCAATCAAGTGCTGTAATAGTCGCATGAAATCATAGCCTATATCAGGTGCATTTTCTTCTGCGCGTCCTTTGAATCACTCCGAGGGGCTTTCTTCCGTGTAGGCCGCAAAGTCAGGAATTTCGTCTTTAAAAAACTCCCGCATTTTCTTGACGATGTTTTTTTCCACCTGCCGCACCCGCTCACGGGATATGCCGTATCGATCCCCGATCTCCTGCAGGGTCACCGGATTGTCGGAAAAAATCCGCAAGTCGAATATCTCTTTCTCCCGGCGGGTCATTTTTTTTCGAAACTCGGCGATCTTGTTGTGCAGCAGGGCTTCGATCTCTTTTTTGGCGACTTTGTCTTCGATCGACTCGGTGGTGGTGCTGAGAAATTCGATCCGTTCAGTGTCCGAATCGTCCTTGAAGGGCGCATCCAGCGACAGGTCCCAGCCGTCGAGACGCTGATCCATGTCAACAATCTCTTTCTCTGACACCCCCAAGCGCTCGGACAGCAGTTTGGGCTTGGGATCGAAGCCCTCGTCGACGAGTCTCTGTTTTTCCTTTTTCAGTTTGAAGAAGAGCTTGCGCTGGCCTTGGGTGGTCCCGATTTTCACCAGACGCCAATTGTCCATGATAAACTTCAGGATGTAGGCTTTGATCCAGAACGAGGCGTAGTACGAGAACTTGACGTTCTTGTAGGGATCGAATTTGCGCACCGCCTGCATCAGGCCGATATTGCCCTCCTGAATCAAATCGAGCAGGTTCTGCATCCAGACTCTTTGAAATTCGAGCGCGATTTTAACCACCAGGCGCAGGTTGGAGGTCACCAGCGCATAGGCGGCCTCGCGATCACCGTATTTCTGAACCCGCATGCCGAACTCTTTTTCCTCATCGCGGGTCAACAGGCGGTAGCGGCTGATTTCGGTCAGGTACCGCTGCAAAGGATCATACTTGACCAGCGACTTGTCGGACGCATGCGAGGTTGCAGACGGTTTCTGCCGGTTATCGATCGGCGCAAGCTTTTTTTTTAATTCTTGCGGGCCGGCAGTCGGTTCGTTTTTTTTGGTCTTGCTCATGGGTTCAGCCTGAAAACAGCGATGTCCGGGTCGGTGGCCCCGGGGTCAAATCCTCATCCCCCGGCACCCTGGCCCAGGCATCATTTTTCATGGGGCATATCGGCAATTTACAGGGGTTGCACGTGCGCGCGGACGCCTGGTGCGGTCCTTTTTTTTCTTGTAGACTTCACAAAATTCTTGTGTTAACCACCCTCTGAACTTGTGCGCCTGTAGCTCAGCTGGATAGAGCAACGGACTTCTAATCCGTAGGTCGCAGGTTCGACTCCTGCCAGGCGTACCAATAAAAGTGCTAAGAGTGCAGACGTAACTTTCGTGCCCGGTTTTCACTAAACCCCGATGGGGTCGGGTATCGATTCAAAGGGTATTCGACGTCTGCCCGGCGTGCCGGTCGTATTTTTTTTCGACGTGCCGGCCGGAAAGGTCAATGGACGTGTCGGTTTGCCGTTGCGGCAAAAAACGGATTCCTCATCCACCGTCTCCACCTCACCACCTGAGAATTACGACATAAATTCAAATTTTTAACAGGTATCACCCCGAACGGCAAGGACTATTTTCATTTGGACAAAACGACATGGACCTGGTGAATAACCTCCTGACGCTTACCGCCCCCCTCCTGGCGGCTGTCATTCTCGGCAACCTCTTCCTGACCGAGGTGAAAAAGGCCCGCCGCTGCGGAGCGGCCTGGTATGCCCCTTACCTCACCCTGCCCGGCCTCATGATGCTGGCGGCATTGTCGGTACCGGTCCTGATCTACCTGTTTACCTGACCGTGCCGGAAGTCGATGCCGACTGCTGCCGGCCGAAAACCCACCTCCCGTTCACCGCCAAAAGGGTGGCCTTAAAAACGCTTGCCCCGCAGGCGGTCCCATGTACACATGAGACGGTACGGCAGCTGAACGAAAAAATCCAGCGTCAACCCGATGATGATCAACGTGAAGAGCAGGGGCAGTTTCAGAACATAAAAGGCGAGCGTTTCTCTCATGGTCAGTGGTCCATTTTGATAAATAAATTTTTCTGGGAAAAAATTTATGAAACGCAGCAGAGCTGCTCGAATTCAAAAAAATAAACTCGATTAACCCGCTAACCCGTAACCCGAATCCCGCATCCTACAACCCGTAACCCTCAATGAATCATTACAAGACAAACACCAAGATTCATTGTCGACCGGGCACCCACAAGGGGCACCCCTACGGTCGCCAAAACACCAAATACCAAACACCAAACACCGAACAAACCCGTAACTCGCAACCCGTAACCCGAAACCCCGTAGTAGCGTTAAGCCCGGATATGCTATAATCGATGCCTTTAACGCACTCGATCCCACTGTAGCGGGACTCAATAAACCCAATAAACCCAATAAACTCAGTGAACTCAACATAAATTTTTCTGATAAAAAATTTATAGAGGCGTCATGCACCTGGCGGAAGCACATAATCACCTCCTGGCCGGCCAACGGCTCATGGTCGGCTTCGACGGCACGGCATTCAACGACGACCTGCGCTTTCTCATCGGCGGGCTGAAGGTCGGCGGGATCATACTTTTCACCCGCAACATCGTTGCCCCCGATCAGCTGCGCGAACTGTGTGCTCAGATCCAGCGCTGCGCCCGGCAGTCCGGCCTGGCACCCCTGCTGATCGCCATCGACCAGGAAGGCGGGGTGGTGGCCCGTCTCAAGAAACCCTTTGCACAGCTGCCCGGCGCCGCGCAGATGAGAGACGAGGCTGACGTTTCCTGTTTTGCCCGCACGACGGCCGCCGATCTCAGAGACGCCGGAATCAACATGAACATGGCCCCGGTGCTCGATGTGGCCCCGCAGGAAATCTCCAGCGTCATGGCCTCCAGGAGTTTCGGCGCCGATCCGCTCCGGGTGGCGTCGCTGGGCTGTCATATGATCGACCAGCTCCAGCGGCGCAACATCATGGCGGTGGCCAAGCACTTTCCCGGCATCGGCCGCACGGTCCTCGACTCTCACGAAGACATGCCGACCCTAAGCGTCGACCTGGACACGCTCAACCAGGTTGACCTGATTCCTTTCAGGGCCGCCTGCGGCCGACAGCCGGCGGGAATGATGCTCTCGCACATCTATTACGATCGCATCGATCCCGAGTGGCCGGCCAGTCTCTCGCCGGTAATCGTCGAAGGCCTCCTGCGGCGCGCCTTGGGATACGAGGGCCTCGTTTTGACGGACGACCTGGACATGGGCGCCATCAAGCGCCACTATGACATCCGGACCGTTATCCGCCAAACACTCACCGCCGGGGTCGATGTAGCCCTGATCTGCCACAAAGGGCCGGATATCGAGAGCGCGCACGACGAAATGATCCGGCAGATGGCGGATTCCGCCGCCATGCGGCAAAAAGCCATCGCCTCGGTCGAAAGGATCCTGACCCTGAAACGCCGGTATCTGGGCTATGGATGGCCGCCCACATGACGGCACGGGTAAAGCCCGTGCGGAAGGTAGGAAGGCCGGAATGTTGGAAAGTTGGAAGGTGGGAATGTGGGAAAGCTGGAATGTTGGAATACGGTACACAAGGGGCCTGTTGGAACACTGGAAGGTTGGAATACGACAGAAATGATATCATAGTGTAACCAACCTGTTTTAAATGACTATTGCCGTTCTCCTCTTTAACATTCCCCCCATTCATGTTCTCCGATAGTCACCGCCGGCGGTTTCCATTCCTCCAGTATTCCAGCTTTCCCGCATTCCCGTTATCGCACGCTCGGTCGCCCCCGGAATCTTCGGCCACTTTTACTTCCCTAAAACATCGCCTACCGGGCCTGGCGGGAATAGACGTCGTCATCGAGATCGGACCGGGCGCCGCTTTTCAAACGGTGGTATCCCGCGGCGGCAATCATGGCGGCATTGTCTCCGCAGAGGTCGGCAGAGGGCCAGTAGACCATGATGCCCTTTTCGCGGGCTTCCTGCCGGACCTTTTCACGCAAGCGCCCGTTGGCCGCCACGCCTCCGACAAGGGCAATCCGGCGGCAGCCCCTGCTGACCGCGGCCGCGATGACCTTGCCGGCCAGCACCTCCACCACCGCCTCCTGGAAACCGGCCGCAATGTCGGGCATCCTCGCCGGCAGGTCCGGCTGATGGTCTTGAATGTACCGGCCGGCCGCCGTCTTGACGCCGCTGAAACTGAAGTCGAAACTCGCCGGGTCCAGATAGGATCGCGGAAACGATATGTGCCCCGCATTCCCGCCCAGCGCCAGTTCCGATATGACGGCACCCCCCGGATAGCCGAGGCCGAGCATTTTGGCCACCTTGTCGAAGGCTTCCCCGGCGGCATCGTCACGGGTCTGTCCCATGAGATCGAAACCGGTGGGCGACGTGACGTGATAAATGCTGGTGTGCCCGCCGGAGACCAGCAGGGCCGTGAAGGGAAAGGGGGGCGGATCCGGCAACAGGAGCACGGAATTAAGATGGCCTTCCAGATGGCTGACCCCGATCCAATCGAGGCCGCGCGCCATCGCAAAAGCCTTGGCGAAGGAAAATCCGACCAGCAGCGACCCGATCAACCCGGGCCCCTGGGTCGCCGCCACGGCGTCGAGCATCGTCGGCGGAATGCAGCTATCGCTCAGCGCCTGGCGCACCACCGGCACGATGGCCTCGATGTGCTTGCGCGAGGCCAGTTCGGGCACGACACCGCCGTAGGGGCGGTGAACGGCAATCTGGGAGAAAACCACCGAGGAGAGGATTCGGCGGCCGTCCGCCACCACTGCCGCCGCGGTCTCATCGCAGGAGGTTTCAATTCCGAGAACGATCATTTTGTTCAGGCGTCGGGACCCTCCCGGCCCCGTGCGGCCCGATCCCTCAGGTGTGACAGGCCCCGGCCTTCTGCTGACCGCGGGCGATCCACTCCAGCAACCGCAGCCAGAAGTGCCCGAAGCCGCCCGGCGCAGCGGTTTTCTTTTCCTCTTTCAGGCGGCGACGGCTCACGTCCATTGGCAGCGACCGTTTTGCTGGCGGCATTCGGCCACCTCGCCGATGACGAAGCCTTTTTCGTTCAGCGCCGAAAGCCGTGACAGGACCTCGATGGTCGCATCGTCGGGAACCACCGCCACCAGGCCGATGCCGTTGTTGAACGTGCGCAGCATTTCCGCGTCGGTAATCCCGCCCGCCTCCTGCAGGAAGTCGAAAATCGGCGGCGTTTCCCAGCTGCGTTTCTGCAGCAGAACCTGGCAGGCCCTCGGAATGATGCGCAGAAGGTTTTCCTCGATGCCGCCGCCGGTGATGTGCGCCAGTCCGTGAATCGGCAGGTCGCGGGTCAGGTGGCGGATCGTCTCCGAATAAATCTTGGTCGGCTTGATCAGCTCGTCCCCCAGCCGCCCGCCCAGAGCCTCGACCTGCGAGGTGCAGTCGAGCTTCAACCGGTCGAAACAAATCTTGCGCACCAGGGAATAGCCGTTGCTGTGCAATCCGCTGGAAGCCACCCCGACAATCTTGTCGCCCACGTGAATGGCGGAGCCATCGATGATCTTGGCGTTGTCGACGATGCCGACGGCAAACCCCGCCAAATCGTATTCCCCGGGGCGATAGATCCCCGGCATTTCGGCGGTTTCACCGCCGATGAGCGCGCACCGGGCCTGCCGGCACCCCTCGGCGATGCCCTGGATGATCGCCGTCGCCCGGTCGTTGTCGAGTTCGCCCATGGCCAGGTAATCCAGGAAAAACAGCGGCCGGGCGCCTTGAACCGCAATGTCGTTGACGCTCATGGCCACCAGATCGATGCCGACCGTGTCATGCTTGTCCATCATGAAGGCGATCTTCACCTTGGTGCCGACACCGTCGGTGGAGCTGACCAGCACCGGATTTTCCACGTTGGCCACGTTCAGGGAGAACAGGGCGCCGAAACCGCCGATGTCGCCCATCACGCCGGAGCGCGGGGTCTGCTTGGCGATATCCTTGATCTTCTCGATTAAGTGTGCGGCTTTTTTTATATCGACGCCGGCATCGGCGTAGGTCAGGGGATCAGACATGCAATTCTCCTAGTCGTGTAAAAATGTGTCAAGAATTTGAGTATTTAGAAGGAAACCGCGGAAAAGTCAAAACAAATTTTTTGACATCCGGCCCGGGATAATGTAAAAATCGACCAAAATGCGCGTGCCGCCTCCGGATCCATCCGCCATACTGACGCCACCCTGCCCGATTCAACCACCACCAAAGGACGAAAGGTTAGCGCGATGAGCAAGTTTGCCAGACTGGACCGTCTGCCGCCGTATGTTTTTGCCCAGGTCAATGCCATTAAAATGGAAGCCCGGCGCAAAGGCGAAGACATTATCGATCTGGGAATGGGAAATCCCGACCTGGGCACCCCGCAGCATATCGTCGACAAACTCATGGAAGCGGCCCAGAAACCGCACAATCACCGGTATTCGGCCTCGATGGGCATCACCAAGCTGAGAATGGCCATTGCCGCCTGGTACAAGCGGCGCTACGACGTGGATATCGATCACGAGAACGAGGCCATCGTGACGATAGGGGTCAAGGAGGGCATCTCCCATCTGATCCTGGTCACCATCCGCCCCGGTGACGTGGTCTTCACCCCCAATCCCACCTATCCGATCCATCCATTTTCGACCATTATCGCCGGCGGCGACGTCCGCGGCATACCGCTGGGCCCGGACCAGGATTTTTTTGACAACCTGCTGCACGCGACCCGCCAGACCTGGCCGCGGCCCAAGATTCTCATCATCAGCTATCCTCACAATCCGACCACCGAAATCGTGGACCTGGCGTTCTTTGAAAAAATCGTCGCTTTCGCCAAGGAACACGACATCATGGTCATTCACGACTTCGCTTATGCCGACCTGACCTTCGATGGCTACAAGGCCCCCAGTTTCCTGCAGGTCAAGGGGGCCAAGGATGTCGGCGTGGAATTCTTCTCACTGTCCAAGAGCTACAGCATGCCCGGCTGGCGGGTGGGCTTCTGCGTCGGCAACGCCGAGACCGTCGCCGCCTTGAGGCGCATCAAGAGCTACCTGGATTACGGCATTTACCAGCCGATTCAGATCGCCTCGATCATTGCGCTCAACGGGCCGCAGGACTGTGTGGAAGAAATCCGGCTGACCTACCGCGAGCGGCGCGATGCCCTGATTCAGGGCCTCGAGCGCATCGGCTGGTCGATCAACTCGCCCAAAGGCACCATGTTCGTCTGGGGCAAGATACCGGAAGCCTACGCCAAAATGGGCTCGGTGGAATTTTCGAAGTTCATGGTCCAGGAAGCCAAGGTGGCGGTTTCTCCGGGTCTCGGGTTCGGGGAGTACGGCGATGACTACGTGCGCTTCGCCCTGATCGAAAACAAGATGCGCATCAATCAGGCCGTCCGCGGAATTCGCAATATTATGTGAATAAAAAGGAAACGGCTGCCGCCGACCGCCGGCAGCCGTTTCCTTTTTATGATTGACTTTCGGGTGGGCCGCAATGATAAAAGGCGTTTTATTGACCCTGATTTGAGAATCGGCTTATGAAAAACTTCAATATCGGATTGCTCGGCTGCGGGACGGTGGGGACCGGCGTGGCGCGGATCCTTTTGGACAGCGGAAAACTGATCGCCTCACGGGTCGGTGCGACCCTGACCCTCAAGCGGGTGGCCGACATCGATACCACCCGCGATCGGGGCCTGCGGCTGGCCCCGGGGGTTTTGACCGCGGATGCCCGGGCGGTGGTCGATGACCCGGCCATCGACATCGTGGTCGAGATGATCGGCGGCGAAACCATCGCCAAAGAGTTGATTTTGACAGCGCTCGCAAACGGCAAGCAGGTCGTCACCGCCAACAAGGCGCTTCTGGCGTCGCACGGCAACAGCCTGTTCAAGGCCGCCGCGGAAAAAGGCGTCGACCTGGCCTTCGAGGCCAGCGTCGGCGGGTGCATGCCGATTATCAAAACCATCCGGGAATCTCTGGCGGGAAACCGCATACTGGCCATGACCGGCATCCTCAACGGCACCTGCAATTACATCCTGTCCAAAATCACCGATGACGGCAGCCCCTTCGCCTCCGCGCTGGCCGAGGCCCAGGCCAAGGGCTATGCCGAAGCCAACCCGGCGCTGGATGTCGAGGGGCATGACACGGCTCACAAAATCGCCATTCTCTCCGCGCTGGCCTACGGGATGGAAATCAACCTGGCGGATGTCTATACCGAAGGCATCTCTCACATCACCCCGCTGGACATCGAATTTGCCGGACAATTCGGTTACCGCATCAAGCTGCTGGCCATCAGCAAATACAAGGGGCCGGCGGTCGAGGCCCGCGTTCACCCGACCATGATTCCCTTCGACAACATCCTGTCGAACGTCAACGGCACGCTGAATGCCATCTCGATTTCGGCGGATTCAACCGAGGACATCCTGCTTTCCGGGCGCGGCGCGGGCATGTTGCCGACCGCCAGCGCCGTCGTCGGTGACCTGGCCGACATCTGCCGCAATCTGTTGGCGGGCGCCACCGGCCGGGTCCCCCTGCTCTCCTTTCAGATGGAGGCCATCCGTAAAATACCGGTCATGCCGATCAGCGAGATCATCACCCACTATTACCTGCGGTTTTCGGCCCTCGATCGGCCGAGCGTGCTCGCGACAATTTCCGGTATTCTCGGCTCCCGCGGCATCAGCATAAAGTCCGCCTACCAGAAGGGCCGCAAGATCAACGGCTCGGTTCCGCTGGTGATGCTGACGCATGCGGCCCGGGAGGCCGCCGTCACCGAGGCGCTGAGTCAAATCGCCGCGCTGGACGTGGTGAGTGCCAAACCGGTGTTGATCAGAATCGAGGACGAGAACACCGACGACTGACACAGGACTTCAGGGTTTATCGGCCGCCCGAGAAGTCCGCACCGAAAGTGAGGACTGTCATGCACATCGTCTGCACAGATCTCGAGGGCATTTTCATCCCTGAAATCTGGATCAACGTCGCCCAAAAAACCGGCATCGAAGACCTCAAGCTCACCACCCGCGACGTCCCCGACTACAACGTCTTGATGCGCAAGCGCCTGGCCATTCTGAAACAAAACGGCTTGAAGCTCAAGGACATCACGGAGGTGGTCGCGACGATGACGCCGCTGGCGGGAGCCGAAGAGTTCCTGGACTGGCTCAGATCGCGCGCCCCGGTCATCGTCGTCTCCGACACGTACGTTGAATTCGTCCGCCCGTTGATGGCCAGGCTCGGATGGCCCACCTTATTTTGCCATTACCTGACCATAGGCAACGACGGTTCGATCGAAAACTACACCCTGCGTCAGCCGGACAGCAAATACCGGGCGGTGCTGGCGTTGAAAAACCTGAATTTTACCGTCATCTCGATCGGCGACTCGTATAACGACATCACGATGCTCAAAGAAGCCGATCACGGGTTTTTGTTTCGTCCGCCGGAAAACGTCAGGCAGGAATACCCGCAGTTCCCGGTCTCGAGCACCTACGAGGAGTTGAAGGCGCTGATAGGCCCGATCATATAGGCTTTGAGATAAAGCTTTTGGCTGCTGGTATCGGTCGTTGGCGTATGACTATACAGCCGCCCTCTGGCCTCGTCAAAACCTTTATTCCAAAGCCTATATAAGTCCTCTTACGGAAAGCGGCCATTCAAACCGGCCGCCGCCGCCTTTCCGGGAACCGATGTGATGCCGTTCTGGGAAACAGGAAAAAGATGCTGACCAACCGGACGACCAGCCGCGTGCGCTACGGCGACACCGACCGCATGGGCTATGCCTATTATGCCAACTATTTGAGGTGGTTTGAAATCGGCCGCTCCGAACTGTTTCGCGCTTTGGGGATGACGTACCGCGAAATCGAGGAAAAAGGCATCTTCCTGCCGGTCGCCGAGGCGTACTGCCGGTATCTCTCACCCGTGCGCTACGATGATCCGCTGGTGATCGAAACCACGCTCGATGCGGCGGTCAGAGGGGCCATGAAATTCGACTACCGCCTGCTGGGTGAGGACCTTTCCGCCGTTGTCGCCGAAGGCTACACGAAACACCCCTGCGTCACCGCCGAGGGCCGCGTCGTGCGCCCCCCCAAGTTCATCCGCGATTTTATCGCCCGCCACATGTCCGATATCGGGTAGAGGGCCCTGATGGCCGGGATCGACTTCTGTCAACCGCACCCCGAGGGGTTCATCCTGAAGGTCTTCGTCTTGCCGCGCTCTTCAAAAAACATGATAGTCGGCCGCCACGGCGATACCCTCAAGATCAAACTGACCGCGCCGCCGGTAGAGGGCGCGGCCAACACGCTGTGCCTCAAATTTCTGGCGCGCTGTCTCGGCCTCCCGCGGTCCTCGCTCGAGATTGTCTCCGGACACGCCAGCCGCACCAAGCTGATCCTGGTGCGGGCCGAAACCGGCAAACCGGGCGGCCCCTATCCGGACCTCGAAAAGCGGATAAAGGCGATGACAGATGGGTGAGGGGCGAAAATCAGCCGGCATGCGACCATCACCACGATACTATTTTCAC
Organism: Desulfobacterales bacterium; assembly: GCA_049281435.1. Taxonomy (GTDB): domain Bacteria; phylum Desulfobacterota; class Desulfobacteria; order Desulfobacterales; family SG8-13; genus JARFQH01. The sequence continues at coordinate 19,800 of JBAPSB010000222.1, forward strand.
ATATTGTTCAGAGAGCCTCTTGACAGATTCAAGCGCCGCCGTTATATTGCCGGAATAAAAATTGATGCGGGGTGGAGCAGTCTGGTAGCTCGTCGGGCTCATAACCCGAAGGTCGCAGGTTCAAATCCTGTCCCCGCAATTAAAATGGTCCGGTAGTTCAGTTGGTTAGAATGCCTGCCTGTCACGCAGGAGGTCGCGGGTTCGAGTCCCGTCCGGACCGCCATTTTACTGTTAGCTCATCGATTAAGCATTGAGCAGCATATAAAGAAATGAAATGTTATGGCTCAGTAGCTCAGTCGGT
>JBAPSB010000223.1:0-19363 GCA_049281435.1 Desulfobacterales bacterium
GCTGCGCCGGGCGAGAGCCAGGCCGGCCCGCCGGCCGCGGCGGAGGAAACCTCCCGCAAGCCGATGACCCCCATCCGGCAGCGCATTGCCGCGCGGCTGCTCGAAGCCCGCCAGAACACGGCCATGCTGACCACCTTCAACGATCTCGACATGAGCCGCGTGATGGAAATCCGGTCGCGCTACAAGGAGGCCTTCCAGAAGAAGTACGATGTGGCGTTGGGGTTCATGTCCTTTTTCATCAAGGCCGCCGTCGAAGCGCTCAAGGAATTTCCGGAAATAAACGCTTTCGTCGACGGCAAGGAAATCGTCTACCACCATTACTACCATGTCGGGGTGGCGATCGGAACCGGCCGCGGACTCGTGGTGCCGGTGATCCGCCATTGTGAGAAGCTTTCGCTGGCCATGATGGAACAGGCCATCGTGGATTACGTAAAAAAGATCAAGGAGAACCGGCTCGATCTGGCCGACCTCGAAGGCGGGACGTTTACCATCACCAACGGCGGAGTGTTCGGATCGCTTCTGAGCACCCCGATTCTCAATACGCCCCAGAGCGCTATTCTCGGCATGCACCGCATCGAAAAACGGCCGGTGGTCATCGATGATGAAATCGTCGTGCGCCCGATGATGTACCTGGCCCTGAGCTATGACCACCGCATCGTCGACGGCCGGGAAGCGGTGACCTATCTGCGGCGCATAAAAGAATTACTCGAAAACCCGGAACGGATGATAGTGGAGATTTGACCATGGCCCAGGCGGAAACATTCGATCTTGTCATCATTGGCGGCGGTCCCGGCGGATATGTGGCGGCGGTGCGGGCGGCCCAACTCGGCCTGAGCGTGGCCTGTGTGGAAAAAGAGCCGCGCCTGGGTGGCGTGTGCCTGCGGGAGGGCTGTATTCCAAGCAAGGCACTGCTGGATTCCAGCGAGTACTACCACCTTGCCGTCAGTCGACTGGCCGAGCACGGCGTCGATATCGGCCGGCCGCGCCTGGACCTGGCGGCCATGATGGCCCGCAAGGACAAGGTGGTGGAGGAGCTGACCGATAATGTCCGCAAGCTGCTCGAGCGCAACAAGATCCAGATCGTCCGCGGCGCGGGCCGGCTGGCGGGCGCGGACCGCGTCGCGGTGGAGAGTTCCGAAGAAAAAGGGCGGCCGCGGACCCTGACGGCAAAGTCGATCCTTCTGGCGACCGGCAGTGAGCCGGTGGCGGTCCCGGGCCTCGAATTCGACGGAAAAAATATCATCAGTTCCACCGAAGCCCTGCGGCTGCCGGCCGTCCCCAAACAGCTCGGCATCGTCGGCGGCGGCTATATCGGCCTGGAACTGGGGTCGGTCTGGGGGCGGTTGGGTGCCGAGGTGACGGTCATCGAAATGCTGCCCCAAATCGCCGCGGCCCTGGATGGCCAGGTGGGCCGCAGCCTGCACCGCATCCTTAAGAAACAGGGCTTCGACTTCCGCTTGAAGACAACGGTGACCGGTGCGAAGGCCGGCGCCAAGAAAGTGAGCGTTACCATCGAGTCCGGCGGCAAAAAGGAAACTCTCAAGTTCGACAAGCTTCTGGTGGCTGTCGGCCGTCGGCCCCTGATCCGCGGCTTGGGAGTCGAGGAGGTCGGCGTGGAAACCGATGGCAAGACCGGCATGGTGATCGTCAACGAGAAGTTCGAGACGAGCCGGCCGGGTATCTTTGCCATCGGCGACCTGGTCGCCGGCCCCATGCTGGCGCACAAGGCATCGGCCGAAGGCATCGCCGCGGTGGAGGGTGTTGCCGGCCTGCCGGGCGAAGTCAACTACGACGCCATCCCCGCCATCATCTACACGGCGCCCGAGGTGGCCTGCGTCGGTATGACCGAAGAACAGGTCAAACAGCGCGAGATTCCGTACCGCGTCGGCACCTATCCTTTCACCGGCGCCGGTCGCGCACGCTGCCTGGGGGAAACCGACGGCTTTGCCAAGGTGATCGCCCACAAGAAAACGGATCGGATTCTGGGCATTCACATTCTCGGTGCGCGGGCCTCGGAAATGATCGCCGAGGGCGTGCTGGCCTTGGAGTTCGGGGCTTCCGCAGAGGACGTCGCCCGTACGGTGCACGGCCACCCGACGTTTTCTGAGGCGCTGATGGAGGCCGCCGCGGCTGCTTCAAAATAACCTCGCTGGCTACTTGCGCATTCAGGATTCAACGTTCAAAGGGTTAACCACCCCTGAACCTCTCAACCTGCAGTCTGTTTTCGTCCCTATCAGGCTCAGTAAACTTAAGGCCTAAGGGTTCGCGAATAAATAAGTTGGCACTTTTGGGTGTTGAGGCGCCCGGCCGGTTATGCGGAAAAACGCAGGAATATACTGATATTCCTGCGTTTTTTAGCACCGGCCGCGGGAAGTGAGTTCTAAGCTTCGACGACCTCGGCTTTGTTGATCACGACCGGCTCTTTGGGCACGTCGTCGTGAACTCCCTTGCGGCCGGTGGCCACTCCCTTTATTTTGTTGACCACCCCCTGGCCCTTGGCGACCTTGCCGAAAACCGTGTAGCCCCAGCCCTGAGGGGTCTTGGCGGTGTGATTCAGAAAATCGTTGTTTTTGACGTTGATGAAAAACTGGGCCGTGGCGCTGTGCGGGTCCGACGTGCGGGCCATGGCTACCGCATAAGCGGTATTCTTGAGCCCGTTGTCGGCTTCGTTTTCGATGGGGGCGCGGGTCGATTTTTCGCTCATATCGCCGGTCATTCCACCGCCTTGGATCATGAACCCGTCGATGACCCGGTGAAAGATGGTGCCGTCATAGTGGCCCGCGTTCACATACTCCAGAAAATTAGCGACGGTTTTTGGGGCTTTTTCTTCATCGAGTTCCAGAAAAATCTCGCCCAGGCTGGTTTCAAGTTTTACCATCTCGTGTTTTCCTTCCTTTCTCTGTGACCTTAACCTCTGGGGGGAACTTGTCAACCGGTGATGGGCACTGAAATAATGGTTTCGGGTCACAGGTTGCGGGTTCTGAGTTTCAAGCTTCTTTTGTCTGAATTGATGCTATTTTCGCACTAAACGCTCGCAGTCCTGCCGGCTGCCGCGATGCATGAAAATCTGTTGGGTCAGTTGAGTCGGTTAGGTCAGTTTGTCAGTTAAAGAATTTTGAGATCCTGAACCTTTAACCCTACACCTTGAACCTCTTATTAAACTCTAACCTTTTTCGCACTGAACGCCATCTGCTTCCGCCCCTGTTACCGCGGCGGACCGCCGTCTTGCCAGGTCTGGATGGCTGCCAGGAACCGCTCTCCGTATTGGTCGGCCTTGCGTTCCCCGACCCCTGTAATCTGCAACAGGTCTGCCCGTGTTTTCGGACGCCGGGCGGCCATTTCCGTCAGCGTTTTGTCATGAAAAATGACGTAGGCCGGCAATTCCATTTCTCTGGCAATTTCGATGCGCACCTGCCGCAAATGGTCCCAGAGGTTCATGGCGCGCTCATCCAGAGACGGCGGTGCGGGATGAGGCGCACTGCGGCCGCTTCCTGATGCTTTGACGGGCGCCGCATCCTGGCGGAATCGAATGGACTGTTCGCCTTTTAGAAGCGGCCAGCTTTTGTCGGTCAATTGAAAGCCGCCCTGGCCTTGCGGGTCGGCCGTCAGGTACCCCGCGGCCATCAACTGGCGAAATACGGACCGCCACTGCCGGCCGGATAAGTCCTTGCCGACGCCGAAGGTCTTGATCCTGTCGTGCCTGAAACCTTCGATGCGCGCGCTCGTGTTGCCGAGCAACACTTCGGTCAGATACTGGGCCCCGAACCGCTGACCGGTTCGATAGACGCCGGAAAGCGCCTTCTGGGCCGCGATGGTGCCGTCCCACGACGCCGTGCCCTCCTTGCACGTGCCGCAATTTCCACAAGCCTCCGGCATCGATTCGCCGAAATACCTCAACAGCACCTGGCGTCGGCACTCGGTGGTTTCGCAATAGCCCAAGAGGGCATCGAGCTTTTGCTGCTGAACCCGCTTGAACCGTTCCTCGCCTTCCGAGCGGTTGAGCAGCTGGCGCGCCGCGACCACATCGGACAACGAGTACAGCATGCAGGCTTCCGCCGGTTCGCCGTCGCGGCCGGCGCGCCCCGTTTCCTGGTAGTAGGCTTCCATGCTCATGGGAACATCGAAGTGGACCACGAATCTTACATCCGGCCGATCGATACCGAGGCCGAAAGCGATCGTGGCCACCACCACCAAAGCTTCCTCCCGCGCGAAGCGCTGCTGGCGGTGGTTGCGCTCTTCGGATGACAACCCGGCATGGTAAGCCACGGCATTGACGCCGCGCTCCAGGAGCCAGGCCGCGATGTCATCCACGCGCTTGCGGCTGCGGCAGTAAACGATGCCGGTTTCGCCCGGGTGACTCCTGGCGATGAAATCATGCAGCTGGCGTTTGCCGTTTTCTTTCAACCGCACCCGGTAGCAGATGTTCGGCCGATCGAAACTCGACACGAACTGCGCCGCCCGGTTTAAATCGAGCTTGTCCAGGATCTCCCGGCGGGTGGCCGCATCGGCCGTGGCGGTCAAGGCCAGGCGGGGGACTTTTGGGAACCGGCGGGTCACGGAGGCGATCTGAAGATACTCCGGACGAAAATCATGGCCCCACTGCGAGACGCAGTGCGCCTCGTCGATCGCAAACAGGGCCAGCGGAAACCGGGAGAGAAAGCGCTGGAACGCGTCGGACAGCAGCCTTTCCGGGGCAATGTACAGCAGGTCGGTTTCACCCGCCAGCACCCGCGCTTCGACCTGCCGCGCAGCCTCGGGGGGCAGGCTCGAATTCAGGTAGTCGGCCCGGACGCCGTTCTGGCGCAGCCCGGTCACCTGGTCCTGCATGAGGGCGATCAACGGCGAAACGACGAGTCCCACCCCCGGGCGGATAAGGGCCGGGACCTGAAAACAAATCGATTTGCCGCTGCCGGTCGGCATCAGGACAAAAACGTCCCGGCCGGCCAGGGCTTGCTCGATGACTTCGAGCTGAAGGGGCCTGAACGAATCGTAACCAAAAAATTTCTGCAGAACGTTGTGCGGCGTCATGCATCTCCCATGTTTACTTTTCTTTCTTCTTTTCCAGCTTTTCCTTCTTCTTTTCCTTGGGGGTTTTACTGGGCTTTTTTTTCGTATCTTTCTTGGTATCCCGAGATTTGGCCATCTTCTCCTCCCTGAGTGAATCGCGCCTTCGTCGAAAACCACAAGTTGCAGGTGAAACTATCATAGGGCTCGCGTCGGGGTCAATTGCAAAATGGATTGTAATAGTTTTGTAAAACGGAAATATGGCCTTTCGATGTTATCCGAAGTCGTTTAATATACGCCTGTATGACGATAACTTCACCCTACGATACGGGCTTTAAGATAATGATTTTGGCAAGGCCAGAGGGAGAAGGCTGTATTGTAATACGCCGACGACCGACACCAGCAGCCAAAATCTTTATCTTGAAGCCTATAGCAGGAGACATTATGGACAGCCACTATGTTCCACTTCACCCCAAAGGAATTCGCGCCAGGGTCCTTTTGTGCAGCGTGTTCGGTCCGTTCGCACAGGATGATGAATACGGCAGCCGCGCCATCAACCCGATGGAACTCTACCACAATCAGGTCACGCGGGTTCAGGGCGCCTTTTCCCTGCGCATGTTTCATCGCTCCTTCTCACTGACGATGCTCCAGGCCAACATCGATGCGCCCTGCACGGTTCTTGATTTTGCCAGCCTGGACCGCTTTGTTCGAGAACTCGAAGAAACGCCGTATGACGTCGTCGGAATCAGCGCCATCATCCCCAATGTCGGCAAGGTCAAAAAGATGTGCGAACTGATCCGGTGCCATCAGCCGCAGGCCGCCATCGTCGTCGGCGGCCATATCTCCAACAAGGAACGAATAGGCGAGACGATCGAGGCCGATCACATTGTCAGGGGCGACGGCGTCAAATGGTTCAGACGGTATCTCGGCCAGCGCTCCGATGCACCGGTCAGGCACCCGTCGGTCTATTCGGCTTTCGGCGCCCGGGCACTGGGGACCACCATGCGCGATAAGCCCGGCGATACCGCCGCTATTCTGATTCCTTCGGTCGGGTGTCCAGTGGGCTGTAACTTCTGCTCGACTTCGGCCCTTTTCGGTGGCAAGGGCAAGTTTATCAATTTTTACGACACCGGCGAGGAACTCTTTACCGTCATGGACCGGTTGTCACAGGAACTTCGCACCGAATCGTTTTTCGTACTCGACGAAAATTTCCTGCTCCACCGCCAGCGCGCCCTGAAGCTGCTGGAGTTGATGCAGGCGCAACGGAAAAGCTGGTCGCTGTATGTCTTCAGCTCGGCGCGCGTTATCTGCTCCTACTCCATGGAACAACTCGTGGGGCTCGGCATCGGCTGGGTCTGGATGGGTATCGAGGGCCAGGCCAGCGGTTACCGAAAACTCGAGGACGTCGATACCCGCGATCTGGTTAAACGGCTGCAAGGGCACGGCATTCGCGTGTTAGGCTCTTCGATCATCGGCCTTGAAGATCATCGGCCCGAAACGATGGACAAGGTCATCGACGATGCCGTCGGCCACCAGACCGATTTTCATCAGTTCATGCTCTACACTCCCAATCCGGGGACGGCCCTTTACGAAAAGCACAAGCAGGACGGCTCGTTGCTGAACGAAGATGAATTTCCCGCCGCGGACGCTCACGGACAGTATCGGTTCAATTACCGCCATGCCCACATACGAGATGGCCAGGAGGAGACGTTTGTGGTGAGAGCTTTCCAGCGCGATTTGGAAGTCAACGGCCCCAGCCTGGCACGGCTGATAAGGACCCAGCTGACCGGCTGGCGGCACTACAAACACACGGCCGATGTGCGGATCAGGGCCCGTTACGAGCGCGAGGCGCAGCCGCTGAGATTTACGTATGCTGCCGCCGTCTGGGCCATGCGGCACTACTACCGAAAAAATAAGGCGATCTTTGGGAAAATGAACCGGCTCCTGAAGGATATCTGCCAGGAATTCGGGTATAAGACGCGCCTGGCGGCCCCCCTGCTCGGCCGGATTGCTTATGCCCGGCTGATAAAAGAGGAAAAACGGCTAAGGTCCGGCTGGCAATATGAACCGGACACGTTTTACGAGAAAAATGCGGCGGCAAAGGCTCTTGAGGGCACCGGCAAAGCGGCTGTGCGCAGGTGCCACGGCGAAAGGCACGTCGCTCAGGGTTTTCCAGTCGTTTCGACCAGGACTTGAAGCGATTCGATACCGGCCGATGACTGTGCCGAAAATGACGGGTTCACCTACTGCGAATTTGTGGGCCCGTCATCCCGCCAGATAATTTTTTTTCGCCTGAAATCCACCTGATATTCAAAATCCCGCAGGACATTCATGCCGAGCAATCCGTGCCGGTCGACGGATGGGTCCTTGTGTTCGATAATGCTCACAAAAACATTTTCCTTCTTCAGCGATCCTATCTTGATGTAGTCCAATTGGGCCAGGCTCGATTTGATAGGCCGGCCCTCGGCGGAGAACATGACCGATGGCGTCATTTGCTGAATTGACAGGTCATCGGCGATGTCATTATGCAACACCGTCATCGAAGCACCGGTGTCCAAGAGCAGCAAAACGTTTATTTCCTTTGACTGGTAGCCCAGAATAACGGGGAGCAAAATCTGGTTGTTGCGAATAATGATGGTGGTCTCGACCCGGTCGCCGCTTTGGTCGAGATACCTGTCGTTGTCCCGTGTCTGCCTGGCGATGCTCTCTCTTGCCTCTAAATCGGTGTAGAACTTTTGCTGGTTTTCGATCAATATGAAGTTCCCGGTATAATCGACGCCGGTTTTATAGGTTCCTTTCCCACCTAATTGGAATGCTGCCGCATTTCCCCGGCCGATGTACCAGCTGCCATACGTATCGGTTTGTAAAAAAACGCCGGCCTCATCCCTGCCGACGTAATAATTTCTTTCGGCATGGAGTAGAGAAACACCCCCCAAAGAAAGAAAAATTAAAATCAAAAACCTGTAAATAAACGATTCAGATCGCATACGGCAAAGTGATTTCCTTCTTGGCTTTCGAATATTTTAGACCATCTCGGTTTTGCGGGTCACCGCGATGCATGCAATCTACTGAGGGGTTCTGCGTTCAGGGTACAACGTTCACTGGTTTAACCAGCCCTGAACACGAAAACCGGAACCGCTCAACCTGAATTCTATTTTCGTGTATAACCATTCCTCGGGCAAATACGGTAAAGACAATTTGTCTGAAAAAAATATCCCCTCTCACCTGACAGCCTCCGGACAGCAAATTTTTGCTGAACTTCGCCAATACATTGTCGCCTATTTTGCCTGCCATGCAGACTATCGGTGTTGCGGGTACTGCCGAGATGCAGACGTGATAGCGTTGCCACTGTCATCGGCCATGTCACTCCCTTTTACTGCCGGGATGACGGATTGCCAATGCAAAAATCATGTAAAACACGTTTTAAATTTAATTACAGGTGGTTAAGAAAAAATGTGACCTCAAAAAAACATGATTTTGGTGACTTGCTTGCCCAAAAATAGAGAATTAGCTACATAGACATCCGGGCTTTCATTTTCAACACTGCTCAGTTTCCGATTCAGAAATGTGCAATTTTCCGCAAGTTCAAAGAAATCGGCGGCATTGCGCGGAGACATACTGTTGTATGCCGCACAAGGGATTCCGCCGATTGACGCCGAAATTACGGGAAAGGGCCGTTTCTGGACGGAAACTACCTGTGTTGGCAGAGTTGATCAAGTGTCAAAAGATGTAGTTTAGACGGAAGAGAATTGTCTTCGGCAGAGAAAAAAACTTCAGTAAGTAAAACGCCCACCCCATAATTCCTATGGTATAAATTTCACAGCTAAGTTTCATCCGCACGGTTTTAACCGCTATTTTCAATGTGTCATGGTTTTTGCACATTGTCCATTTCACCTTTTGAGATCACAGCGTACCGAGTAAACAGGTCAACTGGTTATCGAAACCAGAAGTGACGACCAAAAATTTTTAAAATTCTGCTCCTGCTTTTGTGAAAGGCCACCGCCAATCCGGTTCTTTCCCATCTGCTTGAGAGAAAACATGCCGGTTTTCGGCATGCTTTCTCATCCTGTGACGGCTTGAAAAGAATGTTGTTTTAAAGCCTTAAGCCATCGGGAGACTCAATCTCCTGAATGGGTGAAAATCAGTCCTTCGTTTAAAACATTTCCATGAGGAAATGTTCAGGCCGACCTGCAATCAATTTTCATTCTGGTTCGGTCCATATAGTATTTGGGATCACAGATCATGGGTTTCTGCCAGATACTCTGGAGTAAAGGTGCAACGGATTCAACACTCTGCTGCGAAGTCTCTGGCTTATCATGATCTCCTTCGAAGGGATTTTCACACGTGGCAAAAAGGTCTTCCGTATTTATTCTGTCCTTAATTTTGATCTGTACTACCGTCCTGATCGTTTGGGACATCCACCGTCCCGGATATTTTGTGACCGAAAGTCCGGCAATTCTCAAAAGAATCTCGTACGGTTTTACCATCCAAAATACCTCTGGTCATCTCGTCGAACGTGCCGAACTCCGGGTGAACGCGCCGAGATCGGAAAGCCCGACGCAACGCCTCCAAGAAATCTATTCTTCTCATCCTCACGACGTCGAGTACGACAGCGAGGGGAATGCTATTTTCTGCTATACCTTTGACAGTATCCCGCCCCATGCGACCAGAATCATAACTTTAAAAGCCGATCTGCTGATGCGGGCAGTGCCATTGCGAGGCCCGAACAGGGAAGACGAATCCTGTCTTGCTGAAGACCGGTTTATCGAAGTCAATGATCCGCATATACGGGACCTTGCCCGTTCACTGAATACCGGCGGTTCTCTGATCACTGCTGAAAAGATATTTCATTGGATCGTAAAAAATATCCGGTACACGAGCTATGTAAAAAACAATCGCGGGGCTCTGGTTACCTTGCTGGCCCGGCAGGGAGACTGTACCGAAATGATGCATCTGTTTGTCGCCCTTTGTCGCGCGGCCGGAGTGCCGGTGCGCTGTATTGCCGGCTATCATAGCCCGGAAGGTGGCGTGCTCGAGCCGGCGCAATATCACAACTGGGCCGAATTTTACGCCGAGGGTCGCTGGTGGCTCTGCGACCCCCAAAGACGAGTTTTCATGCAAGAAGCCGACGATTACGTCGCGTTGAAAATTATCCGCCATTCACCCGCGGCACGGGCCTTCGAATTCGATCGCTTTCATGTGGCAGGCGCGGGCATGGTTGGCCGCATGCAGTACTAAAGCTTACACTTTGCCGCTTCTCTTGAGACGGAGGAAAGAGATGAGAAGAAAACTTATTGGTGAAAAATCCTGCTTGCTCTCGATGGCATGCGGTATCGTTGTGGCGGTCTGTCTTGTGTTGAATTTAACTCTTTTACCGGTCGCGGCGGCTGGCGATACCGTCTGCGCCCAGGTCAAGATAGAGGTCAAACAGGAATTGGCCCTGGAGCGTCAGGCTTTCGAAGCTCACATGCACGTAAAAAACGGCCTGGGTCACCTTGCGCTCGAAGATATCAGCATCGAGGTCTCTCTTACCGATGAAGATGGCAGTCCGGTTTCCGCCAGTGCGGACCCCGGTAACACCGGGGCGCTTTTTTTTATCCGGTTGGATTCCATGGAAAATATCGACGACGTCACGGGCTTCGGTAGTATCTCTCCCACCACCGCGGCTGACGTCCGCTGGCTGATCATACCGGCCCCCGGGTCCTCGGACGGGCTTCAACAGGGCAAGCTCTACTACGTCGGAGCCAAACTTTCCTACACCATTGGTGGCGTGGTAAACGTCACCACGGTGACACCGGATTACATCTTCGTAAAACCCCTGCCAAACCTGGCGCTCGATTACTTCCTGCCTCGTGACATATTCGGAGATGATGCCTTTACAACGGCCATTGAACCACCGGTTCCTTTTTCCTTGGGCGTGAGGGTCAGGAACGTCGGCGGCGGAGTTGCCGCCAACCTCAAGATTGACTCGGCCCAGCCGAAGATTGTCGAAAACACGCAGGGACTTCAAATCGGATTCGCCATCGACGGCAGCGAGGTCAACGGCCATATCGCATCCAACAGCCTGCTGGTAGACTTTGGCGATATAGGGCCGGCCGGCGCCGCTACAGCCCGCTGGGTCATGTCCTGCACGCTTTCGGGTCAGTTTATTTCTTTCGACGCACGGGTGTCGCATTCCGATGAATTGGGCGGGCAGTTGACATCTCTGATCAAGACGGAAAACATCCGCACCCATAACCTGGTGCACGACGTTCTGGTGGACCTGCCCGGCCGGGATGGCGTGCGGGATTTTCTGTCCCTGGACGATGACGTTTTCCGGGTCTACGAAACCGACAGCGCCGATTCGCTGGTACGGGATCATTCGGCTTTGAGCAGCCTTGTCTTTCTTGGTCAGAATGGTGGACGTCTCCGTTATTCACTGCAAACGCCGATTACGGCCGGATTCACATTCATCAGGCTGCCGGACCCCGGCGGCGGCCGCAAGGTGATGGCCGAGACCCGGCGCAGCGACGGCAAAACGATCAAGCCGGAGAACATCTGGTTTTCAAAAATTCGCAATGGTCAGGGGTGGGAGCACTTCATCAACCTGTTCGACGTCAACACCACCGGTGTTTACAGCCTCGTGCTGGCCGATTCGACGGTTCTGCCCCAGGCGCCGTTGATAGGTGCCATCTCCGAGCGCACCGGCGTCGAGAACCAGGTTCTTACTTTCCTGGTCACGGCCAGCGATCCCAACGGCACTGTCCCGGAACTTGCAGCCGAACAGCTTCCGGCCGGAGCGGTTCTGTCCGATCAGGGCAACGGTAAGGCCGTTTTCAGCTGGATGCCCTTTGCGGGTCAGGCCGGACGCTACGAGATCGTCTTCACGGCGACAGACGGCGCGCTGACGGCAACACGCCGAACGGTCCTCACCATTAACTCCCTGCACGACAGCGACGGCGACGGCCTGCTCGACGCCTGGGAAGTGGAGAATTTCGGCAGCCTGGCGCGTGACGGTCACGGTGACTATGACGACGACGGGATACCCGATCTCATGGAGTTGCTGCTTGGCTCGGACCCCGCGTCCGGCGATCATGCCCCCCCAACACCGGTGATCGAAGCGCCGGTGGACGGGTCAGAGGTGGCGACCTTGCAGCCGCAGCTGGTGGTGGTCAACAGCAGCGATGCGGACGGGGACAGTCTTTACTACCACTTCGAGCTTTACGCTGATCCTGGCTACAGCGCATTGGTGGCGAGTGAAGATGGTCTGCCGCAGGCAGAGGAAACAACGGGTTGGACGGTTCCAGTGGAATTGACCGAAAATCGCGGCTACCACTGGCGGGTTCGCGCCACCGACGGCTACAGCTTCAGCTTGTGGTCCTACGGCGCATTTGTGGTGAACTGCGCCAACGAGTCGCCCGGGGCATTTTCTATCAGCCACCCCCGTGATGGTGCGCGGGTCGGCACAGTCCGCCCGTTACTGGAAGTGACCAACAGCCGCGACCCGGACCCGGGATTCCTGACATACGGCTTCGAGGTATGCGCGGACAGCAACCTGAGCCAGCCGGTGGCCTCGACAGACGGCATTCCGGCCGGAACAACCGGCACCACCGCCTGGCGTCTGGACACCGATCTCGCGGACGGCGCTACGTATTACTGGCGGGCGACAGCCTTCGATGAACTCGGCGTCCAATCCGAAGGCACGGTGGGCTCTTTTACGGTCGATTTGTTTCATCCCGCGCCACCGGCCCCTGCAATTGCCGCACCCCAGGCCGGAACGGAAATCGTCACGACCAATCCCGAACTCAGGGTCGCCAACGTGAGCCACAGCGCGGAGCTCACCTACTTCTTCGAGTTGGACGTCATCGGCACCTTCGACAGTCCATTGAAGCAGGCATCAGATGCGCTGGCTGCCGGAACGCAGGGGGCCACCGCCTGGACGGTTGCGGGCCTGACCGACAACACACGCTATTTCTGGCGCGCCAGGGTCGGTGACGGAGCGGCCGACAGCGCCTGGACGACCGGCAGCTTTTTCGTTAACACGGGCAACGATCCGCCTCCGGTTCCCACACGTCACAACCCCGGCGACCGGGCCTGGACAAACACTCTGGCGCCCGAACTCGCCGTCAACCCGGTCCTGGATCCGGACGGCGACAATCTCATCTACCGGTTCGAAGTTTACACCGATGAGGCCCTGTCGATCCCGGTCCATCAAGGATTTTCTACTGCCGCCGGCTGGTGCCTGCCGGCCGGGCTGGCGGACAACTTGCACTACTTCTGGCGGGCTCGGGCCGAAGACGAGCACGGCGCTGTCGGTGACTGGACGGTGGCGGCATCGTTTTTCGTGCATGCTGCAGATGCCGGTGAGCCCCCCTGGATAAACTTTCTTGCACCGGCCGAGCGGGTGGTGACCAGCGCCGCCGACCTGCTGATTCAATGGGAGGATCGCGATCCGGACAGCAGTGCCCGGATTGACCTTTACTACGACGCCGACGCCGCGGGTGGCGATGGCGTTCTCATCGCCGGGAATTTGGCGGAAGACCCGGACGGCGCGGCCGACGGCTACCGCTGGGACATCAGCGCTCTCGAGGGCGTCTTTCACCTGTATGCGATTATCGCCGACGATCAGAACAGCATGACGGTTTACAATTCCATGCCCGTGACCATCGACCGCACCCCGCCGGAGATCACTTTTTCTCATCCAGGCGGCAGCTACGCCAGCGCTATCAGCGTGGCGCTCTCCGCCAGCGAGACGGCCGATATCTACTGCACACTGGACGGCAGTCAACCGACCACGGCCACTGCGCGCTACACCGACCCGATTGATATTGCGGCCAGCACCACCTTGAAGTGCCAGGCGGCCGATGCCGCCGGCAACATCGGACCGGTATCGACCGAAGTTTACACGATTGGGCCCGACCGTCTGACGATCACCGTGGAAACCGATAAGGGGCGAAATCTGCCGGGAGTTAAAATCTACCTTTTTACTGCCGCCGGATCCTATACCGGTAAATACGGCACCACCGATGCCGCCGGCATGGCGTCTTTCGATCCCGCCGATGTCGCAGCCGGGGAATATAAATTCCGGGTGGATTATTTGGGCAACCGGTTTTGGTCTGCACCGTTTTCAATGCCTGAAGACCGGAAGGTGAACGTCACAGTGGAAGAGGAGACTGCCGCGGTGACGGTTCGCTTCGCCGATGGCGAGGCCGAGGGGGTGAGGGTCTACCTCTTTACAGCCGACGGCGACTATATGGGTATCCAGCGGGTTACCGATCGATACGGGAATGTCAATTTCAGCCTGCCCATTGGCAGTACTTATTCCTTCCGAGCCGACATTCTTGGCGGCCGTTTCTGGAGCCTGGCGAATTCCATAGCAGGCGGCGGCGTCAATCATATAACCCTCGATGCCGGTGGCGGTCGTTACCGCGTCACCCTGCGGGAGGATGAGGAGGTGTTTATGCCGGGAATCCGGCTCTACCTGTTCAGCGGAGCCGGCAGTTATCTCGGCCGTTCCCGGACCACTCTATCCGACGGCACGGCCGATTTCGAGGTGCCGGCCGGAGCCTACAAGGTGCGGGCCGATTACCTCGGGTACCAGTTCTGGAGTGATGAAACGGTCCTCACCACCGACACCACCGTCGCCTTCGAAATTCCCCACCGGGACGTTCCCGTCACCGTTCGCAGCATCTATCAGGGTTCAGCCGACCCCCTCGAAGGGATAAAAACCTACCTTTTCACCGAATCCGGCACCTATCAGGGCCTGTATAAAACGACCGACAGCAACGGAACGGTTGTCTACCGCCTGCCGCAAAAGCCCTTCCAGGTGCGCGCCGACTATCTCGGCCGCCGGTACGGGAGCGAGGCGTTCACCTGGGACGACCCCGCCCTGTTCATAGAGCCGGAGATCCACATCGCCATGGCCGATGCCGAGATTACCGTCACCGGTGGCGGCTTCCCGCTGACCGGCGCGCCGGTCTACGTGTACACTACCGCCGGCGCTTACCTGGGACTCAACCAAGCCACCACCGCCGAGGGCCAGGTGTTTTTCCGTTTACCCGAGGGCGGCTACGACTTTCGGGTCGATCATCTGGGCAGCCGGTATTGGGTGGAAGGCCAGAAACTGGTTGCCGACCGCAACAACCCGATCAACATTTCGGTCGGCGGGGGCGGTTTCGAGGTAACGGTTTCCCGCGGCGGCGGCGTTCCGCTGAGCGGGGTGAAGTGCTTTCTCTTTAATCTCCAGGGCACATACCTCGGTCTTCACGGATCGACCGATGCCGCAGGCCGGGCGACCTTCGACCTGGGCGACGGCAGCTACCGCATTCGGGTCGACTACCTGGGTGAGCAGTTCTGGAGCGCGGCGGCGGCGGTACCCGACATGCAGTCGATCGATGTCGACATCATGCATGCGCCGGTCGAGGTTGCCGTGCAAACCGGTTACGGAAATCCTGCCGGGGTGCGCGTCCACCTGTTCGGCGAGGGCGGGGCCTGCCTCGGGCTATACGGGGACACCGACGCGGCTGGACGCGCGATCTTCGACCTGCCGGTGGGACGCAAATACAAATTCCGAGCCGATATTCTCAACAGTTCCTACTGGAGCGACCTTGCGGAAATCAGTGGCGGATCGGTCAACACCATATCTGTTTCTGCCGGCGGCGGCCGACTGCGGGCCGTGGTTCAGAAGAGTGATGTAGCGCCCCTGTCCGGTGTACCGGTTTATCTGTACGACTTCGACGGCCGCTATATGGGCGAAAAGTCATTGACAGACGACTCCGGGGTCGCCGACTTCGACGTGCCGGGCGGCAACTATCGACTGCGGGCCGACGTCCTGGGGTATCAGTTCTGGCAGCAGAATATTGGCGTGGCATCCGATGCGGAGACCACGCTGACCATTACCCACGAGCCGGTGGAGGTCACGGCCGCGGGTGTGTTCCAGAATGTGGCTCAGGGCCTGGCAGGCGTAAAGGTCTACCTCTACAGCGCCACCGACAGTTATCTGGGGGTCGACCTGACCACCGACACCGACGGCAAAATCGTCTTCGACCTGCCGCAGAAGGACTACAAGGTGCGGGTGGATCATTTAGGCAGCCGGTACTTCTCGAGCCTGTTCAATTGGCAGAACACGAGCGTTGCGATTCCCCTGGCCGATGCCGCCATTACCGTCACCGGCGGCGGGTTCCCACAGGTAGGGCAGAAGGTCTACGCCTATTCTGAAGCCGGGGTTTATCTGGGTCTGAACCGGGCCACCGACAGTGACGGCCAGGCGGGCTTCCGCCTGCCGGCCGGTACCTTTAAGTTCCGTGTGGATCATCAAGGCAGCCAATTCTGGAGCGGGCCGCAGGTGATCAAAAGTGACGTCACCAACGCCGTCGTCATTTCAGTCGGTGGCGGTGCATTCGTTTTCAGCGTGGGGAAGAGTGCCGGAGTTCCGCTTGCCGGGGCCAAGTGTAGCGTCTTCAGTGCGGGCGGATCCTATATCGGCCTGTCGGGATCCACCAACGAGCAGGGCCGTGTTTTCTTCGATCTGGCAGAGGGCTCTTACAAGATCCGGGTCGACCAGCTCGGGTACCAATTCTGGAGCGATATTTACAACACCGGTGACACTCTCGCGGGCGGGTTCGATCTGGGCCAAACGGATGTTACGCTCGCGGTAGAAGGCTGCTTCCTGGAAGCCGTTCCGCTGGCGGGAGTGAAAGTCTATCTCTTTACTCCTGCCGGTGCCTACCTGGGCCGGCAGGCTGTCACCGATAACAACGGCCAAGTTCACTTCAGCCTGCCGAACCAGCCATACAAAGTCAGGGTCGATGCCGTCGGACATCAATTCTGGTCGGATGATTTCCAACAGGCCGGCACTACCATGGTTATCCCCCAAGGCCGGGCGAACGTTCAAGCCTTGAGGACCGGGACGACCGTTGTGGGCGCCAAAGTCTATCTCTTCAGCGATAGCGGCGCCTATCTCGGCCGGGTTGAAACCACTGCCGCCGACGGCAAGACCGCGTTTACCCTGCCCAGCGGTTCTTTCAAATTCCGGGTGGACGAAGGTGCGGACCAGGTTTGGAGCGAAGTATTGACCATCCCGGCCGGAGCGACCGTCGAGGCGACGGTCAACCTTGAGTAGGACGAGTTAAGCTTTTTCAATTTCGACAAAAGAAAAGCCCCCTCCCCCGGCGTGAGGGGGTTGGGGGAGGGGCTGTTAGGGGGAAGAAAGCAAGGTGAGTGGTCAAAAGCACCCCTCCCCAAACCCCTCCCACAAGGGGAGGGGAAAGAGCCTGTCAAGGCCCGAAATGTTGAGGTGTTATTTCCCTTTCAGGGGAAGGAGCAGGGACCGTTATCTCAGCCATTAATTGCCACACATCCAGCGCCCCTCGTGGGAGGGGAAAGGGCTGTCAAATCGGTCACAAACCGCGATACATACCCCGCCCCTTGTGGGAGGGGGCAGGGGGAGGGGGACCAATGACAAACACCCTGACAAAATATGCCAAAACTCTCAGGAAAAATTCAACCCAGGCAGACACTCTGCTGTGGCGAAGACTCATGGCCGGACAGTTGGAGGGAATCAAATTCAGAAGACAACAGCCAATTGGCGATTTCATCGTCGACTCCGTCAGTTTCGAAAAACGCATCATCATCGAACTCGACGGAGGTCAGCATGCGATCGCGAAATGCAAAGACACCGCCAGGGACAGGTGGTTTGTTGATGAAGGGTTCACGGTTCTGCGGTTCTGGAACAGTGATGTGTTCGAGAATCTGGATGGGGTTCTCGAGGCCATACGAAAAAAATGCTTGTCGAGGACATCACCCTCCCCAGATCCCTCCCCTAGCCCCTCCCATAAAGGGAGGGGGACAAAGTGCGAGGGAGAAGAGGTAGCCGTAGCCACGAGTCGAACTACTTGAAACCGGGACCCAGTTTAATGATAAAATATAAATTAATACAAGCCCTTATGTACATGATAGCGGCCATTCAACTGGTCTCCCCCAATAATTTGGCAGCAGCAGAAACCGCTGCGGCAAGTCGGATGCCTGAAGAGTCGTTCAAGGTCTCTCTGATCGAGCCGGATTATTCACTGGCCGTCACTGCGACTAAACTCCTAAGCCAAACCAAAGGCCGCGAAGTGGTTTTGGTGGACATCCGCAGCCCGGAGGAATTCGAGCGCCTCCGGATCCCCGGCTCCATCAACGTCGCGCTCCACGCCCTCAAGACCAAGGCCTTTCTCAAGGCGCAACCGTTCGTGCTGGTGAATGCCGGTTTCCAATGGGGAAATCTCGAAGACGAATGTCGGCGACTGCGGAAAATTGGCTTCAAACCGTCGATTCTCGTCGGGGGTCTGGTGGCATGGCGAAATCAAGATGGGCCGCTTGAAGGGGATCAACTGCTGTTCGCAAGTTACAGACTAGTGCCTGCGCACCTTCTTTTTGACGAGAAAGATTACGGAAATTTACAGGCTGTTGAGGTTGCGGATAAGTCTTCACCTGATGCTATCAAGCTGATTCCTGGAGCCATGCATGTGAAAAACATTGAAAGCCTAAAAAAGTTTGTCGAAAAAAAGGATCCCAATTACTGCATCCTGGTTCTATTTAATGAACACGGTGATTCATACGAAAAGTTCTATGTGGCCTTGAAAAAAGCCGGCATTTCAAGTGCATTCTTTCTTGATGGCGGTTTGAGCGGCTATCGAAAATTTATGGAAAACACTGCTCTTTCGTGGAAGTCAAAAGAAGAGCGGATAATCACCTTCGGGGCGTGCAATTCCTGCGGCTCGGGAAATCCGGAGAAACAAAACATTGACCCCACTACCCATTGATTGCGCTTTTCGAGTTCTGCTTTTTACCCTCTCCCCTCAGTGGGAGAGGGCAGGGTGAGGAGGATAAGATAGACACTTTTCAGTACTGAAAGCTGGGAATAATACAAAAACAAGATACATCTAACCGGAGAAAGAGAAGCAAACAATCGAGCGGAGAGGAAAAATAATGGGCTACCTGAACCGGAGAATTCGTAAAGAACTCAGTCAGCACCAGATTTCAGAAATAGCAGGCTTTAAACCGCCAAAATTTTTCCCCCCTGTTTGCCTCCAGTTATCAGTTATACTTATTTCCCTAATTGTTCTGTCGAGCAATTCACTCGCAGATACTTTTGTCAGTGGCAATATCACCTCGGACACGACATGGACGGTTATTGGCAGTCCTTACATCGTCACAAGTGATGTCACCGTTTACCATGCCAGCCGCACCAACGGTGAATATGTCCGGAGACTGACGATAGAGCCGGGTGTCGAGATCAGGTTTAATCCCGGGACAGGATTATACATCGGTAAGGATTACAGCGGTTCATACGGCTATTACGGAGCGCTCAGTGCACAGGGTACAGAAGCTGCCCCCA
>JBAPSB010000224.1:0-15051 GCA_049281435.1 Desulfobacterales bacterium
CATCAAGGAAATCGAAGTCGGTCAGGTGATCGAGGCCCATTCAACCGATCCCGGTTCGCTGACGGATTTTCCGGCCTGGGCGCGGACCAGCGGTAACGAGATCCTCAAAACCGAACAGGACGGAAAAACCTTCAAGTTTTTTATCCAACGCAAGGTCTAGCCCCGGCAGGGGGCGTCCAGCCGCGCCCACTGCCTGTGGTGCCCCTCCATAAATGGTCTTTTGAGCGCTGGATCCCGCCCTGGCGGTATCCAGGGCGGGTTTCCGGCTGCGGCGCCGTCTGTACTGCAGTCCGCGCCGCAACCCCTTGTTTGGCCTTGCCCGGCGTAAAAAATCCTCATTTTTGGAGTGGACACCCAATAGTGTCCGAAAACAATTCCGGATCGTCACTACCTGTTGTATTCATCCGAGCAAGGAGGCTGCCGTGCAATCCGTCATCTATTTCATTCTGGTACCGATGGTCTACATTGCCTGCGCGACTTTTCTGATTGGGACCGTCTGGAGGATCATCAGGATCTGGCAGTATCCCCGGCATCCCACCACGCTGCAGATTTATCCCGAGAAAAAGCCCAAGTGGTTATGGGCGCTCTATGACTCGTTCCTGTTTCCCACCGTCCTGAGGCACAAGCCCCTGCTGTGGGTGTTTTTAATGGCCTTCCACATCGGCCTGGTTCTGCTGCTGATTGGCCATCTGGAGCTGATCGCCGAGATGTCCATCTTCCAGGTCGTACCGCACGAGGTTTTTATCGGCAACGGTTTCGTCGGGTTGATCCTGGCGGTCTGCCTGCTCTTTTTCCTTTTCCGGCGCATGATTTCACCGGTCAAGGATTTGTCGGTACCGGAAGACTACTACCTGCTGATCCTGCTGTTTCTGATCGTAATCTTCGGCAGCGAGATGGACTGGGCCAGGCGGTGGTACGGCTACGGCGAGATGACGGTCGAGGACTATCGCGGCTACCTTTACGGCCTGCTGGTGTTAAAACCGGACCTTCCCTATGCCACGACATCTTCCGGCCATTCCTTCATGCTGCTGCTGCACGTGTTCTTCGCCAATCTTTTCCTGATGTTTTTTCCCTTCAGCCAGCTGATGCATGCGTTTCTGTCGCTCCCCATGAACAAATTGAGAAGAGGTTAAGGCCATGGACAAACAAACGCAAACGGAACTGCTGCGACTGTTCCGCAGCAAATTCACCCACGCGATAAAGTATTACCTCGAAACCTGCACCCGCTGCGGCACATGCGTGGAAGCCTGCCACGTCTATGCCTCCATGGGCCACACCAAATACATTTCGGCCTACCGGCACGAGCTGATCCGGCGCCTTTACAAAAAATATTTCAAGGCCCGCGGCCGGTTCTGGCCCGCGGTCGGTGAAGCCCGAGAACTCGACGACCTCGCTGTCGAGCAACTCTACGAGGCGGCTTACTCCTGCACGGGCTGCCGGCGCTGCATGGTCTACTGCCCCTTCGGCATCGACACCCAGCTGCTCATGTCGATCGCCAAGCTGCTGCTGATCGGCGCCAGCGCCGAGCCGGAAATCCTGAGCATGCTGGCCGATACGTCCGTCGAAAAGGGCAAATCGCTGGAATTTTTCAAGGAGGGCTTTTTGACCGGGGTCCGGCAGCTGGAGGAAGAGGTGGTCAAGAAGTGGCGCACCGAAGCCGGGCATGCGGCCATTCCGGTCGATACGGCCGGCGCCGACCTGCTCTATGTGGCATTGGCCGGGGCCCATTCCATCATTCCGGCGGCCGCGATTTTCAATGCCGCCGGCGAAAACTGGACCCTGAGCTTTTTCGAGGCCGTTAACTTTGGCGCTTTCGTGGGGGACCCCGCCAAGACCAAACTGATCCTGGATCGCATCATCGGCGAAGCCCTGCGACTGAAAGTCAAGGAGGTCTGCATCTGCGAATGCGGCACGGCCTTTCGGGTGATGAAGCAGCTCTCGGGGCGACAGCCGTTCACGGTTTCCTCCATCACCGAGGTTCACGCCCGGTATCTGCGCAATGGCCGCATCAAACTCGACAAGACCCGCTTCACCGAACCGATCACCTATCATGACCCCTGCCAGATAGCCCGCAATGGCGGGGTAATCGATGAGCCCCGCTACATTCTGAGTCACCTGTCCAACAATTTTCGGGAGATGACCGACGATCCGCGCTACAACTGGTGCTGCGGCGGCGGGGGTGGTCTGGTGGCCCTCGGAGAGGACACGCTCGATTTCCGGATGAAATCCGCCCGGGTAAAAGTCGACCAGGTCAAGGCCACCGGTGCTAGGATTCTGTCGACCGCCTGTGAAAATTGCCACACCCAGCTCAGCAATCTGAACGACCACTACAAGATGGGAATGGAGGTTCAATTCCTATCTTCGATGGTGGCCGACGCCCTGGTGCCGAAAAAGAAAGCCGCCTGACGCGCTCGAAAAACCAACCGATGATGCCTGTCGTCGGCTCGCACCGGCCGAAACGGGCCTGAAATCCTGAAAATACCCGCAGGGAACGTACCAAGGGAATTTATACGGCGAAAGGTGGTGGTGACATCTATTTTTTATGAACTGAGGATGCGAACGCAAACACTGTCTACCACTTGCTTCAAAGGGAGGAAACGATGAGAAAGACGATGAGTGTTTTAACCCTGGTGGTCGTGGTCTTTATCCTGGCGCCGGTGGCTCTGGCCACCAACGGTGATGCCCTGATCGGTGTCGGTCCGATCTCGCGGGCCATGGGCGGCGCCGGTGTGGCCGCTCCGCAGGATGCCATCAGCGCCATCTTCGCCAACCCGGCCGGGATGTGTTTCGGCCCCTTCTGCCCCGGTTCTTCCGTGGATTTCGCAGGCACCGTCTTCGTGCCGTCGGTGACGGGTAACGTCAATTACGGTCTGCCGGGCTTTTCCGGCAACGACGACAGTGAATTGCCGCCCTCGGTGATTCCGGCCATTGCCGTCACCGCGCCGATCAACGACAAATGGCGCTTCGGGGCCGGCATGTACGGTGTTTCGGGTCTGGGCGTGGACTACAAGCACACGAACATCGATTTTTCACGGATGCCGCTTCCCTCACCGCCGGCGCCAGCCGGCGCCTTACTTCCGGCGGTCTACACCCAGCTGCAGGTCTTGAAATTAGCCCCGAATCTGGCCTGGTTGGTCACGCCCAATTTCAGCGTCGGCACGTCGTTCGAGGTCGTCTGGCAGAGCCTCGATCTCGGGGAAGGGGCCGCCCCCGGATACACCCTCGGGTTGCAGGTGGGCGCTCTCTACCATCTGGACAAGTTCAACGTCGGCTTTTCCTTCACCACGCCCGAAAAAGTCAACCACAAGAATGTCTCCAAGTTCGGCAATCCCGCCGGCCCCTATCAGGACCTGGAACTCGAAGCGCCGTGGCGGGTCCAGGGCGGGGTCTCTTTCGAGCCCAACACCCAGTGGCTCTTCGAGTTCTATACCCGCTGGTACAATTGGGCCGACGCGGCCGGCTACAAAGAATTCGATTGGGACAACCAGTGGGTCTTTGGCCTCGGCGCCCAGTGGAAACCGGCCGAAAAGTTGACCCTGCGCCTCGGGTACAATTACGGCAAGAACCCGGTCAACGAACACAACGGCTGGAATCCCGACCCCTTTGACCCGACCAACGTCGTGGATGTCCAGGGTGTTGCCGTCAACCGGGTCGGTTACGAAACCCTGCGCATCATCGGTTTTCCGGCTATTGTCGAACACCATTTTACGGCCGGGGCCGGCTACCGGCTGACCGATGCCCTGACCCTAAACCTGTCCTTGATGTACGCTGCGGAAAACACCATCAAAGAAACATCGGCCTTTAACGCCATCACGCTTGAATCCAAGTTGAGCGAGTGGTCCTCTACCATCGGGCTCAGCTGGTACTTTTAGATCATCTCGCCCCGCCTCCATTTGCGACCGACGGCGGCCGGTTCCGGCGCTTGCAGCGTCCCGACCGGCCGTCAGCGGTATCTTTGGCGGCTGGACACCACCTTTTATAACAGTTCCCGGGCCGGCCGCGCTCAATGTTCAGGGAAAAGACTTTTTAAGATCGGCTGATTCTTGCGGATCGGGTCGGGATCTGCGGATGCATCAGGCGCAGGGGACTCGGGGACGCGCAGGATGATTTCCACCCGCCGGTTGTGTTTGCGGCCCTCGGGTGTATCGTTGGACTCGATCGGCCGGTATTTGCCGAACCCCATGGTCGCCACACGGCTGGCCGCAATGGCGGATTTCGACAGCAAAAATTCGGCCACCGTGGCCGAACGGGCGATCGACAGTTTCAAGTTGGAACCGTAGGGCCCGCCGTTGACCGGGACATCGTCCGTGTGACCGGCGATGATCACATCTCCGTCGCCCTGCGCCAGAACACTTCCGATCTTCACGAGCAGCGGCATCATCTGCGCCTTGATTTCCGCCTTGCCGGAATCGAAAGCCGTTTCGCCCATCAGGCGGATGGTCACTTCTTTTTCGCCCACGTCAACCTGGATCAGATCCTGCATCTCCTTAAAACCGGTGGCGACTTCTTTTTTCAGTGCCAGGCCGATCTTTTCCCGCTGCTGCATGGCGATGAACTCCTCGCGGGGGCTGACCGGAATCAGCTCCTGGTCGAAATCTTTTGAGATCATTTTGATGCCCTTGGGGGCTTCAAAGGCCTTGATCTTGCGCTGAACCCCGAAAGCCTTGGCCAGCGATCCGGAAACCTCCTTGTATTTGGCTTTGTCCATTTCGGAAAAAGAGAGCAGCAGAACGAAAAAGCACAGCAGCAGGCTCATGAGATCGCCGAAGGTGACCACCCAGGCCGGCGCCCCTTCTTCGAGGGTGGGGTATTGAATATCGTCGGGTTGGCTCATTATCTGGCTTTTTTCAAATTCTTCGCCGGCGTGTTTTTCTGGCGGTCCTTGGGTGCCAGGTAGATTTTCAAGGCTTCTTCCAGGACCATGGGGGACATTCCCTGGGCGATGCCGATGGTGCCTTCACGGATGATCCGTCGGTTTTCCTGTTCCTGCTGGCTGCGCAGGGCCAGTTTATCGGCGAGCGGCAGGCAGACGAGATTGGCGACCAGGGCCCCATAGAGGGTCGTGAGAAGGGCAACGGCCATGGCCGGCCCGATGCTGGCCGGGTCGGACATGCTGGCCAGCATCTGGACCAGTCCGATCAGGGTCCCGATCATGCCGAAAGCCGGTGCGGAGGACCCCATGCCGCGAAAGACGCTTTGGCCGATGGTGTGCCTCTGCAGCGTCTGGCGGATATCCTTGTCGAGCATTTCGGAAATCAGCTTCTCGTCTAAACCGTCCGAAAGATAGCGAATGGCCTTGGCTGAAAAAACGTCGTCGGCCTTCTGGTTTTCAAGGGCGATCAGGCCTTCTTTCTTGGCAATTTTGGATAATTCGACCAATTTCTTGATGAGGTCCTCGGGCGAATCCAGCTTGACCATGAAAGCCTTCATCACCACTGTGACCGAGTTGATGACATCGCGCATTGAAAACTTGATGAAACACGTGGCCAGGGTCCCGCCCAGGACAATCAAGACCCCGGGGATATTGACGAAAACAAGCGCCGATCCGCCGATGATAACCGAGCCGACAATCAGGACCGTGCCCCCGAAAAGTCCGATAACGGTCGCTAAATCCATAGCACTCCCTTGTTCATCTCGTGCGGAAATAAGTTCAGTATACTTGGGTGGATGGACGCTCACTAACCACTATCGGCCATTCAGGTTAAAACTTGAAAAAAAGGGCGGTGGATGAACGCCATCTGAATACTGTCGATTATACCATGAAAATACCGTATAATAATTAGAGCCAAACTCTTAAACCCGTCTTATAATAGGGCAAAGAGATTCAACAGCACTGTCCGTCACCGTCGCCATAAAACACCGACCGGGCATCACGCGAGCGATTCCGGCCGGTATCGCACACTTAAAAAGGACTGTCGTAGGACTGCGTGGGATTCTACCGAAGGCACACAAGGGAAGGTAATTTAAATGCGCTACACCGCTCGTTTATTTAACGTGCTGAAAAATTACATCAAGCGTTTTAGACCCGGCAAGGCGCAGCATCTGGTCAGAACCCTGGCCGAGGAGGCAAGAGTCGAAAAGCTGCTGCCGCCGGTGGCCATGCCTGAACGCGTCGGCTCCCGACCGGCGGCGCCGGGCGATATTCAAGCCAACTGGCCGGCTGAGGGGTATCCAGCCGGCTACCGGCATCCGGTTTTCAAACGACCCTCACCGCTGCCGGATAACGGCTTTGACATCGACCTGGTGGGTATCGGTGACCTGGAGACGTGCGCGGAAAATCTGACCGTACCGGCCGAAACCATAGAAAGGTGGGTCGGAGCCGGCATTTTAAGTCCCCGTGAAACCGACATTGCTGAAAGGCTTCTGCGGCTTTTGCGTGCCAACGACCTTAAACGGCGCACCGCCCGCCGCCGTTTCGATGCCTGAGGGGCCCCCCCGGTTTTACCGGATATATCCGGGCCGGACCAAAATCGGGCCGGCTGACACCTCATCGAATCAGAGGTCTTCCTGTAATTTCTGCAGTCGCAAACTGACGTCTACCGGGTAGGGTGCAGCGGCGCCCAGGTCTTTATAGTTGTCCGGCAGTGCGGCCAGATTCCGGGCAAACCGGTCACGAATCTCTCCCAGTGACGGAGGAGGCCCGGGAAGACGCCCGTTTTTCATGACCGGCTCCAGCAACGGCACCCGATCTTCAAGCGATTCGTCCCGCAACCCGATCGTGTCCGCGCGACAGGACCCTTCATCATCGAAGCCCCGAAATACCTGCTTCTGGCCGGCCAGGGTCGTTTTGCCGGGGCTCAGCTTGCGCACATCACGATTGTCGCAGCGAACCATCTTGTACACGATATCGATAAACGGTGCATCTGCAGATACGCCGACCCCGGTGCCCACGCCGAACGCATCGATCAGAGCCCCCTGCTTGATGACCGCCTTGATCTTGAATTCATCGAACCCGCTGCTGGCAAATATCTTGACTTCCGGCAGCCCGGCCGCGTCCAGAATCCGGCGCACCGCGCGGCTCAGTTGCACCATGTCGCCGCTGTCCAGACGCACGCCCACCAGGTCATGGCCGTTTTTTTTCATGTTCAGGGCGACCCTGACGGCCGCACGCGCTCCGGCAACGGTGTCGTAGGTGTCGATCAGGAAAACCGAGGCGTCGGGGAAGGCTTCGGCAAAAGCCGTAAACGCCTCGACGTCGCTGCCGAAGGCCTGCACAAAAGAGTGGGCCATGGTGCCCGAGGTCGGTATGCCGTACTCACGGCCGGCGATAACATTGCTGGTGCCGGCAAAACCGGCCAGATAGGTGCTGCGGGCCACCTTCAGGCCGGCATCGTGGCCCTGGGTTCGCCGCAGGGAGAAATCGATCAGCGGGCGGCCGTCGGCCACCTGCACGCAGCGGGCGGCCTTGGTGGCGATCATGGTCTGAAAGCCGATGGTGTTGATCAAAAATGTTTCCACGATCTGGGCTTCCACCAATGGCGCGGTCACCTCTAAAATCGGTTCATCCGCAAAAAAAATGGTTCCCTCGGGCAGGGCCATGACGTGGCCGGTGAAACGCAAGCGTTCGAGAAACACCAAAAAATCGGCTGCAAAATCCCCTTTTTCTTTCAGATAGGCCAAATCTTCGGGCGCGAACCGGTACGACTCAAGCTCGGCCAGTGCATCCTGCAGACCCGCGGCGACGAAATAGTTGCGGCCGGGGGGATAATCTCGGATGAAAAGGGAAAATGTGGCTGGAACGAAATACCGGCGGTTGAAATAGCCGGCCGCCATGGTCAGTTCGTAAAAATCGGTGAAAAGTGGGCCGAGGAGGTGATTGATAGCCATGCAGAACCCTTTTCCCGGAATGGTCGGTTGCCGATCGGCCGTCATCCGACGGCACCCTCTGAACCCGATTCCTCAGATCAGCGATCTTTCCCCTAAATTGCCGTAACGGTGATAGGCGTCACAAATGCTCTGATTGATCACATAGTGGAGCAGTTCGAGGCGGCCTTCCATCATGACCGGTGCCCGGGCGATGTAAAAACCGATCCGGGCCGCCGCTTCGAACACCGCGGCCGGCACCCGCCGGGGATCAGCATAGCGGATGCGCTGGATATCGGGCAGGCGGCGAATGACCTCCGCATCGCTCAGGGGTTCGATGGCGGTGGCGCCGAGCAGTTTCCGGCCCTCTTCGGATTCCAGAAAGGCGGTTGCCGGATGATGGCCGTCCGGCTGGCTGCCGATCAGCAGATCACAGCCGGTGATCCTTGCCGCGGCAATGCGGGCCAGAACATCGAACAGGCTGTCATCGGGATGGATGCGCACCATCACGCGGCCGAGCGGCCGATAGCGCAGGATGTTGTCCTGGCCCCTGAGATGAAAGTAATCGTTTTCGCGAGCGAACTCCCGCTCGAAGTGATAGAGATAACTCTTGATCGCCCGCGCGGTCTTGAGAATATCGACCGCCTTTTCGTCAAACTCGCCCCAGTTGGCTTTGCGCTGCCACTGCTGGGCCAGGCGCAGCAAACCGTGATCCTTTAAAATGACGTTTACGCGGGGATATCTCTTCTCCTCATAGGTCATGAACTGGGAGACGTAATTCGGAGAACCGGCCTTGATGGTGGCTCCCAGGGCCGATTTGCCCATTCCGCCGAAGGGCTGGCGCAGCGTGACGGCGCCGGTCGTTCCGCGGTTGATGTACAGGTTGCCGGCCCGGATGCGCTCTTTCCAGGTTTCCTGCTCGCGCCGGTCGAGGCTCTCCAGCCCGGAAGTCAGACCGTAGCCGGTGGCGTTGACGAATTCGATGGCCTGATCCAGATTTTCGGCGCACATCACACCCAGGACCGGTCCGAAAAGCTCGGTCGTGTGAGTAAACGATCCGACTTGGACATTCCATTTGATCCCAGGGGTCCACAGCGCGGGGTTGCCGTCGATGGACCGCGGTTTAAGGGCCCAGGTTTCACCGGGCTCGAGGCTTTCGAGGCCGCGCTTCAGAGCGCCCGACGGCGGGCGGATCAGGGGCCCCATCTTGTTCTGGAAATCCCATGCAGATCCCACCGTGAGGCTCGCGGCGGCATCCACCAGCTGGCGCTTGAAATTATTGTCCTGGTAAATCTCTTTTTCCAGAATCAGCAGGGAGGTTGCCGAACACTTTTGTCCGCAGTTGCTGAAGGCCGAATGAAGCACGTTTTTAATCGCCTGGTCACGATCGGACATGGCCGTGACGATCGTGGCGTTCTTGCCGCCGGTTTCGGCCGACAGATACAGATCCGGACGGGCCGCGAGCATGTCAAGGCCCGTTTGGGTCCCGCCCGTGAGAATGACGAAATCCACGTCCGGGTGGGTGATCAGTTCCCTGCCGGTGCTGCCACCGGGACAGGGCAAAAACTGCAGGGTCCGGCGGGAGACGCCGGCCTGCCAGAAGCACTGGCACAGATGCCAGGCCACCAGGACTGCATCCGAGGACGGCTTGAAGATGACCGTGTTGCCGGCGGCCAGAGCGGCCGCCAGGCCGCCGCAGGGAATCGCGATCGGAAAATTCCAGGGCGAGACGACGCACCCGACCCCCTTGCCGCGCGCGATGATATTGGACCGGTCGCTGAAGATCCTGACCGAAAACGGATAGTATTCGGCGAAATCGACGGCCTCGGACACCTCGACATCGGCCTCCGTAAAAATTTTGCCGGTATTGGCGGCGGCCGCGCCGATCAAGTCTCCGCGCGCCTGCCGCAGGGCCATGGCCACCTTCGAGAGGACCTCGTGGCGCTGCGGCAGGGACTTCCGGCGCCACTGGTCCGGGTCGGCCTTGGCCGCGGCGACCGCGTTTTTGACGTCCGCCGCGGTGGCCAGGGCGAAACGGGTGACAACCGGGCTTTCGCCGAAGCGGGACATATCGGTGATCTCGCGCGTCGCGCGGTCCGCGTAAACCTCTTGACCGTCGATTACGAGCGGAATCTTCAGCGGCCCGTTGCCGGCTTTTTCGCGCCACCGGTCCCGGATGGCCCCGGCCCACTTGCGGTTGGCCGCCAGGGACCAGTCCGTGTCCGGTTCGTTGGTGAACTCGTCGGTGTGACAGGTCCCCATTTTTTCGGGAAATTTCTCCCGGTTGCGGTCCTGGGTGCGGTGCGGGGTGCTGCCGACCGACGACATGCGATCTATCGATGCCCGGAAGTGATCCCGGAGAAATGCCCAGGCTTCCGATTTGGTCGACAGGTTGGGGGCATAGCGCAGGAAATTCTCCGGCGCGGTGTTTTCGTCCAGGCGCCGGATGAGATAGGCAATGGCATTGATGAATTCGTCCTTGGTGGCCACGGGCGCATACAGCAGAACGTCTCCGGCGGTTTCGCACAGCGCCCGGCGCACGTGGTCCGCCATGCCCTCGAGCATTTCGAAATAGAAATCCTCGCCGACCCGGTAATGCTGCCCCAGCGCGTGGGCAAAGGCCAGTTCGAACAAATTGTGCGAGGCAATGCCGAGCTTGACCGCCCGGATGTTTTCCGGCTGCATGCCGTAGGCGATCATGCGTTTGTAGTTGGCATCGACATCGAGTTTGGTGTCGTACGGCGCCAGGGGCCAATTGAAGATGGCGGACTCCAGCTGCTCCATTTCCATGTTGGCGCCCTTGACGATCCTGAGCTTGATCGGAGCGCAGCCGGCAGCCACGCGATCGCGGGCCCAGGCGGTGAGGTCGCGCTGAATGCCGTAGGCGTCCGGTATGTAGGCCTGCAGGACGAGACCGGCGGAATGGGTCTTGAATTCAGGCTGGTCGAGTGCCCGCCTGAACGCCGCGACGGTGATTTCAAGGTCCCGGTATTCTTCCATGTCCAGGTTGACGAACTTGGGGACGCGGGTGCCGTCGGCGCGTTCGAAGAAGTGGCCGGCCGCAGACCGGTAAAGCCGCGCCAGCCGATCGACCAGCACCGCGAGGCTATGCTCGAAGGCCAGGGCCTGGATCTGAGAGTAGATTGTCGAGATTTTAACGGAAATGTACTCGATTTCGGGGTTTTCAAGATCGGCGATGTAGGTTTCCAGGCGGCGGCGGGCCTCGCCCTCACCCAGCACGGCTTCGCCCAGGTGGTTGACGTTCATGCGCACACCCTGGCGCCTGCGTTTTTGCAGATGCGCGTGCAAGGCTTCGGGTTCCCCGGCAATGATCGCCCGACTGCTGTTGTGACGCATCTTCTCGATCATCTTCGGGATGGTCAGCGCCGGGAAGTGCCGGCCGAGGCCGAGGAACATCTGCACCAGCAGCCGGTCGAATTTCGGGAAAAAGTCCGGGACGCCGTAGCGGCGCAGGAGGCTGTTGATCTGATCCGCCACCCGGGCCGGGTTGTGCGAGCGAAAACTCTGATCGATCATCCGGGTCAGAACGACCTTGTCCATCGGATGCGACAACAGCCGCTGCATCTGCTCCTGAATGCCTTTTTCCTCTTCGGTCAGCAGCTCATTGGCGCGATTTTGCCAGTTCTCGGCTGTCGCGACGGCTTTTGCGCCGATTGAGGTCAATTCTTGTCGATCCATTCGCGCACCTCCTCGTCTGAACGCCACCGTAAAAAAATGGCCTCGGCCTGGTTTTGATTATAATCACGGGGGTCGGGAATTGACAAGCCGGAAGGGGGGCAACCGATGCCGCCGGTTTGAAATAGCGCAGCCAGGAGTCCCCGGTCGTCAAGAAACAGGACGGCCGGACCCGGCGCAGGGCAGCGGCGTGACACCGGCGGCCGCAACGGCTCCCGATCAGTCCTCCCCGAGATAGGCTTTGCGGATGGCTTCGTCCTGGGCCAGATCTTTGGCGGCGCCCTTGAGGGTTATCAGACCCGATTCCATGACATAGGCGTTTCCGGAAATGCTCAGGGCCATGTTGGCATTCTGCTCGACCAGGAAGATGGTTGTTCCCGAGGCATTGATCTGCTGGATGATAGCGAAGATTTTTTCCACGATCAGCGGCGCCAGCCCGAGCGAGGGTTCGTCCAGCAGCAGCAGCTTGGGCTTGGACATCAAGGCCCGCCCGATGGCCAGCATCTGCTGTTCACCGCCCGAAAGGGTTCCGCCCTGCTGCTTGCTGCGTGTTGCCAGCAGCGGAAACAAGTCGTAGACCTCATCGCGGTTTTTCCGAACCGCCTTTTTATCTCGGATCAGGAAAGCCCCCATTTCGAGATTGTCCTGCACGCTGAGGCGCGGCAGGATCCGGCGCCCCTCCGGTACCTGGGTGATCCCCAAACCGGCGATTTTATCGGCCGGCAGCATCGTGATGTCCTGACCGAGGAAAAGAATGCGCCCCTTGGCGGGGTGCAAAATGCCGTTGACGGTCATCAGCGCCGTCGATTTGCCGGCGCCGTTGGAGCCGATCAGGCAGACGATTTCCTTTTTCCTGACCTCGAGGCTGATGCCCTTCAAAGCGTGGATATGCCCGTAATAGGTGTGGATATCTTCGATGCTCAGCATGGGCTGCGGTCCTCGGCTTACGGTGTGTCCGCGATTTCTCGTTTGACGTCGACCTCGCGCACCTTTCGCTTGGCCGGCAGCAGTCCTTCGGGGCGAAACACCATCATCGCGGTCATGGCGCCGCCGAAGGCCGCCATGCGATAGAGCGCCAGACCCCTGAACAATTCCGGCAGGACGATGATCGCCACCGCACCGATAATGATGCCGGGAATGGATCCCATGCCGCCCAGAACGACAATGCAGAGCACCAGCGCGGACTCCAGGAAAATAAACGAACTCGGGTTGACGTAGCGCACCTTGGCGGCGAAAAATGCACCGGCAAACCCGGCAAAGATGGCGCCCAGCATGTAGGCGTAGAGTTTCATGCGGGTCGTATGGATGCCGGTCAACTCGGCCGCGGTTTCATCCTCCCTGACCGCCATCCAGGCCCGCCCGATGCGCGAATGGTTCAGCCGATGGACGGCCAACATGATCAACACCGCAATGGCCAGAATCAGGTAATACAGCCAGACGAGGTTTTTGAGGTAAAGGTGGGCGAATTCGAGGCTGCCGTTTTGGACGACGGGGTAGTACAGACCCGGTGCCTTGATGCCCAGGATCCCGTTGGGCCCCTTGGTCAACGAGTCCCAGTTGTTCAGCACGATGCGGATGATTTCACCGAAACCGAGCGTGACGATGGCCAGGTAATCTCCGCGCATCTTGAGGGTGGGGTAACCGATAAAGGCGCCGACACCCGCGCTGATGACCGATCCCACCGGCAGGGCCAACCAGAAGGGAACACCGAAATTGGTGTTCAGCAGGGCGTATGTATAGGCGCCGACCGCGTAAAAAGCGATGTAGCCCAGATCGAGCAGGCCGGCCAGACCGACGACAATGTTCAGGCCCAGGCCCAGGGAAACGTAAATCAACACATTGATGGCGATGTCCAGTCCGTAGTTGTCGGCGATCCAGGGGAGGACCAGGACGCCCAAAACCCCCAGGCCGGCCAGCAGCTTTGGCGGCGGCCGGTAGCGGGCGGCGGTCTCGAAATGACGGGGAGCGAGCGTGAGCCCCTTTAGGAAATAGTGATAGATCAACACCAGGACCCCGACCGCGGCGACGACCGCCATCACTTTGAGCACCCGCTCCCAGACGAACCGACCGTCCTCGATGCCCAGCATCGGAAACAGAAGGATAAACGCCCAGATCAGGACGATGACAAATTTCAGCAATGGCCTCGGTGACATACTACACCCTGGTATCATCCACCTGTTCACCCATGATGCCGGTGGGCCTGAAGTAAAGCACCAGAATCAGGATGATAAAGGCGAACACGTCCTTGTATTCGCTGGCCAGGTACCCGGCTGCGAAAATTTCGACCATGCCGATGATCATCCCGCCCAGCATGGCACCGGTGAGGTTGCCGATTCCGCCGAGCACGGCCGCTGAAAAGGCCTTGATGCCCGGGATGAAGCCCATGTCGTAACGAACCGATCCGTAATAGAGACCGACCATGACGCCGGCCGCCGCCGCCAACACGGCCCCGATGACGAAAGTTGTGACGATGGTCTTGTTGGCGTTGATGCCGAGAATCGCGCTCATGACCCGATCCTGGGCCGTGGATCGCATGGCTTTGCCCAACCGGGTGCGGTTGACGAACAGGTTCAAGCCGACCATGAGCAGCACCGAGCCGAGTATGATAAAGATCTGCATGCTGGTGACGATCACCCCGCCGACTTCAAACCCGCCGGAAGTGAAAAAAAGAGGGTAGGCCTTGTCGTAGACGCCCTGCGAGAGCATCATGCCGTTGGATAAAAAAATCGACATCCCCAGCGCCGAGAGCAGCAGGGAGAGCCGGCTGGCCCGTCGCAGGGGGCGGTAGGCGAGGGTTTCGATCGCCACCGCCAGGAAGGCGCAATAAATCATCGCCAAAACGAAGGCCAACAACAGCCCGAGGAAGGGGTGGGTGTCCAGAACGCCGCGGGCCTGCATGAAGGACAGCACAATGACGCCGATATAGCCCCCGGCGGCGAAGATTTCCCCGTGTGCGAAGTTGATCAACTGGATGATACCGTAAACCATCGTGTACCCGAGGGCAATCAGGGCATATATCGACCCCAGCGTGAGTCCGTTGATAACCTGCTGGAAGAAAACCTCCACGAGCGGCTCCCGAATCGTTCTGAGGGGCCGATCGGCCTTAACCGATCGGCCCTGTTCTGCTAAGTTGCGGCGTTAACGGATGGCGTTATTTATACGGAACGAACTTGCCGTCCTTGACGACCAGGACCTGATAAGTGGACCCGCTGTCGCCCTTGGCATCGAAACCGATTTTCTTGGAAGCGCCCTGCATCTGGGTAGCACGGATGGCAGCGGCCAGTTTGTCCGGATCGTCCGCGCCGACCTTGGCGATGGCCGCCAGCAGGATGTTGGCCGCATCGTAGGCATACGATGAATAGGAGCCCGGCTGACCGTATTTCTTGGTGTAGGCGTCTATGAAGGCCTTGACTTCGGGGACGTCACCTGAAGGCGGCTGGCCGAAGGTGAAGTAGGTCCCCTCCCCGGCTTCCTTGGCGATCTCGAGGTAGTTCGGGTGGTAGACCGCATCTTCGGACATCAGCGTGGCTCCCAGTCCCAGGCGTTTGGCCT
>JBAPSB010000225.1:0-9408 GCA_049281435.1 Desulfobacterales bacterium
GTTTCCGAAGATGCCACGCTCAGCGACGCCATCCTGGCCCTCGAGAAGGCCCAGGAACAATTCGACCAGACCCGCTATCGGCATCGCGCCGTCCTGATATACGATAAGAATAAAAAAATCGTGGGTAAAATCAGTCAGTTGGATGCCCTCAAAGCCCTTGAGCCGAAATACAACGAACTGCAAACCGACGGCACCATCCGCCATCTGGGGTTCAGCACCAAATTTATCCAGGGTATGCTGAACCAGTTCTCGCTGTGGGCCACCCCTTTGACCGACATCTGCAGGAAAGCGGCCGACCGCAAGGTCAAGGATTTCATGTACACCCCTACCGAAGGCGAATACGTCCACGAGGAAGCTTCCCTGGATGTGGCCATCCACCAGCTGATTATCGGCCACCACCAATCGCTGCTGGTTATCGACAAGGCCGGCGAAATCCTCGGCGTCCTCAGACTCTCCGACGTTTTTGCCGCCGTTTTTCACAAATTGAAGGAGTGCCGAAGCGACAAGTCTACGACGAATGGATAAATCGCTCCGTGCGATAGAGTCGAGCTTGAGAAACCACCCCACCATTGAGCGGCATGACTGAGGAGGAATGAAGCATGAGCGATGCGGTCAACGGCGTATCAAGCCATATTAACTGGAAAAAACTCATTTTTCTTTTTTTGGGCATCGGCCTTTTTTCACTGGCGTATTACTCTGCGCCCTGGCCGGATGCCATCGATCCGCTCGGAAAGCACTTTGAATTGACCAGAGAGGGCAAGGGCGCCCTGGCGGTCTTTCTCCTGGCCGGCACCTGGTGGGTGTTCGAAGTCGTGCCGATCGGCGTCACCAGCCTGGCGATCGGCGTGCTGCAGGCCCTTTTCCTGATCCGGCCCGCCAAAGTTGCCTTCAAGGATTTCATGGACCCGTCGGTCATGTTCATCTTCGCATCGATTGTCATCGGCCTGGTGTTCACCAAAACCGGCCTGACCCGCCGCCTGGCCTACAAGATGCTGGCGATCGTGGGCGAGCGCACCAGCATGATTTACCTCGGCTGTTTCGTCGTCACCGCCGCCCTGACCCACATCATGGCCCACACCGCCGTGGCGGCCACCATCTACCCCCTGCTGCTGGCCATTTATTCCCTGTACGGCGAGGGCGACCGTCCCACCAAGTTCGGCAAGGGGCTCTTCATCGGCATGGCCTATGTGGCCGGCGCCGGCAGCATCATCACCCTGTTAGGGGCCGCGCGCGGGGCCGTGGCTTTAGGTTTCTACACCGACATCATCGGCAAGAGCATCTCCTTTTTCCAGCTGACCTACTACATGTTCCCGATCGGATGGCTGATGACCTTTCTCCTGTGGGGATTATTCATGGTATTCCTCAAACCGGAAAAAAAGACCATCCCCGGCCTGAGAGACAGGGCCAAGCAGCTCTATTCGGAACTGGGCCCGCTGTCGCGCAACGAAATCCTGGCCAGCGTCATCGTCTTCGCCTGCATCCTGACCATGGCCCTGCGTTCCTTCGTACCGGCGCTGCAGCCGATCGACAAGACGGCCATCATCCTGATTTCGACCATCATGTTTTTTCTGACCGGGATCCTGGACATCGACGACCTGGAAGCTATTCCCTGGAACATCATTTTGCTTTTCGCCGGCGCGATGAGCATCGGCTTCTGCCTGTGGGAGACCGGGGCCGCCAAATGGCTGGCCGTCAACTGGCTGGTGATGTTCAAGGAAGCCAACTGGTTCGTGTTCACCATGAGCATCGCCTTTTTTGTCCTGATCATGACCAATTTCATCATGAACGTGGCCGCCATCGCCATTTCGCTGCCGGTGGCGTTCGTCATCGCCCCCTACCTCGGGGTGGCGGCCGAGGTCATTCTGTTTGCCGCGCTGGTGACGGCCGGCATGCCCTTTTTGCTGCTCGTGGGGGCCGCCCCCAATGCGATCGCCTACGATTCGAAACAGTTTACGCCGGGAGAGTTCTTTCTATACGGCATTCCGGCCAGCATTCTGCTCATGGTCGTGGTGGGCTTTGCGGTCTTCTTCCTTTGGCCCCTGATGGGCATGCCGGTGATTGTGCCGCGGTAGCTGCACGGATAGGCAACAAACCTGCGGGATCCCAAAGATCAACCACCTGGCGAACGGTTTTCGCCCCTTAAGCGTCAGGGTCATCGACACCGGAGAACGGAGCGATATTCTTGAGCACCAGCGTCATTACAGACCAAAAAAACCGCCGGCCCGGATCAGACGGCCTGGAGAATCCCTACTACCGGTCGCTGGCCCGTAAAATGATCACGCTGGTTCTGGTGGTGTCCCTGACCCCTATGCTCCTTGTCAGCGGCGTGATCCTGTATGAGTTTCAGAGATCGCACAAGGAAAAGGTCTACGCGCACCTCGGTGAACTGGTCGAAAAGCACCGGCAGAACATCGAAACCTTCCTGAATGAAAAGCTTAACGACGTGCGCTTTCTCGGCAAGA
This sequence comes from Desulfobacterales bacterium, assembly GCA_049281435.1. Taxonomy (GTDB): domain Bacteria; phylum Desulfobacterota; class Desulfobacteria; order Desulfobacterales; family SG8-13; genus JARFQH01. The sequence goes on from JBAPSB010000225.1 coordinate 2,463, forward strand.
GCCTGTTCGACGACCGGACCACAGATGCCGCCGCGCTGCAGGAACGGCTGGAAATCTTTCAGCAGGTGTTCTCCCCCGCGTTCGTGGATCTGGGGGTGGTCGATGCCCAGGGCGTTCAAATCGCCTACGTGGGGCCCTTCAAGCTGGGCAAGGCCCAGTATTCGGATGCCGACTGGTTCAAAAAAGCCAGCAACAGCGACTATTTCATCAGCGATGTGTTCCTGGGCCTGCGCGGCCTGCCACACTTCATCATCGCCGTGCGCGAATACTGGTTCGGCAAGCCGACCATCATCCGGGCGACCATCGACTTCGTGGCGTTCAACAACCTGGTGGACAGGATTCGCATCGGGGCCACCGGTTTTGCCTTCATCCTCAACCGCAACGGTGAACTGCAGACCCAGACCATCTCCGAGAACCTGCCGCAGAAGGGGCCCTACCGCGATTTTCTCGGCATCCGGCAGGAAGAAGGAACCAAAACGGTTCATATCATCGAAAAGGCCGATGCGTCCGGCCAGATGAACATCTATGTCGCGGCTTTTTTAAAAAATGGCGACTGGCTGCTCGTATATCAGCAGCGGGCCTACGATGCCTTCTCGGACCTGCGGCGCACTCAGAACATCGCCTTTGTCATCATCATGCTCGGTGGCATCGGCATCGTGACCATGGCGCTGTTGCTGTCGCGGCGGATGATCAGCCGCATGGCCCAGGCCGACCGTGACAAGGAGATGATGGACAAGCAGGTGATCGAAACCGGAAAACTGGCCTCGATCGGTGAACTGGCGGCGGGCATCGCCCATGAAATCAACAATCCGGTGGCGATCATGGTGGAAGAGGCCGGCTGGATCGAAGACCTGCTCGAAGAGGAGGACCTCAAGGAGGGCAAGAATCTGGAGGAGTTTCACCGGGCCCTGAAACAGATCCGGGTTCAGGGGCACCGGTGCAAGGACATCACCCATAACCTGCTCAGTTTCGCCCGCAAGACCGACGGCAAGGCCAAGAAGCTCCAGCTGAACGCGCTGATCGAAGAGATGGTCAGGCTCTCGGGCCAGCGGGCCAAGTTCGGCAATGTTTCGATCGAGACCGACCTCAAGGCCGACCTGCCGCTGATTTATGCCTCCGAAATCGAGCTTCAGCAGGTGTTCCTGAATCTGATCAACAACGCTCTGGATGCCATGGAAAAAACCGGCGGCACCCTGACAATTACCACCCGGGTCGAGGACGAGAGTGAGTTCCACGGCGTGGTGGTCGACATCGCCGACACCGGCCCCGGTATTCCCAAGGCGAATCTGGCCAAAATATTCGACCCGTTTTTTACCACCAAACCGGTGGGCAAAGGCACCGGCCTGGGACTGTCCATTTGTTACGGGATCATCAACAAGATGGGCGGGGAAATCAGTGTCGACAGTGTTCTGGGCGAGGGCACGAGCTTTCACCTGCGGTTTCCCCTCGCGCGGCCGCACCAGGCGGAGACCCTTGACACGCCCCAGGCCGCCGATGCCTGAAAAAAATATCGATCATCGATCAAAGATGTCATCGATGACCCTGCACAAGGAGAATAGACATGACCATAGCCAACGTACTCTTAGTCGATGACGAAGCGCCCTTCGTGGAAACCATGACCAAGCGCCTGACCAAACGTAAACTGGAGGTGACAACGGCTTTGAATGGTCAGGAAGCGCTGGCGGCGCTCGCCAAGGACCCCAAAATCGAGGTGGTCATTCTGGATGTCAAGATGCCCGGCATGGATGGGGTCGAAACCCTCAAGGAGATCAAGAAGAGGCACCCCCTGGTGGAGGTGATCATGCTGACCGGGCATGCCACGGTCGAAACGGCCATCGACGGCATGAAGCACGGGGCGCTCGATTACCTGATGAAGCCCTGCGAAATGGATGTGCTGCTGGCCAAGGTCGAGGAGGCCGCCGCCAGGAAACGCTCCCACGAAAACAAGATTGTCGATGCCCGGCTCAGGGAGATCACATCCCGACGTCCATAGGGGGAAACGCGCATGTCCGGTGAACACGAGGATCGCCACCGGCCCAGACTGCTGCTGGTCGATGACGAACGGGCCTTTGGCGCCGTTTTGTCCAAAAGATTGACCAAGCGGGGGTTTGACGTCTCCCTGGCCTACAGCGGCACACAGGCCATCCAGACCCTGCGGGCCCAGGAGTTCGATGTGGCGATCCTGGATCTCAAGATGGAGGACATGGACGGGATAGAGGTCCTGAAAATTTTCATTAAAATGGACCCGGAACTGCCCGTGCTCATGCTGACCGGGCACGGGTCGGAACAGGCGGCACGGGAAGGGATCGCCTGCGGTGCTTTCGATTACCTCACCAAACCCTACGAACTCGAAGACCTGCTGGAGAAAATAACCGAAGCCCTGCGGTCGAAAAAGGGACCGGCGACTTGAAACCATCGTTGTGGCCTTACCATTTTAGACTCGGTTTTTAAACGTCGTTATCCTTTAACCGACGAGCCCTCAATAAACAGACCCACTTTTATTCACTCCCGCTATAGCGGGACTTAACGGACTCAACCGGCTCAAAGAGTTAACGGGCTAACGGGCTCAACGGGCTAAACGGACTAACGGGCCAACTTTATCACCGGCACTCGCCAATTACAGGCATATACACATGATCACATTGCTCGATTACGGCGCCGGCAACGTCAGAAGCGTTGTCAACGCCATTGAAAGCCTGGGGGAAACCGTCAAAATCGTTTCGGCGGCCGGCGACATCCTTGCGGCCGAAAAGCTGGTTTTTCCGGGCGTGGGGGCTTTCGGCAACATGATGCGGATCCTGCACGGCAAGGGCCTCGTGGAACCGCTGAAGGCCTATCTTGAGTCGAACCGGCCCTTTCTGGGCATCTGCCTCGGGTTGCAGGCACTCTTCGACAGCAGCGAGGAAGCTCCGGGCTGCCGGGGCCTGGGGGTCATTCCGGGCGTGGTGAAACGGTTCACCCATGCACTGGCGGTCCCGCACATCGGCTGGAACGGCCTGACCATCCGACAGCCCTCGAAGATCTTCGATGCGATCGCCGGCGACGAAAAGTATTATTTCGTCCATTCCTATTACGTTTCGCCGCAGGACCCGGCCCTGGTCCTGGCGACCACCGATTACGGCGACAGGTTTGTCAGTGGAATTCAGAAAGGCAACATCATCGCGACCCAGTTCCACCCCGAAAAGAGCGGGCGCGCCGGGCTGCGTCTCCTGAAAAATTTTTTAAGCAATGACGCCCGGCCTCATCTCCCCGCCCGCGTCTTGAATCATACCCGTCTGGCCAAGCGGATCATCGCCTGTCTGGATGTCCGCGCAAATGACCAGGGCGATCTGGTGGTCACAAAGGGCGACCGCTACGATGTCCGCGAAGATGGCGCCGTGCGCAATCTCGGCCGGCCGGTCACCTTGGCCGGCCGCTACTACGAGGAGGGCGCCGATGAAATCACCTTTCTCAACATCACCGGATTCCGCGATTTCCCGCTGGAAGACATGCCGATGCTCGAGGTGCTGAAACAAACCTCCCGCACCGTATTCGTGCCGCTGACCATCGGCGGCGGCATCCGCGACTACACCGATAAAAACAAGCGCGCGTATTCGTCGCTCGAGGTCGCGGCGGAGTATTTCCGGTCCGGCGCCGACAAGGTGTCCATCGGCAGCGATGCGGTGCTTGTGGTGGAAGATTATCTGAGGTCCGGGGTTAAATCCGGCCGCAGCGCCATCGAGAAGATCTCCGGCGTTTACGGCAATCAGGCGGTGGTCATCTCCATCGATCCGCGCCGGGTGTATGTCCCCTCTCCGGACGCCGTCCGCCACCATGTCATTGAAACGCGCCTCCCGGGCCCCGGCGGGCAGCGGTATTGTTGGTATCAGTGCACCATAAAAGGCGGGCGCGAAGGACGGGACCTGGACGCCGTAACCCTGGCCCGGGCCTGTGAAGAACTGGGTGCCGGTGAAATCCTGCTCAACTGCATCGACCGGGACGGCACCGGGCTGGGTTTCGACATCGAGTTGATCGATGCGGTCAAAAAAGCGGTTTCGATTCCCGTTATCGCCTCCAGCGGCGCCGGCCGCACGGACCACTTCCTGGAGGTCTTTACCAAGACTGCGGCCGAGTCGGCCCTGGCGGCCGGCATCTTCCACCGCCGCGAGGTACCGATCGCCGCCGTCAAGAACTTCCTGCGCGACAAGGTGGAAATCCGGCTGTGACATACCGCACCGTGTGGTCCCGCGCCTGCTCTGCGTTCTCCATTTTCACCGCCCCGTAAATTTGACAAACCCGGCGCATCATCGTATAATTTTTTTAAATATTACTTCCCGTAAAGAGGGCCAAACCTGCCGCGAGACAGGGACGGAAAGCCACGGATCTTTTGCAGACAGCCGGGTTGCCGGGGAACAAGCACGAACGCCGGGTTGCCGCACAAGGACACCCGGTTTTTTTGTTGCCCCTCCCGAACCGGCCGGCCGGATTGTCTGGCCGAAGGTCCCGTTCGATAGCCTGCGGGTCTATATGAAGATCCGCAATGGATAGACGAAGAAGGCCGCCTCGTCATCGGCCGACAACCGATAAGTGCCGGGTGACACCGTGATCTTTGAGTCTATAACCGTGCAGGGGAACTGATGTCCAGATTGAAGAAGTGGATCGAGACGGTCGATGAACATTCCCTGACCCTGCTGCTGCGGTATGCAGGTGAATTCGGGGCCATTTCAAGCCTGATCAATCTCGAAACCGGGGCCTATCCCCTGCCGCGCACGGAGATCGACGCCATCTGGCAGCTGCGCATGCACGGGGCTGTCTTGGGAATCGCGTTGGTCTACGGGTGCGAGTTCAACCTGGAAAATAAAGCCGCAGGCGCGGCCGAACCCGTTTTTGCGGAAGACTATCGCGAGGCCCTGGCGGCTGACAAACGCACCGTGTGGGCGCGCGATCTCGACGCCGCGGCGTATGACACCCTGATGTGGAACATCGGTGAATTCGGATTCCGGTCCCTGGCGCAAAACCGGGAAAAATACGCCATTCCGAAGTTTACCGACCACCCGCACTATGACTGGTTTTTGCGGTTGGCGCTGTATAACATTGTCAGAATTTTCGAAACCTGTATCCAGAATCTCTACAAATAGCGGGCAGCCTTGCCGCAGCCGGCTGGTCAGCCTGAAGGCCGAAACATCCTGTCGTAATTGGCATAGAGACGGGGATTGACCCGCGAAAAGCGGTCGAAATCCCCCAACAACTCCATACCGGGCACGATCGCCCGCACGACCGGAATGCCAACATCCCGGCGGGTCAAATCGACGTAGATAGGCCCGAAGCCATTGGAAACCAGCAAGGTTTCGATCAGGGCCAGATCCCCGACCGCGTCACCGCATGAATAATTTGGCAGCTTTTCCATCGGCACCCGCAGGAGCCCCTTCATGGCCGGTTGTGACGGCGGGCCGCCGGGATAGGGATACGGGGTCTCCGTCATGGCCGCCAGCAGCGCGCGCCACGCATCGAGGTGCGCGCCGGTTCCCTTCACGATGCGTCCGTCACCGGAAATCACGAAACACTTGCAGCACGGAACGCCAAGCGGGGTGGTGATGTCCTGGAACTGGACCCGGATGCCAAGCCGATCGTAACTCTCCAGCAAGGCGCCCACCATCGGGTCCTCGGTTTCGGCCTCGAAACACTGCTGCTGGGAAAAGGGCATGACGCTTTCACTGTCACGCTCGATAACCTCCAGCAGCGCGCTCACTTTGGCAGCCGCCATGGTGCTGCCCGAGGCCAGGCCGGTTGACCCCAGCGCGGAAAAAAGCTTGCGCTCATCCAGGTTGCAAAACAAAAAGACGCATTGCGCCGGCACGAAGATGGGTCGCGATCCGGTGCCGGCGGCTTCCTGCCCTTCAAGCCAGTAGAAAGGATCATCGGCATACGGCACCTCGAGGGTCAGGCGGTTGGGATCGAGGTGGTTGATATGCTGTCGCCGCAGGTCCGAGGCGCGACCGTGAAGCAGGCGATACGGTTTCTGATACCCCCTGATTTCGCCGGGAACGACAGTGGCATAGGCCGAGCAGCGTTCGACGATTTCCATGACGCAGGCCGCACGGGCCGATTCAAGGTCGAGCCCGCGGCCGTAAGCGGTTTGAGGCCCTTCCAATGCGAAGCGGTGTCGCCCATTGTGCACGCTCGTCTTCATTTCCCACCCCCGCAGCAGGGCAATCGGGCTAAGCGATGATTCGTGGCGCATTTCGGGGTCCGGCACGATACCGGCTTTCGCCAGCCGCGCAAGGGCCAAGGCCGCGGTCCCTGCAGCCTCCCCGGCGGCCTCCAAAGCAGCGGCGTTTTGCCGGCGCGCCCCGGCCGGCCGCCGGCCGGCCACCTCCCGCAATGTCTGCGCCACCTTCCCGGCCTCGGAAACGAGCCGGTCGGGTAACGGCGGCCCCGGGGTCCCCTCTGCGGGTTTAGGAAGTTCCTTATGCCCGGTGATGTTCAGTCCAAAGAGCCGGATCCATTGTTCGTGGCACGTCCTGTCCGCGAGAAGGGTGGCGCCAATGAAAACAAGCGGCGTGAAATCGGCCAGGCGCTGCACCACGTCGGCAGCAAAATGGCGGCGCAGCGAATCGAACGCCGGGTTGAGCAGGCAGGCTTCGTAAAAAAGGGCCAGGAGAAAAAGGTCGGCCGCCGCACAGGCCGAAATGGCCCGCGCCAGCGTGTGCCTGTCCCAGGCGTTTATCAGCCGCAGCAGGTGCCGGCGTATGAATTCATCGTTGGGGTGCGCCCGCGCATATCGCAGGCCGGTCTCGAAATCAGGCTCTGGCCGGGGAAAGCAGGCGAAGTAGCCGGTTCCGGAATCGGTTTTCACCAGCTTCAGAACATAGTGCAGCATCACGTTATCCGGCTTCATATTAATCGGTTTTCTTTTTGACGAACGGCGCCATCCGTGATAGGCGCTGGCACAAGTTCATCGTCTTAG